>NZ_JBEPCY010000001.1:237944-743108 GCF_040299965.1 Streptomyces sp. NPDC000594 | reverse complement strand
GGGGCGGGGGCCCCCCCCCCGCCGCGCCCCGCCCGCGGCCTCCGGCGCCCGCCGCGGGGGCGGGGGGGGGGGGCGCGCCGCCCCCGCCGGCCGCGGCCCGCCGCCCCCCCCCCCCCGCGAGGGGTCAGCCGGAGCCGCCGATACGGCACTGCCCGACCGTCAGCGGGCGGGCGTCCCCGGCCGAACGGTCGCAGAGGACCCGGGTGAGCGGCGCCCCGTCGTCCGCCCCCCGGACCTGGTTGAGGACGATGCTGTGGCCCCGGCGGTCGCGGTAGGGATGGGCACCGGTGAAGTCGATGGTGCCCGTGGCCATGCCCCACAGTCGTACGGTCCGCAGATTCACCCAGGTCGCCGCCCGGCGCTGCGGTTTGCCGCCCCGGCTGGCCGCGCGGTAGAGCGCCTGGGCGGCGTCATGGGCGAGGGCGGTCTGCCCGCTCGCCAGGGCGGGGTTCGCCGGGTTCACCGGGGACCGCATGCCCAGGGTCCGCAGATGCTTGGCGGCATTGCGGTAGAAGAGCGTGGTCCGCTCCGGCGCCAGCCGGGCCAGCGCCGCGTGGTAGAGGGTGATGCCGGCGGTCACCCCCTGCCCGTCGTCCGAGAAGTCGGCCTTCGAGAGGTCGTCCCCGGTGAGGATCGAGATCTGCCGGCGGGCGCAGCCCTCCTCCGTATTGAGATGGCTCATCAGCGGGGGAACGTCCTCGACCCGGCCCGCGAAGTAGATCACCGAGGGGATCCGGCCGCCCCGGCAGAACCGCTCGGTGTGCACCTCCAGCGCCGGGCGCCCGAGTTTGACCTCGTAGCGACGCTCCGGCAGCAGGGAGAAGCCCCTCTTCCGCAGCATGGTCTCGCCGTACTTGGCCTGCTCGTCGGTGTAGAGGTCGTCGGTCTTCTCGGTGTCGCGGGCGAGGACCAGGGCGTACTGGCGCTTCTTCGCCGTGCGCAGCTGCCGGGCGATCAGACCCAACTGCTCGACCTGCCACTCGTCGGTGGCCGCCAGGCTGAACCAGTTGGCGAACTCACGGGGCAGATAGGTGGCGGAGTTGGTGCCGGAGACCACGGGCAGCTCCGCCGCCTGGAGGATACGGGCGGTCTCCCGGCTGGAGCGGAGGTCGCGTCCGGCGCCGACGACCCCCACGACGGTGCGGTCCTCGCGGGCGTAGCGGGCGATGGCATGGGCCATCGCCACCTGGTGGCGCATGTCGACGCCGCCGTTGGCGACCAGGACCCGGAGCTGGACGGTGTTGTTGTCGTTGATGGCGGACTGCGCCAGGGAGATCCCCGCCAGTTCCTCTATGCCCTTGACGGGCGAGGCGCGTTCCCGGCTGGAGGCGCTGAGCGGGCCCGCGTAGACGAGGGTGACATAGTTTCCGGGGTGTTCGGCGAGGACCTTGGCGTTCTCGGTACGGATGCGCTGCTCCAGCGCGCGCACCGTCCAGGGCACCTGGTCGCGGCGGGGGGCCTTGCCGCCCTCGGGCAGCCAGTCGGCGAACCGCACATCCCCGGTGGCGATCCCTATGCATTCGGTGGGGGCGGAGTCGCGCTGGGCCCGTACGGTGTCCCGGTTGGCGGTGAAGAGGGAGGCGGAGCAGTAGTCCTTCCTCAGCTCGTCGGCACGGAGTCCGACCCCGGCGACCAGGACGGCGACCACCAGGACAAAGGTGTGCAGCGACCACACCACCCGGGCGGCGGTGGGGCGGGAGACGGCCTTGACGCAGTGGCGCTGGCCGTCGGCGGGCGGGACCAGGCGGCCGCTGGGCAGCGGCACCTTGATCACCCAGGGGAGTTCCGACAGGGCGCGGCTGGGCGACTGTCCGGCGCGCAGACTGCGGCCCCACTCCTGGTACCAGCTCCAGGGCGCGGTGCCGGGTTCGGAGATGGCGCTGCGCTGGAGCCGGTCGACATCGGCGACCCGTACCGAGGCGACGATCATCAGCGGGTCGAGTTCGCTGCGGCGGCTGCGGACGTCGCTGACCGCCTTGATCAGTTCGATGCCGCCGTTCCCGGCGTCGGCCCGGGGCAGGAAGAGCACGGGCGGACGGGGCCGTTTGAAGCCCCGCAGATCCCAGCTCCAGCGGCGGTGGTTGTCCCTCAGGTCCTCGCAGAGGGCCAGGACATAGAGCTGGAGCTGGAAGTCGTCGCCGGTCCTCAGCGCCTCGGCGACATCGTGGGCGCGGGCGGCGATGGCGTTCCAGGAGCGGACCGGGCGCAGCAGCGAGACATCGGTCGGGCGGCCGGGCGAGGCGGCGCGGAGGAAGGTCGTGGTCATGAACCACCGGCTCTCCCGGCGCAGCCACAGGAAGATGGGGGCCCGGCCGGGCAGCACATTGTCGAGCAGGAGCAGCAGCAGCAGGAATCCGGCGCCGGTGGCGAGGGCGATGGACCAGTCGGTGCGGGCCAGCAGGGCGGCGAGGACGGCCACCAGGCTGGCGGGGAGGATGTGCGCCATGTCGAAGAGGTTCAGCCGGGCGCTCCACCGGGACTCGCCCCGGGGGCGCCAGCGCTGCCGGGCGAGCTGGTCGAGCAGGGTCTGCGCGGGGTCGGGCAGGGCCTGGGAGACCCCGGTCGCCGAGGGGGTACGGGGCCAGTCGGGGCCCAGCTCGCCGACGGCGTCCTCGATGGCCCGGACCAGGCGCAGCCGGGGGAAGGAGTAGCGGCGGTAGAGGGAGCGCCGTCCGTCCCAGCGCCCCGGGTCACCCAGGTCGCGGACGAGTCCGGCGGCGCGGCGGACCTCGGTGGGTCCCTCGCGTTCGAGGGGGGCGACGGCGGAGCGCGACCCATGGGCGTCGTGCCCGGCGTACAACTCCCCGACCAGGCTGACGACCCGGTCCTCGTCGGCGCTGTCCTCGGCGTGGAGGACGACGACCGGCATGGGTGGCCGGCTGCTGCGGAAGTCCCGTACCAGTACCTCCAGCCTTCGCTGGACATCGACACCGGCCCCTGTCGACATGCCGTGCCGCACGCCCGGGCACCGTGGCGGTTCCCGATCCTCGTTACGCACCTTTCCCCCCGTTCGTCTGGAGCTGGAATACGACGCTAGCGGGCGGGGGCGCAAGAGGGGCGGGGTTGGATGCCCCCGAACTCCTGTGTGTCCTACGGAAGATGACGGAGGAGGGAACGTACAGGTGTACGACGCCGGGGGTGGTGGACGGCCGGTGCGGGCGACACGGGCGCGGTGTGCGACCGGGCACGGTGGTGCCGACCGGGGCGGGGGCCCGGACGGCATGGGCGGACGTGGCCACCGGGCCCGGGTACCGGTCTGCGATGATCGAATGGGCCCGGTCCGGCCGGGCCACGCCCATCGGAAGAGCACTACCGAGGAGTCCACCGGCCCATGGCCCAGCATCCCCCTGTCCTGTTCACCGCCGTTCGCAACCCGGACGGGCAGCAGTGCGATCTGCTGGTCGAGGACGGCCGTATCACCGCGTACGACCCGGCGGAGCCGCCCGCCGGGGCCACGGTCGTGGACGCGGCGGGCGCGCTCGCGCTGCCGTCGCCCGTGGACGCGCACATCCACCCCGACAAGACCACCTGGGGCGGCCCCTGGATGAGCAGGGAGCCCGCGCACTCGCTGCGCGACCTCATCGACGGGGATGTCCGGGCCCGGGCCCGGATCGCCGCACCGGTGGCCGAGCGGGCGGGCGCCCTGATGGATCAGGCGGTGGCCCGGGGCACCCGCGCCTGGCGGGCGCATGTGGATGTCTCCCCGGTGCACGGGCTCTCAGGGGTGCACGGGGTACGGGAGGCGGCCGAGGCGCGCGCCGGGCTGCTCGATGTGCAGATCGTGGCGTTTCCGCAGCTCGGTCTGGTCAGCCGGCCCGGCACCGCCGAGCTGCTGGAGCGGTCCCTCACCGAGGGCGCCGACATCCTGGGCGGGCTGGACCCGCTGGGGGTCGACCGGGACCTCGACGGCCAGCTGGATTTCCTCTTCGCGGCGGCGCTGCGCCATGGGGTGCCGCTCGACATCCATCTCCACGACGGCGGGCCCGACGGGGTGCGCCAGGTCACCGAGATCGCCCGGCGGACGGCGGCGGCGGGGCTCTTCGGCCGGGTCACCATCAGCCATGTCTTCTGTCTCGCCGAGCTGGCGGGGCCGGAGCTGGACCGTACGGCCGAGCTGCTGGCGGAGACCGGTATCGCGCTGACCACCTGCGCCCTGGGCAAGGACCCGGTCCTGCCGACGGCGGCGCTCACCCGGCACGGGGTGCGGGTGGCCGCGGGCTCGGACGGGGTACGGGACGCCTGGAGCCCGTTCGGCGACGCGGACATGATCAACCGGGCCCATCTGCTGGCCTACCGCACGGACGCGCGGACCGACGCAGAGCTGGAGGCGTGCTACGCCGTGGTGGCCCGGGGCGGGGCGGAGCTGCTGGGGCTGCCCGTCTCCGGGCTCGCGCCCGGCGATCCGGCCGATTTCGTGCTGGTGCGGGCGGGATCGGTGGCGGCGGCCGTGGTCGACCGGCCGCTGCCCCTGCTGGTGGTCCGCGGTGGCCGGGTAGTGGCCCGCGAGGGGCGGCTGGTCTGATCCGGGGCCGGTCCGTGTGCGCGCGGGTCCGTCACGCCCGGGACCGTCGGGCCCGCCCCACCGGCACGGTCGCCCAAGCCATCACCTGGGCGGCCACCCGGGCGGTTGCCCGGGCCGGGGTCCGTACCCCGGTCCGGGTCACCCTCCGGGCAGGACGGGTCAGGCGTCCTGCTGCTTCTTGTTCTTCTCCTTGATGCGGACCGACTCCTTGCGGACCTCGGCCTGGGTGGTGCGCTCCTTCTGGAGCCACTCCGGCGCTTCCTGCTTCAGCGCCTCGATCTGCTCGGTGGTGAGGGGCTCGGTGAACCCGGCCCGGACCAGTCCGGAGATGGAGACGCCGAGCTTCGCCGCGACGACCGGACGCGGGTGCGGGCCCTGGGCGCGCAGCTCGCGCAGCCAGGCGGGCGGATCGGCCTGGAGGGCGTTCAGCTCGCCACGGGTGACGACCCCCTCCTGGAACTCCGCGGGGGTGGCTTCGAGGTACACACCCAGCTTCTTCGCCGCCGTGGCGGGCTTCATGGACTGGGTGCTCTGCTGGGAGGTCATGTGGTCCAGGATATCGAGTACGCACGGCGCCTTTGACCACGCACGGTAATCTGAGCTTGTGAAAGCCTCGGATTCCCCCTCCTCGTTCCGGCTCGCCTATGCCCCGGGCGTGACCCCCGCCAAGTGGGTTCGGATCTGGAAGGAGCGGCGGCCGGACATCCCGCTGGAGCTGCTCCAGGTACCCGCCGCCGAGGCCCCCGAGCTGCTGCGCCGGGGCGACGCGGACGCGGGTCTGGTCCGGCTGCCGGTGGACCGGACGCTCTTCAGCGCGATCCCCCTGTACACCGAGACCACGGTGGTCGTGGTCCCGAAGGACCACGCGGTGACGGCGGTCGAGGAGGTGTCCGCCGGGGAGCTGGCCGATGAGGTCGTCTTCCATCCGCTGGACGACACCCTCGGCTGGGAGACCCCGCCGGGACGGCCCGCGATCGAGCGCCCCGCGACGACGGCGGACGCGATCGAGCTGGTGGCGGCCGGGGTGGGCGTACTCCTGGTGCCGCAGTCCCTCGCCCGGCTGCACCACCGCCGGGATCTCACCTACCGGCCGGTCACCGACGCACCCCAGTCGCAGGTCGCCCTCGCCTGGCCGGAGGAGGCGACCACGGATCTGGTCGAGGACTTCATCGGGATCGTGCGGGGGCGGACGGTCAACAGCACCCGGGGCCGCCGTCCCGATGAGCCGAAGCCCGCGGAGGCCAAGGCCAGGACCAAGGGCAAGGCGGGCGCCACCAAGGGTGCCAAGGGCTCCCAGGGCGGCAGGAGCGGCGGCACCAGGAGCGCCCAGGGAGCGAAGGGCGGCAAGGGCGGCAAAGGTGCGAAGGCCGCCGGGGGAGCCAGGTCCGGCGCCCGGCGCGGCGCCTCCGGACGCCGCTGACCCTGCGCCGTCGGCCAGGGCCCGGCACCACCACCCGTAACCCATCGTGACCGCCCGCGTACCGTACCGCCGCTCCCCGGCGTCCCGGACAGCGGCTGCCGGGCTGCCGGGCTCCCCCGGCCGGCCGGTCAGCCGGTGAGCAGGTCGAGCGCCCGGTCCACGTCCTCCTCCGTCGTGGAGACATGGAAGGAACAGCGCAGCCGGCCGCCGCGCACCGAGGCCACCACCGCGTGGGCGGCCAGCCGTTCGGCGGTTCCGGCGGGGGCGTCCAGGGAGACGATCGCGGAATCGCCCGGCGGCAGCCCGAGGCCCGCCCGGAAACGGTTGGCCAGGCCGAGGTCATGGGCGTGGATCCGGGACACCCCGACGGTGGCGAGGAACTCCAGCGCCGGGGCCTGTCCGGCCCAGGAGGACCAGGCCGGGGAGACATCCAGCCGGCGGGCGTCGTCGGCGAGCCGGAGCGGGGTGCCGTAGATGCTGTTCCAGGGCTCCTTCCCGGCGTACCAGTTGGCGCCCGCGGCGGGCACCTCGGACAGGGCCTCCTCCGTACCCGCGAGGAAGGCGGTGCCCCGGGGCGCGAGCAGCCACTTGTAGCCGCCGCAGACCAGCAGGTCGATCCGGTCGGCGGGCAGCGGCAGCCACCCCGCCGCCTGGGTCGCGTCCACCAGGACCCGGGCGCCGTGCGCCGCGGCGGCGTCGAGGATCGCGTCGAGCGGGGCGAGCGCCCCGTCGGCGGACTGGACGGCGGAGACGGCCACCAGACCCGTACCGGGGCCGATGGCGTCGGGGAGGCGGTCCAGGGGCACGGTCTCGGTGCGCACCCCCCGCTCCTCCGCCGCCAGGAAGGGGAAGAGGAGGGAGGTGAAGTCGCCCTCCGCCAGCAGGACCCGGGTCCCCGGCCGCACTCCGGCGGCGACCATGCCCACCGCCGGGGCGACCTGGGAGCCGATGGCGACCCGGTGTTCGTCCAGACCCATCAGCCGGGCGAAGGCGGACCGTGAGCGGGCGACGGCCCGGTCCATCCCGGCGAGGTCCAGCCGTCCGGCGGCGCGGTCCCGCTCGGCCGCGAGGGCGGCTTGGTGCCCCGCCTCGGTCGGCAGGCCGTAGGTGGCCGTGTCCAGGTAGTGGACGCGGTGCGAGAAATGATCCCGAAGTGGCTCCATAGCGGAATCGTGCATGAGACACCGATCGCTCGGCAACGACGGACGGGAACCCGTCGCCGCAGGGTCCCCCGATACGATGGAGCGAGGAGCCGAGGATGGGCAGTGGCGGCGCCCCCGCGCGCGAGGCGGCCCCGGCCGGCGGTGACCGCGCCGGACGGGCCTTCCGGCTGACCGAGACCCCCGGAGCCACCCCGTACCGGCAGGTGTGGCGCGCCGTCCCGACCGATGCGACCCGGACGCTGGCCGGCTGCCACCGCACCGGGGACGGCCCCTCGGTCCCGGCCGTGCTCTGGCTGGAGTGCGCCGCCGAGGCGGCGCTCGCCCTGCTGCCCGGCCCGGTCGTCGCCCTCAGCGGAGTCCGTTTCCCCCGGGGTCCGCTCCCCCTGCCCCCGGACCGGGCCCCCGCGCTCTGGGTCGGCGTTTGGCCCCCGGCGCGTCCCGGGTCCCGGAGCCCCGCCGCGGTACGGGTCGCCATCGGCACCGCGCCGCCGGGCCGGGACTTCCCCGGGACCGCCGCCCGGGAGCTGATCGCCGAGGCGACCGTGCACATCGGACCGCTCCCGCCCGCCCCCGCGCCGCTGCCGCTGCCGAGGCGGCCCGCCCTGCCCAGCCGGGACCCGGCACGGGAGCCCGGCGGCCCGATCCTGCTGAGCGGCCCCTTCACCGCGCTCACCGGGGTACGGCGGCACTCCTGGGGCGGATCGGGCGAGTTCACCCCCGGGGACGGGGCGGCGGTGGCGGCGGGCCTGCTGCTGCCGGTGCTGGCGGTGGACTGCCTGCTGCGCATGGAGAGCCAGCCACCGCTCTCCCGGGGCTTTCTGCTGCCGGTGTACGCGCCGCTGCGGCTGGCGCTGGTGGAGTTCTTCACCCCGTACGACGACAGGGCGCTCGGCGGCCTCCCCGTGGTCCTGCTGCACACACCCGTATCCGCGCCCGGTACGGGGGTGCTCAACGCCACCGGACCGGGGCACCGGCCCGTGCTGCGGATCACCGGGGCGGCCAACCGGCTGCTCGGCCGGTTCGACGCGCGGGCCCGCCGCTGGGAGGTTCCCGGCGGCGGGCGGCGGCATCCTTCAAAAAGCCCTGGGTAGGCCCCGTGGACCCAGGTCGCGTGGATCCCTCAGGGGACCCCTCAAGGACCAGGACCCCTCAGGGATCACAGAGTGATCGGCTTCTCGCAGGTGACCTCGTCGCGGGGGACATAGCGGGTGTTGAAGGCCTCCCGCTTGACCTCCTCGCCGTCGTTGGACAGGACCCGCTCCACGGTGACGTTGAAGCCGTCCAGCGGGGTCTGCGGAAGGCAGTTCTCCGCGGGACCCTTGCGCTTGCCCGGCTCCTTGACGTCGGTACGGGGGCCCTTGACCGCCTTCACCGAGTCATACTTTTTTGAACCGTAGAAGCTGATGGTGACGGAGGAGTCGGTGGAGCTGGCGGCGATGTAGAGGGAGTTGCCGGAGTCGTTGAGGAAGCGCAGGTCCAGGCTGCCCCAGGCGACGGTGGCCTCGCGGCCCTCCGGGTAGCGCTCGATGTAGAAGGAGTGCGCGCCGTACTCCACGGGCTTGACCCCGGCGAAGAAGACCGCGTTGAACATGGTCGTGGCGACCGCGGAGACACCGCCGCCGGCGGCCTTGGTGTACTGGTCGTCCTGGATGATGATGCCGTCCACGAAGCCGTTGGCCTCGGTCCGCTCCCCCACCGTGCGGTTGAAGCTCCACTCCTCACCGGGCTTGACCAGCGAGCCGTTGATCAGCTCCACCGCGCGGCCGATGTTCTTGGTGCGGTACGGGGCCGGGTCGAAGTCGACCGTGAAGCTCGACATCCGCTCCTTCAGCCCGAGCGAGTCAAAGCTCTTCGCGTCGAGCGCGGGACGGACCTCGGTGGTGCGCAGCGCGGCGGTACGGGCCGCCGTGCCCTCGCCGGTCAGCAGGGGCGTCACGGTGCGCTCCAGGCCGTCGGCGGAGACCTTCTGGCCGGACCGGCCGTCGCTCGCGAGCACGACCCGGTCGCCCTGGAGTCCGAGGGTGCCCTCCACGGGCTCCTCGATCACGGTGTCGAGGGCGCGCTCGACGGCCGGGTCCTTGCGGAGCGCGGCCCCGTCGAGCTTCGGCACCAGCCGGTCGGACTTGTCGGGCTTCATGGTCAGATGCCGGCCGATCACCGCCGGGGTGATCGTGGCGGAGCGGTCCTCCACGGTGACGGTGACGGGGGCGGACATCGCGGGCCGGGCAAAGGCGTCCATCGCGCGGTTGACCTCGGCGGCGCCGACCTTGGGCTCGGTACGGCGGACCGGGAGGTCGACGGTGTCGGTGGTGCCGTCGGCCATGGCGGTACGGATCGCGTCGGCGGCGGGACCGGCGTCGATCCGCTCGCCGACGCGGGCCTGGACGGGCACGGCACGCCCGTCACGGAAGGAGATGGCGCCCTCACGGGCGGTGCGGTCGTACTTCTTGGCGAGGGCGGCGACCGCCGCCTCGGTCTTCGCGCCGTCGACCCGCTGGACGGGCTCGATCTCGCGGTCCCCGGAGGAGAAGAGCCTGCCGATCACGGTGAACGGGTCGGAGCCGGAGCGGGCGGCCCGCTCGACGGTCTCCCGGCTGTCCAGGGTGAATCCGGCCTCCCGGGCGTCGACGGTGCCGGTGCGGTCGCCGATCCCGACCTCGACCGGGGCGGGCCAGCGGGGGCCCAGCTCGCGCTCCAGCTTCCGCTCGGCGGCGGCTGAGCCGAGGCCGCCGATGTCCACTCCGTGCACCCGGGTCCCGGCGGGCACCTCGCCGTCGAAGGCGAGGAGACCGGTCAGATACAGACCCCCGAATCCGAGCCCCACCACACCCGCGACCAGGAGTGCGGGGTGTATTCGGCGACGGCCTTCGCCGTCGCCGCCCCGGTGTCCGGATGAAGGAAGCACGAAAATCTCCTTGTCGCTGGCTGCCCCGGTCTGCGCTCGTCCCCCGTCGCACATCAGGCGTCCCGCCCCGGGCCGGACACCCGCCGCGTCCCGGGGCCCAAGGGCTCCGGGGGGCCGGTGACCGCCTTCGCGCGGATGCCGCGCGGCGGATCGCCTGTCACTGAATGGTACTGACCCCACGGGGCCGCCCCGGCGCCGGGACGGCCCCACCCACCCCGAATCGGCCACCCGGCGCGTCCGGACGGCGACACAGCGCAGCGGCCCGGCCGAGGGCATGGGGCGGGGCGATATCGGTTGCTCCGTACATCCATGACATATGCCACATCCCACGGGAAGGGTGGGAGACCGGTGCGACAGGGGCGAGACAGAGGTCACCCTTCCTCGGCCCCGGACCTCTCTGGTACAGCTGGAAGGAACATCCCCAGCACTTCACTACTTTTCGGAAGTTTCACGATGGACCAGGACACAGCCCCCGACACCCCGCCCACCACGACCGACTTCATGATCGACCTGACCGTGGAGGAGACCCGTCGCCGGGCCTCGGTGATGGCCGCGCTCGGGCCGGACTGGGACCCGGTGGCGGTCCTGCGCGGGGAGGACGAGGCGTACGCGCTGCTCTACTCGGGCCTCGACGCCGACCAGCGGCGCACCTATGACCTGCTGGTCGCCGCCGGTGTGCTGCCGGGAGAGGAGCCGGGCCGTGCGGCTGCCCATTGACCCGCAGGCGGACGACGCCCGCCGGGCCTGGGTGGCCTGCCCCTCGTGCGACGACGCACGCTCCTGCGCGCCCTGCGCCGACCGGCGCAACTGCCGTGAGCACTGGCGCTATCTGATCTCCAACAAGGGCCCGGTCCTGCATCTCCAGTGCCCCGGCTGCACCCATATGTGGTCGCTCGACACCCGTCCGGGCCTGCGCCGCTCCCCGGATGGCGACAACTGCCGCTGACGGTGGCGGGGTTCCTCTCCGGTTTTGGATCTTTCGGACATCGTCGCGGTGTCCGTCCGGCATTTCCCGCCAAGATCCTTCAAGGGTCGTCAGGGGGGCGATGGAAGGTGTGCCCCGGCCCACCGGCCGGTGGCAGACCTGTGCGCCGGAAGGAAGAGCGATGGCAGTGAGGTTCCTGCTCGACCTCACCAAGGACGGCGCGGTACGGCACGGCAGGACGCCGCGGGGCAGACACACGGCAGGGACAGGGCAGGGACAGGGCAAAAACAAGGCAGGAAGACGGCGGCAACAGGACAGCCGGGGCCGGGCGGACAGCGGGGAAACGGGACGGCGGCCGGGTCCCGGCGCGGGTCACGCGCGGGAACCCGGCCACCGCCGGTGGCAGTCAGGCGTCGGACGCGGTGCGCGCCGACTCCTCGACGGCCCCGGCATCCTCCGCACCGGACACCGCGGCGCCGACAGCCGTGTACCAGACCGACTTCTGCCGGGCCTCGCGCTCCACCAGCCCCTTGGCGACATGCGCGTTCAGCGCGTCCCGCACCACCGGGACGCTGGTCTTCAGCTCCGGGTGGGTCCGGGTGATCTCGTCGGCCACCTCCCGCGCCGTCCTCGGCTCACGGTGGCCGCGCAGCAGTTCCAGGACCGCGGTGCGCAGGGTGACCTTCCGCTCGCCCTGACGGGGTGCCGGGGTCTCCTTCGCACCGCCCGCCGGAGCCGCCGGCTTGGCCTTGGCCTTGGGCTTCGCGGCCGTGGTACCGGTGGCCGCCGTCTTCCGGGGCTTCGCGGCCTCACGTGAACGCCGCGGCTCCGGCACCGCGGCGCGGGGGGTCGCCCCGGCCCGCGCGGTGGTCCCGCCCGAGGACTTCGCGGCCACCGGCTCCGGAGCGGCGGTCTCCTCCGCCGGGGGCTCCCCGGCCGTCTCCGCCCCGGCGGCGGGAGCGGCCTCCGTACCGGCGCCGCCGGACGACTGTCCGTCCCGCGCCGCCACCCGCATACCCGCCAGCCAGTCGTGGTCCTTCTCCAGTTCCTGCAACCGCCCGGCCAGCCGGTCCAATTCGTCCCGGACGCCTTCCTGCTCGGACTTGTTCCGCTCCAACTCCTCCGCGAACCTGGCCTGGTACTGCTCTCTCAGGCTTCCGCTGCCGGGGGTGGACTCGCCCGCTTCGCTGGTCATCATCGCTCGCTCTCCGTCGAATTCGCCGTACGAGATGTACGCGATGTAGATGTATCCGATGTGCCCGCCGCGCATCCACTCATCACGCGGCCCTCTCCGGCCGTGTACCCGGGGAAGGATCGAAGAGTACGCGAGCAACCTGGCAATTCCCTTACCTCGGACGGATCCGCGCTGGAGGGAGACCCCGCACGGGACCCCTGCCGGGCAGGGCGGAAGGGGCCCGGAGGGGGTCCGTCACCGTCCTGACACCCCGGCGGCCCTTCACCCGTTCGGCGCACCCGCACCCCTTGCCGCCCGGCGGACGGACGCCGCGCCGCCCCCGTCCCCGCCGTCAGGGCGGAGGCCGCAGGGCGGGAGGGGACACGGCCGACTGGCTACGATGGACCGCCCCGCCGGTCGGGACGGCGGCGCACACAGGAGCGGGCCACGGAAGCGGGCACAGGAGCGGAGACGGGGTGAGAGAACGGATGCGTGAGCGACGACGCGGCCAGGGCGAGCTGGAGGCCGAAGTCCTGGCGGCGCTGCGGGCGGCGCCCGGACCGGTGGACACGGAGTGGGTCAGGGCCCGGCTCGGCGGGTCTCTCGCCTACACCACGGTGATCACCATTCTGACGCGGCTGCTCGCCAAGGAAGTGGTGACCCGCGAGCGCGCGGGACGGTCGTTCGTCTGGACCCCGGTCGCGGACGCGGCGGGCCTGGCGGCCCTGCGGATGCGGAAGGTCCTGGACGGGGAGAGCGACCGCGAGGCGGTCCTGGCCCGGTTTGTCACGGGGCTGCCGCCGGGCGACGAGCGTCTGCTGCGGGATCTGCTGGAGCGGGCACAGGAGCCGGAGGGCTGAGCACGTCATGGGGGTGTTCGTCCTACTGCCGCTGGTACTGCCGCTGACGGCGTGGCCGGTGGCCCGGCTGGCCGAGCAGCATCCGCAGCCGCGGGCGGCGACCTGGCTGCTGACGGTCGCGGCGGGGGTCCTGGCGGTGTGCAGCACGCTCTGTCTGGCCCTGCTGATGGTGGTGGGCACGGCGCAACTGCCGGGGAATCCGCTGCCGGACGGCTGGTCGGACCCGGAGGTACGGGCGGCCGTTCCGTACGACGAGGTCGCCGGGCCGGCCGCGATCCCGCTGCTGCTCGCCGTGGTCGTCGCGGGCTGCCGGGGCTGGTGGCACCACCATCGGGTACGGCGGCGGGCCTGGCGGGCACTGGCCGGGCTGCCGGTGTCCCCGGTGGCGGTGCTCCCCGACGGGGTGCCGTACGCCTATGCGCTGCCCGGGGGCGCCCGGGGCCGGGTGGTGGTGTCCACCGGGATGCTGAACGCGCTGACGGGGCCGGAGCGCAGGGCGCTCTTCGCCCATGAGCGGGCCCATCTGGCCCGCCGTCACCATCGCTTCCTCCTGGTCGCGCTGTTGGCGGCACGGGCGAATCCCTTTCTGCTGCCGCTGCGCACGGCGGTGGCGTACACCGTGGAGCGCTGGGCGGACGAGGAGGCGGCGGGCCGGATCGGCAGCCGGGCCGTGATGGCGCGGGCGGTCGGCAGGGCGGCCCTGGTGTCGCGGGGGACCCCTTCGCCGACCCTGGCCGGGCTGGCGGCACCGGGGCCGGTACCGCGCAGGGTGGCGGCGCTGCTGGGTCCGGCCCCGGCCGCCCGGGGCTGGCCATCGGTCAGGACGGCGGTGGGGCTGGCGGCGTGGACCGCCGCCGCCGGGGCGACGGTGTCGGCGCTGTCGTCGGCGAACGCCGCCGTGACCCTCTTCTTCGTGCTGAAGGCCGCCACCCCGCTGTGAGCGGAGCCGCCCGGCGGCCTTCTACAGGGGCGCTCAGCCCTCGTCGCCGCCCTCGTCGCCCTCCTCCAGGGCGTCCCCGATCTCGTCCACGACCTCGGCGGCGACCAGACCGGCCGCGACACCGACGGCCAGCCCCGCCGCGCCCGCCGCGACCATGGTGCCCGTACCCGGTCCGGAGCGGTGGTGCCCGTGGGAGCCGTCGTGGTGGCCGGGATACGGGGTGCCGTGCCCGTACGGGTCGGAGTGCGGGTCGGAGTGGCCGTACGGGTCGGAGTGGCCCTCGGTCAGCCGCCGCAGCCAGCCCTCGACCACGGTGTTCCACTCCTCGCCGGGGATCCCCTCCTGGCCGACGGTGAAGCGCTGGACCGTATCGCCGCCGAAACCGGGCAGCGCGCCGCCCCGGTCGGCCTCCAGGACGACCTCCAGACCGTCCGGGCCGGCGAGGAAGGTCAGCTCCAGCTCGTTCATCACCCCCGAGTACCGCGGGGCGGGCGCCAGTTCGATCTCCTGATAGAAGGGGAGCCGCTGGCCGGTGCCGCCGATGCGGCCGTACTCCAGGTCGGCGGAGCGGAAGCCGAAGCCCAGCCGGCCGAAGGCGTCCAGGATCGCCTCCTGTGCCGGGAGCGGGCCGACGGCGAGGGGGTCGAGGTCGCCCCGGTCCCTGGAGCCCGCCACGGCCATCTCGGTGCGTACACCGAGGACGATGCCCAGGGGCTGCCCGTACAGCTCGGTGACGGGGGTCTCCCAGGGCAGGGCGAGGGCGAAGGGCAGCGTCCGCCGCTCCCCCTCGGCGAGGCGGAACGCCTCGGCGACGGTGCGGCGTTCGAAGGCGACGATGCCCTCGACCTCCCCCTCCTCGTGCTCCGCCTCGACCCCGGCGACCAGTTCCAGGGTGATGTGCTCGATGTCGAAGGCGGTGCCGCCCCCGGTGAGCCGGAGCTGTCCGGTGAGGTCGGAGCCGGGGAGTACGGGTCCGGGGTCCAGGACCGTGTCCACCGTGGGCGCGCCCACGCCGAGCGAGCCGAGCAGTCGTTTGAACACCATGGTGGCGTCCACTCCTTCAGGATTCAGGCGGTGCGGTGGGACGCCGTGGCCCTGCCCGGGAGCGTCGGACCGGCGGCGGTTCAGGAACGTACCGCAACCGCCCACTTATTTCTACACGACTGTAGAAGTACGGCGCGGCGCACACCCCCACGGACCGCCCCGGCCCTCAGAGCGGCGGCCAGTAGTAGGCGCCCAGCCGGTGGTGGTAGTCCGCGTCCCCGTAGTGGCCGTCCCCGTGGAACTCGGGCGCGCCCTTGATCTGGTCCTTCGTCAGGTCCACCTGGACCTTCCTGTCGTCGGGGTCGACACGGACGACGGCACCGGCGGGGATGATGACCTGCTTGCCGAAGATCCAGGGGCCGGTGTCCACCACCAGACAGGCGGAGTCCACCTCGTCGGAGTGCTTGTCGACCTTTCCGATACCGCCGTCCACGGCCTCGACGGAGAATCCGATCAGATCGGAACCGGCCAGATGACCGGCGGTGTCGGGGTAATTCCAGGAATTCCGTTCCATGATGAGGAGATCCTTTCTCATTGAGCGCGCGGGACCCTGCGAACCGGGCGCGGAAACGCGCCTCGCGCCCGGTTCGCACAGGGTCCGGCAAGGATGTCGATACCGCCGGTCTACCAGCGGTACCAGCGGCTTCGCGGGCCACCGGCGTTGGCGCCGGAGCGCATGACAAAGCCGAGCAGCCAGACGGCGAGCACGATCACGGCGACCCACCACAGGGCCTCCATGGCGAATCCCGCACCGAAGAGAAGAAGTGCCAGCAGAAGAACCACAAGCAGCGGAACCATGTTTATCGCCTCCGTTACGGCGGCTTCCCCGCATGGCTCGCCGTACACCTCCCGGCGACGGCGGTTCCCGGAAAGGAAACAAAAAGCGGGGCGCGGGACCGGTGCGGCGGCGCCGCCGGTCCCGCGCCCCGGGCGCGTCGGTTCAGGAGGTCCAGGGGCCGTCGGCGCGGCCCGAGGGGACGGTCAGCCGGTGGCGCCGGGCTCGCGGCGCATGCACCAGGTGCGGGGCCCGCCGTCGATGCCGGGCAGCTCCGCCGTGACCGTGAAGCCGAGCCGCCGGTAGAGACGGACATTGGCCTCGGTCGCGGTCTCCAGGAAGGCGGGGTACCCGGTGCGGTCGGCCTCCTCCAGACCGGGCCGGATCACCGCGCCGCCCAGTCCCCGGCCCTGCGCCTCGGGGTCCACCGCCACCGTCGCGAGAAACCACACGGGCTCCTGGGGACGGTGGGCCTCGGCGGCCTTCTCCATCTCCTCGTAGGCGGTGGCACGGTCCCCCGCCAGCTCAGCGACGAGCGGAACCGCTTCGAGGAAGCCCGGCGACGGGTCCCGCTCGGGGGTGGTCCACACGGCGACGGCGCGGCCCTCACCCGCCACCCAGACCCGGCCGTAGGGCATCCCGACGCGGGTGAGGAACAGCTCCTGGAGCTTGCGCACCCGCTCCTCGTGGTCGTCGGCGGCGATCACATGCCGGGTGTAGGGGTAGTCGGCGAACGCCCTCCCCAGGGTCCGGACGGCGGCGGGGATGTCCTCGGGGGTGGCCGGCCGCACCTGGTGGCCGGAGGTGTGCGGGGCGGGGCCGGGGCTCGTCATACGGTGTCGTTCCTCTCGACAGGGGGCAGGGGCGGGGCGCTCACGGGGAGCACCCCCAAGAGAACGATCAAGGAAACCACCGGAGTTCCGCAACCGGCTTTTCCGGCGCGCCGGGCCGGGTTCCCCCGGAAGGAGCCGGAGCGGACCGGGCCGGAGGGGACCGGAGCGGACCGGGCGGCCGGCGGGGGCACTGTCAGTGGGGTGGTGCACCATCGGGGACATCGGGAAGGAGCGCGCCGCACACCAGGGGCGGCGGCCCACCGGGGCAAGGAGCGACTGTGGCGATCTCCCACCGGGACGTGGCGGAGTACCCTTTTCTGGGGCTGTTGTACGAGGACCCGTACTTCCCCGACGAGGTCCTCGACCGGGGCCGGGGGATCCTGCTGCGGCTGTGCGAGCGGATCGAGGCCGAGCACCCCGCCGATCTGACGGCGCTGTATGTCCTGACGCATGCGGCGACGGAGGAGTTCAACGCGCTGGAGGCCGAGTTCGAGGCGGCGGGCAGCGAGATCGAGACCGTCGCACGCGAGGAGATAGGCGAGTCCTTCTGGGCCGTGGCGATGGCCTATGGGTTCACCGACGCGGACGCCGAGGAGCTGATCGCCACCCGGGAGTGGTGAGCGACGACGGAAAGGCGCCACCGCCGCATCTCCGGCCCCATCCCGTTCGTCGTATGTACCTACCGGCGATTGCTGTAGCACCGGCTCCCCCTCCGGGGCGAAATTCCCCGGAGGGATTCGCGTTCCGACCCTGCGCCCAGAGACACCCTGTGCCAGGCTGCTCACGTTTCTGACCGTTCAGGGCTCCGTCCTGATCACGGCGGAGCCAGGGGGGAGCACCTTCGTGAGGAACCATCAGGGAACGGTGTGGCTGGGGACCGCGCTGCTCATCGGGGCGCTGGGGCTGCCCGCTCAGAGCGCGCTGGCGACGGACGGACCGGCTCCGGGACCCGGGGCGCGGACGGTGGCCGGCGACTCGACGGCGGTCGGCGGCCGGACCGCCGCACCGGTGCCGGAGCCCCGGGCCGCCGCCGAGGCCGAGGAGGTCATCACCTTCTCGGAGTTCCCGGAGGACACGGCGGTCACCCGGCAGTACAAGCAGCGCGGGATCGTCTTCTCCGGCGGGGGCGGTGGAACTCCCTCCATCACCACCGACACCGCCAGCCCGACCACCCCCGTACTCTCCGGCAGCCCCCGGTTCCAGGGCGCCGTCGAGGGCCGGTTTGTGAAGATGGACGGCACCGGCCGGACGGTCACCCGCTTCTCGCTGGATGTCGGCTACATCGACAATCCCGGGTCGGTCTCCGTCATCGTCCACGACCTCAAGGGCAAGGAGCTGACCCGGAAGCCCGCGGACCGGAACGGCATCGTACGGATCGCCGTCACCGGCAAGGGCATCGCCTCCTTCCGGGTCCAGCAGACCTCGCCCGAAGGGAGCGGCTTCGCCGTCGACAATGTCCGTTTCCCGCGCCCCACGGTACTGGCGGCGCTCGGGGACTCCTTCTCCTCGGGTGAGGCCAACCCGCCCTATGTGGCGGGCACCGACATCGACGGCAAGGGCTGTCACCGCAGCCTGAAGGCCTGGCCGGTGACGCTGGGCAAGAACAACAAGGCGGTCGACTCGGTCGAGCACTTCGCCTGCTCCGGTGCGCTCACCACCGCGCTGACACAGGAGTTCAAGAAGGAGATCCCCCAGCTGACCGCCCTGGGCAGACTCACCGGCGCGAAGGAGCCGCGGGTGGTCACGCTCTCCCTCGGCGGCAATGACGTGGGCTTCTCCACCATCCTGGAGTCGTGCTTCGTCCCCGGCGGCACGTGCCTCGGCAAGGGCGGCGCCGTGGAGAACGGCGAGAAGGAGCTGCTCAGGCTCAGCGGAACACTCAAGGGCCACTACGAGAGCATCCAGAAGAAGGCCCCGAACGCCACGGTCGTCGTGGTGGGCTACCCCCGTCTCTTCCCCGCCACCGACGAGGAGGAGGACTGCTCCTGGCTGTCGAACAAGGAGCGGATCGCACTGAACGCGCTCGGCACCAAGCTCGACTTCGTTCTCGCCGCCCGGGCGAAGCAGGCCGGGGTGGAGTACGTGTCCGTCCAGGAGACGATGTCCGGGCATGAGCTGTGCACCGTCAACGAATCATGGTTCTGGCCGGTCGGCCTCACCGGCGGACAGCAGCGGGCGCACCCGCTGGAGAAGGGCCAGAAGGCGATCGAGGCCAAGGTCCGCAAGCACATCGACACCCTGTTGAAGAGCTGACCCTCCCCGGACTCCCGCGCCCCGCCCCCGTGCCACCTGGGCACGGGGGCGGCGCCCGGTCGGCCCGGCCCATCCGCGACCGGGGTCAGCCGTCGTGGAGGGCGCGGTGCAGCGCGGTGACGGCGAGGGTGATCGCCGCCTGTGCGCCCTGGGTGGTGCGCAGGGCGTTGAGCATCACGAAGTCATGGATGACGCCCTGCACCCGGACCGAGGTGACGGGGACGCCCGCCGCGCGCAGCTTGTTGGCGTAGGCCTCGCCCTCGTCGCGCAGGACATCGGCCTCGGCGGTGATGACCACAGCCGGGGGCAGCCCGGCCAGCTGCTCCCCGGTGGCGCGCAGTGGGGAGGCGGTGACGAGGGCCCGCTCGGCCGGGTCGGTCGTGTACTGGTCCCAGAACCACTTCATGGCGTCCCGGCGGAGGAAGTGGCCCTCGGCGAAACGGTGGTACGAAGGGGTGTCGAAGGAGGCGTCCGTCACCGGGTAGAAGAGCACCTGGAGGGCGAGGGCGACATCGCCGCGCTCCTTGGCCATCAGGGTGAGGGCGGCGGTCATGTTGCCGCCGACGGAGTCACCGGCGACCGCGAGCCGGGAGGCGTCCAGATTGCGGACGGCGCCCTCGCGCACGATCCACCGGGCGACGGTGTAGTTCTCTTCGAGGGCGACCGGGAAGCGGGCCTCGGGCGAGAGGCTGTACTCGGGGAAGACGACGGCGGCACGGGCGCCGACGGCGAGTTCCCGGACGAGACGGTCATGGGTGTGGGCGTCGCCGAAGACCCAGCCGGCGCCATGGAGGTAGAGGATGACGGGGAGGGGGCCGTCCTCCCCCGCCGGCCGGACGACACGGGCCCGGACGGAGCCGGTGGGGCCGCCCTCGACGGTCACCCAGTTCTCGTCCACGGCGGGTTTGGCGATCGTCCCGGACTGCACCTCGGCGACGGCGGCACGGCCCTCCTCGACGGGAAGCTCGTACAGATAGGGCGGTTTCGCCGTGGCGGCGGCGAACGCGGCCGCCTCCGGTTCCAGTACCGGCCCGGTGGTGTCCTGCTCGTCGGAGCCCATGTTCCGGTCCGCCTTTCGGGTTCACTCGCGAGGGTCATGCGGTGGGGTCGTGCGGTGGGGGTCGTGGGGTCGGGGTCATGCGGTGGGGGTCGTGCGGTGAGCGTCGTGCCGCACGGGACGCCGTGTGCCGAGTCTGGAGGGGCCGGGCCGGGAACGGACGCGGCCCGGCCGTCCCACCGGCCCTTCTCCCCCGGACGGCGGCCGGTCCGGCGGCGGAACCCGGGCCGTGTACGGGGTGACACCCCAGGGGGACGGTGCTGTGGCGCGGATCACCGGAACCCGGGCCGCCCGGCGGACAGTACCGGGTGTGGATCCATGTATCAGGAATCGATTCCGCGACGGTGACCGGGACGCCCTGGGCGAGGTGTACGACGCCCATGCCCGGTCGCTGTACCGCTATGCCCTGCGGGTGACGGGCGACTGGGCGGAGGCCGAGGACGTGGTCTCGGCGACCTTTCTGGAGGCCTGGCGGGCCCGGGACGGGCTCCGCGCCGACGGGGGCAGCCTGCGCCCCTGGCTGCTCGGGATCGCCACCAATGTCATGCGGGGCAACGCGCGCGCCCGGCGGCGGCGGGAGATCGCGCTCGCCCGGGTCCCGGAGCGCGGCGCGGTCCCCGACTTCGCGGACGATCTGGTGACCCATCTCGCCGACGCCGAGCAACTGCGGGCGGCACACACCGCGCTGGCCCGGCTGCGCCGCCGTGACCGCGAGGTCTTCACCCTCGTGGTGTGGGCGGGTCTGGACTACGCGGCGGCGGCACAGGCGCTGGGGGTCCCGGTGGGGACCGTGCGCTCACGACTGTCCCGGGCCCGTGCCCGGCTGCGGGGGCTCGCCGACGCCGAGTCCCGGGCCGCCCGGGCCGGGGCGGGCCGGAGCCGGGCAACCGCCCCGTCGAGCAAGCCGCGCCCGGACACAGCGGTGTCCGGGCGGCTCCCCGTCCTCTGGTCGCCGCCGCCCCAGGAGAACCACGGATGAACATCACCCCGGGATACCGCTCGTCCCCCCGGCCCGAGCGGGACGCCGATCCGGCCGGGGAGCCACCGCTGCCCCCGCCGCCCGTACCCGCGCTGCGGCCGGAACGGGAACGGCTGCTCAAGGAGGCGGTACTGCGCGGGGCCACCGACCCGGCGCCCCGTGCCGCGCGCACCCGGCGCGTCCCCCGTCCGGGCCGCCGGGCCCCGCGCCTGCTGCTGCCCGCCATGGCCTGCGCACTGGCGTTCGGTGCACTCGCCGTACCGAGCGCCGACGGCCCGGTCACCGGCACCGGCAGGGAAGGCGGGTGGGCGGCAGGTCCCGTCCCCGGCGGCGGGGCGCGCGGGCTGCTCGACCGGATCGCGCTCGCCGCCGCCGGCCGCGAACCATCCGTGGTCCGTGCGGGGCAGTTCGTGTACATCGAGAGCCAAGTCGCCCACTCCGTACGGGACGCGGCGGGCGGACCGGTGACCGTACCGCCCGCCCGGACCCGGCGGGTGTGGCTCTCGGCGGACGGCAGCCGCCCCGGGCTGCTGCGCGAGGAGGGTCTGCCGGACCAGCGGCTGGAACGGAGTCCCTCGCGGTACGGGGGCCAAAGCCCCACCGGGGCGCGCCGGCCGCTGCCCGGGGCGCGGGGCGCGACGCTGAACGATCCGACCCATGCGCTGGTCGCCGCGCTCCCCACCGACCCGGACGCCCTGCTGCGGCTGATCCGGCACGGGACCCGGGGCCGGGGCCAGGACCCGGATCAGCAGGCGTTCGCCACCATCGGCGATCTGCTGGCCGAGAGCTGGGCGCCGCCGGAGGTCAGCGCCGCGCTCTACCGTACGGCCGCGAGGATCCCCGGTGTCACGGTGGTCGAGCGGGCCACCGACGCCGCCGGGCGCGAGGGGATCGCCGTCGCCCGTACCGCCCACGGGGAACAGCGACAGTGGATCTTCGACCGGAGCGACTACGCCTTCCTCGGCGAGCGGACCGTACGCACCCGGACGGGCGCGGCGGGGACGGCCGGGGCGGTGACCGGCTCCTCGGCGGTCCTCACCAGGGCGGCGGTCGACCGCGCGGGAGAGATCCCGGCGGCGGCCCGGGGGCGGGCGGCCGGGCCGCGCCGATGAGGGCCGGGGCGGCGCACGGCCGCCGCCCCGGCCCCGGGTCACAGGCCGAGCAGCGTCCGTACCGGCAGATCGGTGCCGGTCAGCGGGCGGGTCGCCAGCCGGATCAGGGACAGCGGGTTGTCGTCCCCTGCGATCCGGTTGGCGCTCAACCCGTCGCAGGACAGACAGCGATGGATGATCAGCCATTCGCCGTCCGGACGGGCCGACAGCCCGAGCGGGGTCATCCGGCCCCGGCAGCCGGCGGCCCGGTCGCCGGGCACCCGCGCGTCGAGATGCAGGCTGGCCAGACAGTGCGGGCAGTGGTTGCGGTGCGCGGTCCCGGGCGCCGCGACCGGTATGTCGAGGCGGCAGCCCACACAGCGGAACGCGTCACCGCGCTCGCCGTCCCGCCCGTGCAGGACATCCTTGCGGCGCTGCGGACGGGTCCGCCCGCGCCGTCCTCCCCGGTGCGGTCCGAAGCCGCCTTCGCGGCGGGCCGGTTCCTCGATGCGTCTCACCCGGCGTGGCACGGGTCGTCTCCCTTCGGTGGTCGGTGTGCTGGGTGGGTGCCTCAGAAGCCGGCGAGGGCTTCCAGCGGGAACGGCGGCGCGGCCAGGGGTCGTACCGCCACCCGCATGACGACGAGATGGTTGTCGTCGGGGCGGACGGGCGCGGAGGTCAGCGCGGAGCAGTCGTCGCACCGGTGGATCACCGTCAGCTCCCCGGCGTGCGCGACGGCGATCGAGATGGGGCTCATCGGCGCGCCGCACGCGGTGGGGCCGCCGTTCGGCGGGGTGGTCAGATGCCGGGAGTGCAGACATCTCGGGCAGTGGTCGCGCGGGGCCCCGCCGGGTTCGGGGGCGGTGGTCGCTCCGCAGCGGACACAGTCGAAGGGGACCGGCGGCGGGGTCGGGCGGGAGGTGGCCGGGTCAGGGTGGTGCGGCATGGCGGACACTCTGGTCTCTCCTGGCTGAAGGCATGACGATGACAGCGTCAGGAGGCCGAGCGGCACTCGGGGAGGCGATGACCGGCGGGCACCCGGGCCATGGGTACGGCGGGGCAGGGGTGCGCGAGGGCACCCCGGCTGCCGCCGGGCACGGACGGGTACGGGTCGGACGAACCGGCGTACCGGAGCGTGCGGCGAGAGGACCCCCGGTAGAGCACCGCACGGCACCGCAAGGTACCGCACGGCACCGCGCGGCGGCCGGGACACCTGGGTCACGGCGGGCGCGCGGTGAGGCGCCGGGGGTTCAGCTGCCGGACGTGCTCACGGTGTGACGAGGCACGCTCGGCTCGGGCCGGGGCATACAACACTGCTTTCCAGGGCGCGGGGCCCAGCGGGGGTGCCGGGAGGGCACCGGTGGCGGACGGCACCCGATGAGGGCGCGCTACGACGCTAACAGGGCGGCCCGGACGGCTGCCACCGTATTAACGGGCGCCCGCCGTACGGCCCCCGGCGCCTTCGCCCGGCGGCGGGCCTTCCGCCCGGGACCACCGACCGTCGGACACCCTTGCCCCCGGCCGGCAGGGGCTTGCGGTGGTGGTGGTCATCGGCCCGGCAGGGGTCTGCCGCCGTGGCCGCCGGGTGGGCGCGGGGCCCGGCGGGGGGCGCGGTTGCGGGCGCTCCGGACGCGGCTGTCGCGGGTGCGGCGGTCCGGGTGGCCCCCGTCCGGGTCCACCGGGCCCGCGGAGTCGCCGAGGAGACCGGCGAGGCCCTGGCGGGTGGCGGCGACCACCACCCGCTCCCCGGCGCGCAGGACATGCCCGGGGCTCAGCTCCCAGACCAGCCCCGCTCCCGGGGAGCCGTCGGAGGCCGTCGCCGGGCCGGGGCGGCGGCCCCCGGGGCCGGCGGGCGCGGAGGTGTCGGCGGCGTCGAGGGCGATGACCCGCCAGGCGCCGGGCCGGAACGACTGCGCGACGGTACGCCCCTCCAGCCTCGGGTGTCCGGCCACCTCCACCAGCGCGAAGAGCAGCACCCGGCGCTCGACCGGTATCGCGCCCAGGATCCGCCGTCCCATCATGGCGCCCGCGAAGGCCGGCGCGGCCAGATGGGTCACACTGCGGCTGCGGGTGAGGGCGTCGGGGTGGGCGGCGCGCAGGGTGCGGTGGACCGCCGTGGCGAAGTCGTCGTCGTACAGGCGCAGCGCCACCCGTACCCCGGAATGCACCGACCGGGCGTAGAGGGTGGCCTCCAGATTGGTGGTGTCCGAGCTGGTGAGGGCGAGCAGGGCGCGGGCGCGGTGGATCCGGGCGGCTTCCAGGACACCCTCCTCGGTGACATCGCCGAGGGTGACGGGGATACGGAGCCTGCGCGCGAGCGGGATGCCGCGCGCCTCCGGGTCGCTCTCCACGCACACCACGGGGATGTCGAGTTCCCGCAGCTGGGCCAGGACCCTGGTGCCGATCTTGCCGAGGCCGAGCAGGACCACATGACCGGTCAGGCCCCGGGGCGGGCGGCGCAGCGCGCTCGCGGTCCGGAAGGCGCCGAACGCCTCCAGGAAGGCCGCGACCAGGACCGGCAGCAGCAGCAGTCCGACCAGCGCCGCCAGGAGTTGGAGCACCTGGCGTTCGGCGGGGCCCTCCAGCGCGGGTTCGTTGATGGCGAAGAGGTCCAGCAGGGTCGCGTACGCGGCGTGCAGCGGATGGCCGCCCGTGGTGAGCCAGGAGACGAGGGTGAGGCCGGCGAGGGCGGTGAGCAGCACGGCGAGGGTCCAGCGCAGCCGCTGGGAGAAGAGGGAGCCGACGGGGAGGGCGGCGGTCCGCAGCCAGGGGGCGGTGTGGCCCGGTCCGTCGTGGGTGACGGCTTCCAGCACCACGGTGGCCCGGCCGGTGGCGAGGGTCACCTCCCGGTCGTCGGGGAGGAGTTGCGGTCCGTTCGCCCCGCTGCTGTCCGATCCCTCGGTGCCCGCCGGGTCTCCGGCGGTGGCGGAGAGCAGGGCGAGGGTGCAGAGTCCGGGGTCGGGGCTCTCGCCGCGTGCCGGGGGTGGGCGTTCGGCGGCGCGCAGCAGCAGACCGTCGGCCTGGATCACCTTGCTGGTTCCGGCGATGGCGGTGGCGACGAGGGCGGGGGCGACGGTGTCCGCGTCGGAGAGGACGGTGGTGGAGGAGTCCAGTTCCGCGAGGTCGATCCCGGGGACGGCGACCGCCGCCGCCTGGTCGAGCAGTTCCTCCAGGTGCTGGCCGAGTTTGCGGTTGTAGAGGCGGATCACCAGCCGCAGGCGCGGGTTGAGCCGGCGGGCGGCGAGGGCGGCGCGGACATTGGTCTCGTCGTCCTCGTAGACCAGGGCGAGGGCGGTGGCCCCGGTGACGCCCGCGTGGGACAGGGTCTCCTCGGTGGGTTCGGCGGCCTCGACCAGCCGCAGCTCCCCGGTGCCGGTCCGGGCGGCGGGGCGCGGGGGTTCGGCGGTGGCGGGGCCGCGTCCGAGGAGGCGCTGTCCGACGCGGGCGTATCCCCGCCGGCGCCCCGCCCATCGTGCTGTCGCGTCGGGCGGGTCGTCGGCGGGGATCACCAGGGTCACCGGCCGCTGGTAGACCTCGCGCAGTTCGTCGGCGAGCCGGCGGGCGAGTCCGTCGTCGCCGCAGACGACCATCCTGGGGCCCAGGGACGGGTGGTGACGGGGTATCGGATGGGTGGCAGGCACGCGGACAGCATGTCATTGGTCCAGGCGGGGGGCGGTTGCCCCGGGCCGGGCCCGGCGGTCCGACCCGACCCGACCCGACCCGACCCGGCCCGACCCGGTCAGGTCAGGTCAGGTCAGGTCCGCTCGGTCCTTGCCGGGTTCCAGGGCCGAGGCCAGCTCGCGCCACTGCCGCCGGGGCAGTTCGCCCTGGGGGCCGCCGGTGATGACGTTGAGGGCGATGTGGTCGGCGCCCGCGTCCAGGTACTCGGTGACCCGGGCGCGGATCCGGTCCGGGTCGCCATGGGCGAAGAGGGCGTCGATGAGCCGGTCGCTTCCGCCGTCGGCGACATCGGTCTCACCGAATCCGAGCCGGGCGATGCTGCGGAGGTAGTTGGTGAGGCCGAGGTAGGGGGCGAGGGCCGTGCGGGCGGTGGCGCGGGCCCGCTCCGGGTCGGGGTCGAGGACCACCTTGAGGTCGGGGGCGAGCAGGGCGTCGGGGCCGAGCGTCGCACGGGCCTCGGCGGTGTGCTCCGGGGTGACCAGATAGGGGTGGGCTCCGGCGGCCCGCTCCGCCGACAGGGCCAGCATCCTCGGGCCGAGCGCGGCGAGGATCCGCCGGGCGGGCGGTACGGGGTCGGGGGCGGTGTCGAGGGCGTCCAGGTACTCCACCATCGCGGTGTACGGCTTGGCGTAGCGGGGGGCGAGGGCCGCGTGGCCGACCCCGAGGCCGAGGAGGAACCGTCCGGGCGCGGCCCGCTCCATCCGGGCCGTCGCGGCGGCGACCTCGTCGGCGGGGTGCTGCCAGATGCTGAGGATGCCGGTGGCGATCCGGATCCGCGGGGCGGCGGCGAGCAGGGGCTCGACCTCGGCCGGTCCGGGGCTGCCGCCGACCCAGAGGGTCCCGTACCCCAGTTCGTCGAGTTCGGCGAGGGCCTCGGCGGTCGATGCCGGGAGTTCCCCGCCGGGTATGGCCCGCAGCGGGGCGCTCCAGACGCCGATCCGGCCGAGCCGGGCACGATCATGGGTGAAGGTCATGCCGCAGCCTAATTCTGTGGCCGCTGTGACCGGTGGGTTTTTGGATATCCCCGGTCCGTACGGTGGTCGGCGCGCTCCCGCCCCGTCGGTGTTCTGGACGGCCGCGCGGGGCGGTGGCCGGTGAGGGCCGGCCGCCGCCCCGCGCGGGGCCCGGTCCGCCGGCTCAGACCGCCGGTGCGGGGTAGGTCGGGTACTCCACCCCGGAGACATGCTGGACCACGCGGATGACCTGGCAGGAGTAGCCGAACTCGTTGTCGTACCAGAGGTAGAGGATCGCGTCGTCGCCCTCGACCTTGGTGGCGCCCGCGTCGATGATCGAGGCGTGGCGCGAGCCGATGAAGTCGCTGGAGACCGCGTCGGGGGCGGTGACGAAGTCGATCTGGCGCTTGAGCGGCGAGGTCAGCGAGACCTCGCGGAGGTGGTCGAGGACCTCCTCGCGGGTGGTCTCCCGGCCGAGTCGCAGGCTGAGGATGGCGATGGAGACATCCGGCACGGGCACACGGATGGAGCTGCCGGTGATCCGCGCGTTGAGGTCGGGCAGCGCCTTGGCGACGGCGGAGGCGGCGCCGGTCTCGGTGATCACCATATTGAGCGGCGCGGAGCGGCCCCGGCGGTCGGACTTGTGGTAGTTGTCCAGGAGGTTCTGGTCATTGGTGAACGAGTGGACGGTCTCCACATGTCCGCGCAGCACCCCGAACTCGTCCGCCATCGCCTTCAGCGGCGGGACGATCGCGTTGGTGGTGCAGGAGGCGCAGGAGAGGATCTGCTCGTCCGGCTTGATCGTGTCGTGGTTGACGCCGTGCACGATGTTGGGGACGTCGCCCTTGCCGGGGGCGGTCAGGACGACCTTGTCGATGCCGGGGCGCAGATGGTTCGACAGACCCTCGCGGTCGCGCCACTTGCCGGTGTTGTCGATGAGGATGGCGTCCTTGATCCCGTACGCCGTGTAGTCGACCTCGGAGGGGTCGTTGGCGTGGATCACCTTGATCGTGTTGCCGTTGGCGACGATGGTGCCGGCCGCCTCGTCCACGGTGATGGTGCCCTGGAACTGGCCGTGGATGGAGTCGCGGCGCAGCAGCGAGGCGCGCTTGACGAGGTCGTCGGCGGCGGGGGCGCCACTGCCTCGGACGACGATGGCGCGCAGGCGCAGGCCGTTGCCGGAGCCGGCCTTCTCGATGAGGAGGCGGGCGACGAGGCGGCCGATGCGGCCGAAGCCGTAGAGGACGACATCGCGTCCCTCACCGCGCTCGATCTTGTTGGCGCCGGTGGCACCGGCGACCGCGTCGGCGGTGAAGTCGGCGACGGACAGGCCCCGGGTGTCGGCCCGGTAGGTGGCGGCGAGCATGCCGATGTCGATCTGCGAGGGGCCGAGGTCCAGCGCGGTGAGCGCCTGGAGGAACGGCATCGTCTCGGTGACCGACAGCTCCTCGCCGGCGATCTGCCGGGCGAACCGGTGGGTCTTGAGGATGC
This sequence comes from Streptomyces sp. NPDC000594, assembly GCF_040299965.1. NCBI lineage: Bacteria > Bacillati > Actinomycetota > Actinomycetes > Kitasatosporales > Streptomycetaceae > Streptomyces > Streptomyces sp. NPDC000594. The sequence continues at coordinate 715,042 of NZ_JBEPCY010000001.1, read as the reverse complement.
TGACCACCGACTTGTTCACCAGGGAGCGGCTGTGCAGCAGGATCGTGACATCCCGCTCCCGGTGCAGCTTCCCGATGACCGGGATCATCGACTCCGCGATCTCCTCACGGTTCTTCCAGTTGGTGAACGAGTCCTCGTTGACAGTCACAGGCTTCTCTTTCGAGCTAGGCGGCGCTCATATGCTAACCCCATGGTCATCCGGTCTCCAGAGGGGGGTCTCATGCGAGCGGGGGACCCCGAGGATGAGCGCCTCACGGTCCGGGGGCAGGGCGCTCCGCGGGCCCGCCCTCTGTCGCGGCGGCCCGGTGATCGATAGGTTCGGCGCGACCCTCGCGTACCACCGTGCCCGTGCGGCACGGCTGCTCACTCCCGTACCACCGTGATCATCGGACCGTTCCAGGAGAGCAGGAGAGACCGCGCCATGCGAAGATCCCCCACCCGGCGGCTGCGCACCGCCCTGGCCCCGGCACTCGCGACGGTGCTCGCCGCGCTCGGCCTCGCGGGTGTGCCCACGAGCGCCGGGGCGGCCGGCACCACCGCCACCACCGGTACGGTCGCCACCACTGCCACCGCCGGGGCCGCCGGCACCGCCGGGGCCGGGGCCGCCGCCCCGGCGCTCACCGTCGAGTACCGCACCGGCGCCCCGGGCGCCACCGCCACCCAGGCCACCCCCTGGCTCATCGTGCGCAACACCGGCGACGCCCCCGTACGACTGGCCGATGTACGGCTCCGCTACTACTTCACCGCCGACTCGGCCACCGCCTCCTACCGGTACGCCTGCGACTGGGCGGTACGGGGCTGCTCCGCCGTCACCGGTGCGATAGCCACCCACCCCGCCCCGGCCGGCACGGGCCGCCGGCTGGAGATCGGCTTCACCGCCGGGGCCGGCTCACTGGCCCCCGGCGCGACCACCGGGGAGATCCGGCTGCGCGTGCACCGCGCCGACTGGCAACCGCTCGACCAGAGCGACGACCACTCCTTCGGCCCCGGCACCACCGCCTACGCCCCCTGGCCCAAGGTCACCGCCGATCTCTCCGGTACCCCGGTATGGGGCACCGCGCCGGGCGGCGGGCCCGTCGACCCGCCGCCGGGACAGCTCCTCTTCGACGACTTCTCCTACCGCGCCCATGACGATCCCGCGCTCGCCGCCCGCGGCTGGGCGCTGCGGAGCTGGGGTGGCGGCCCGGGGGTGCCCGGAGCCACCTGGTCACCGCGGAACATCTCCTTCGGGACCGAGGCCGGCGCCTCGGTGATGACCCTCCGGGCGGAGACCTCGGGCAGCGCCGCCAGTACCCGGCAGGCCGAGATCGCCACCACCTCGATGAAGTTCCGCGACGGCACCTACGCGGCCCGGGTGCGGTTCGGCGACACCCCCGTCCACGGGCCCGACGGCGACCATGTGGTCCAGACGTTCTTCGCCCTCAACGACCTCCGGGCACCGATGGCCGACGACTACGCGGAGTACGACTTCGAGTATCTGCCCAACGGCGGCTGGGGCGAGACGGGGAACGCCTTCTTCGCCACCTCTTGGGAGACCTACGACCCCGCCTCCTGGCCGCCGCTCCGGGAGCACACCGTGGACCGGGCCGGGTACGGGGGCTGGCGCGATCTGGTGTTCACCATCGACTCCACCGGGATCCGCTACTACGTCGACGGACGGCTCTTCGCCACCCATGGCGCCGGCTATCTGCCCGAGCGCCCCATGCTGCTCAGCTTCAACCACTGGCTGACCGATCTCACCGGGCAGACCGGGACCGCGCCGCGCGCCTATGACCAGGGCGTGGACTATGTCCTCCATGTCAAGGACCAGGTGCTCACCCCGGCCCAGGTGGCCGAGCGGGTCGCGGGCCTGAGGGCGGCGGGGAAGAGCTTCGAGGACACCGTGCCGGGGGTCTGACAGCGGACCCGGCCGCGGCGGTCCGTGCGGGGGCCGCCGTGGCCGGGGCCACCGTCAGGGCACGATGCCAATGCCCGCTGTCGATGCCCGCTGTCAGTGCCTCCCCCTACTGTTCCCCTCAGTTGGGAACGCGCGGCCGAAGAACGCCCGTTCCGTCTCTGGGGAGGGGTGTGCCATGTCGGATTCGACCACGTATCTGGAGCTGTCGCAGGAGGGCGGCGGGGCCCACAAGTTCTATGAGGTGATCGTCTCCGGCACCGTGGTCTCCGTGCGCTACGGCCGCATCGGCACCCCGGGGCAGACCCAGGTGTCGTCCTTCGCCACCGAGGAGAAGGCACGGGCCGCCGCCGCCAAGAAGGCCGCCGAGAAGGTCCGCAAGGGATACGCCCCGGCCGTCCAGGGCGCCCGCGCGGCCCGCGCGGTGACCCGCCGCCAGGTGTCCTCCGCCCCCTCGACGGCCCGCTCGACGGCACCGGTCCTGTGGCGGTTCCGCACCGGCTCGGCGGCGTTCGGCATCCATGTCTCCGAGGACCGCTGCTGGGTCGGCAACCAGGCGGGCGATGTCCACACCCTCAGCCACAGCGGCGAGGTGCTGGCCCGCTACTCCCTCCCCGAAGGGGTGAAGTGCCTGGTCGCGGACGAATTCTGGATCTACGCCGGATGCGACGACGGCACCGTGTACGACCTGTCGTCCAAGCTGCCCTACGGCGCCTACACCATCGCCGCCGATGTGGACATCTTCTGGCTGGACATCCATGAGGGCGTGCTCCAGGTCTCCGACGCCCAGGGCGGGCTGACCGTCATCGACCACGAGGACGAGCACCAGTGGTCCCGCAAGTCGGCGGGCCCGCACGGCTGGATGGTCCGCGCCGACGGGCGCGCGGTCTACCACGGCCATCAGCGGGGTGTCACCGCCTACGCCCCGAACGGCACCGGCGAGCTGTGGCACACCCCCACCCGGGGCGGTGTCCTCTTCGGCTGGCAGGAGGCCGACGCGGTCTACGCGGCCACCACACGGAACGCGGTGCAGCGGCTGGCGAAGGGGAACGGCGCCGTGCTCGCCACCTACGACTGCGACACCACGGTGTACTCGTGCGCCACCGCCCCCGGCGGCGCCTATGTCTTCGCGGGGGACTCCTCGTCGTCCGTCTACTGCTTCGACGCGGCGGGCAACCGGCTGTGGAAGCTGGGTACGGGCAGCGGCTCCGCCCTCTCCATGCAGTATCTGGACGAGCGGCTGTACATGGTCACCACGGACGGCTCCCTGGTCTGTGTCGACGCCACCGACGCCGCCATCGCCGCCGCCCAGCAGGGCACGGTCCCCGTCGCCCGGGACATCAAGTCCGCCGAGGCGCTGCCCACCTATACGCCCGCCCGCTCGGCGTCCGCCCTGGCGACCGTGGCGGCGGCACCCGCCGCGCCCGCCGACGGGATCGTGGTGGAGTGCGTCCAGCAGGGCTCACGGGTCCGGGTCCATGTCGTCGCCGGGGGCGGCCATGGCTATGACACCGCATGGAACGTCCAGTTCCCCCGGGGCATCCGCGAGCCGGGCGCGCGCTATGTGGTCGACGCTCTCCACCCCTCGGCGGGCGGGTTCTACCGTGTCCGCGGGGAGATCCGCCGGCTGCTCTGAGCCGTCGCGCTCCTCCGGCCGGCGCCCCGGGCGGCGGGGCACCGGCCGGAGGCCCCCGCACCACGGATCGACCCAAGCCCCCACCCACCGCTCGGCCCCGCACCGCTCAGCCGGACTCCTTGGCGATCACCCGGCGGGCCGCCTCGCTCTCGGCGGCGGGCGGCGACAGTTCACTGAGCGTATCGAGATCGTGGTCCTCCACCAGCTCCTCCTCCCAGGCGTCGGCCAGCCTCTCCCGCTGGTCGCGGGGGAGCAGCCGTACCGCGTCCCGGTCCGTGGGGCTCAGGGACTTCAGAAATCGTGTGACGGTGTCGTCCACCATGGCGCCCTCCTCGGTGCCGGGCCCCGGGGTCCGCCCCGACGGCGCCGGAGACGGCCGTGCGACAGGGCGCACCGCGCCGCTCACCGCCGGCGCACCCGGCCGCCCCCGGGATCCCCCGCCCGGGGCGAGGGCCCGGTTCCATTCTGGTGCCGCACCGGTGTTCCGGCAGCCCGAGCGCCCCGGCACCGCGCCGGACGGTGCCCTACGGGAGAGTGCTGTACGGGAGAGGGGCGCGCGGGCCCGCCCCGCCCGGCCCCCCACCGGCCGCCCGCACCCCGTACCGCCGTGGACGGACGGACACCGCGCGATCACCGCGCCCATATCTGGCCGAGAAGGAGTGCGCCCGCTCCGTACCTCCCGTACGGCCCCGGCGCTCCCGCTACGCTCGGCACCATGAAGCCGCCGGACTGATCTCCCTGGCTCCGCCCCGTCGTACCCCCCTTCCGGAACCCCTCCCCCGGTCGCCGCGCACCCCCGGCGGACCGGCGGCGACGGCACCACGCGCCCGCACCCCGGGCCGGGCGGACGGGCCCGCCGCCCGGCCGGGGCGACCGGAAGCGGGGCGACGGGGCCGCGCACCCCCGTATCCGATCCGTGTACGCCCCGCACGGCGCGCGGGCCACGGAGCCCGCGGCGCCCCGGCGCCGTCCCCGGGCACGGCGACCCCCGCACGCCGCACGCCCCGGCGTGGTCGTCACCCGCCGGGCGCCCGGACCGCCCTCGGGGCCCCGGGCGCGCACCGGGGACGACCGGTCCACCGCCCACACCCCAGGAGGCCGACCTTGTCCCTCACCCTGCCCGCACCGCTGACCATCGGCGCCGGTCCCCCGCTCACCCCGGCGGACGTCGAACGGGCGGCGGCCGGACCGCTGGAGATCCGGCTGGGCCCCGGCGTCCGCGAACGGGTCGGCGACTGCCACACCTTCGCCCTGCGCCGGATGACGGACGGCCACCCCGTCTACGGCGCGACCACCGGATTCGGCCCGCTGGTCGGCTTCCCCGGCCGGGCGGACGCCGCCGACCAGTGCGACAACACCCTGTCCCATCTCACCGCGGGGCAGGGGCCGGACCTCGAACCCGCCCTGGCCCGCGCCACCATGCTGGTCCGGCTCGCCTCCCTCTGCCAGGGGCACTCGGGCGCCTCGCCCACCGTGGTGGACGCCCTGACGGCCGCGCTCGCCACCGACTTCGCCCCGGCCGTGCCCCGGCTGGGCTCCCTCGGCGCCAGCGGCGATCTGGTCCCGCTGGCCTATGTCGCCCAGGCGCTGCGCGGCGAGGGCGCCGCCCACACCGGCGGACGGCGCCTCCCCGCCCGGGAGGCCCTCGCGCTCACCGGGCTCACCCCCGTCGAACTGGGCGGCCGGGACGCGCTGGCCCTGGTGAACGGCACCTCCCTGACCACCGCCGTGGCCGCGCTCGCCGTCGCCTCGCTGCTGCGCTCGCGTACCGTCGCCACCCTGCTCTCCGGTGTCCTCACCGATGCCCTCGGGGCGGAACCCGCCTTCCTCGCCCCCGAGTTGCTGGCGGCCTTCGGGCACCGGGGGACCGTCCGGGCCGGTGCGGAGCTGCGTGCGCTGCTGGCGGGCCAGGTGCCCAGCGGCACCCGGCCGCTCCAGGAGCCCTACAGCGTACGGTGCGTGCCCCAGCTCCTCGGCGCGGCGGCGGCGGGCCTCGACTACGCCCGCGAGGTGGTGGCGACCGACCTCGGCGCGGTCAGCGACAACCCCCTGTTCTTCCCCGAGAGCGATCTGGTCACACACGGGGGCAACTTCTTCGGCCAGCCCGCCGCCTTCGCCTGCGATCAGCTGACGGTCATCGCCGTCCAGCTCGGCAATCTGGCCGAGCGCCAGCTCGATCTGCTCATCGATCCGCACCGCAACGGCGGACTGCCGCCGATGCTCTCCGTCGACCCCGGCCGCCAGCACGCCTTCCAGGGGGTCCAGCTCGTCGCCACCGCGATGGTCGCGGCGATGCGCCGGAGCGTCCACCCGGCGTCCGCGCAGAGCCTGCCGACCAATCTCCACAACCAGGATGTGATCCCGTTCGGCACCCAGGCCGCGCTCAACGCCTGGGAGACGGCCCGGCTGCTGCGGCTGCTGCACGGCTCTCTCGCCCTCGCCCTGCGGCAGGCCGCGCATCTGGGGAACCGCCGGCTCTCCCCCGGCTGCGCCGAGGTGATCGGCCGGATCGCCGAGGTGAGCGCGCCCGTCGAGCGGGACCGCCCGCTGGACGAGGAGGTACGGCGCGCCGCGGATCTCCTCGACTCCCTGGCCCGGCGCCCCGGGGCCGGGTCGCCGGGGCCCGCCGCGCGGGAGTGACCACCACCGGCACCGGGGGTGCGGGCGGCCCGCCGGACAGCCGCCGGAACACCGCCGCCGCGCCCTCCCCCGTACCCCCGTACCGGCCGACGACCCCTCTCCGAGCCGAGCAGCACAAGGAGCAGCCCATGAACGGCACCCCGCCCGACGACGACCTCAAGACCCTCGCCCTCCCGCCCGACCAGTACCGCTATCTCCTCGCCCAGGCCGAACCGCCCACCGGCCCGCAGTGCCGGCTGATCGAGCGGACCCGTGCGCTCGGCCAGGTGGCGGAGATGCGGGTCCCGCACGAGCAGGCCGTCCTGCTGACGCTGCTCGGCCGGCTGACCGCCGCCCGGCTCGTGGTCGAGGTCGGCACCTTCACCGGCTACTCCACCCTCGCCCTCGCCCGGGGCCTGGCCCCCGGCGGGCGGGTGCTCACCTTCGATGTGTCCGCCGAGTGGACCGGGATCGCCCGAACCGCCTGGCGGGAGGCGGGGGTCGCGGACCGGATCGAGACCCGGCTGGGGCCCGCCGGGGAGACCCTGCGGGAACTGCCCGAGGAGCCGGTGATCGACCTGGTCTTCCTCGACGCCGACAAGGCGGGGTACGAGACCTACTGGGAACTGCTGGTCCCCCGGGTCCGGCCGGGCGGGCTGATCCTGGCCGACAATGTCCTCTACGCCGGGGAGGCGGCGGACCCCGGGGCCACCGGGAACGGCGCCGCCATCCGGCGGTTCAACGAACGGGTCCGCGCGGACACCCGGGTCGAGTCGGTCATGCTGCCCATCGCGGACGGGCTCACCCTCGCCCGGCGCACCGACCCGGCGGACACGGCCCCCGGCGCTGGGGTCCTGCTGTGACCCCGCCGCCCGGATCCGCCGACGCCGCCGCCGCGTCACCCGGTCCGCCCGGCGGGCTCACCCCCGATATCGCCCCCGACGCCCCGGGCCGGGCCACCGCCCTGCTGGACTGCGGCACCGGGGAGCGCACCTCGTACGCGGCCCTGACCGCACTCACCCATGGGGTGACGGGGCTGCTCACCCGGGACGGGAGCGCCGCCGGGGAGACCGTGGCCCTGCTCCTCGGCAACGGGGCGCCGTTCGCCGCCGCCTACTACGGCACGCTGTGGGCCGGCGGGACCGTCCTGCCGCTGGATCCGCTCGCGCCGCCCGCCGAGTGGAGACGCGCGCTGCTCACCACCGGCGCCCGGCGGCTGGTGACGACCCGGGCCGCCTGGCGGGCCCTGGAGGAGCTGCCCGGCGCCCTCTCCCCGCTCGGGCGGCCCGCTCCGCGACCGATCCTGGTCGACGCCGACGAGCCGGTGGCGGGCCTCCGGGGGGCGGTCCCGGAGGACGGTGACGCGCTTCCGGTCCGGCCGCCGGACCCCGGGGCGACCGCCGTGCTCGCCTCCTCCAGTGGCACCGGCGGCCCGCCCAAGCTGGTCCGTCTCACCCATGGCAACCTGGCCGCCAACCTCACCCAGATCCATGCCCGGCACCATCTCGGCCCCGAGGACGTCGTCCTGGCGGTGACCCCCTGGCGGCATATCTTCGGGATGCAGATGGCGCTCAACCACACCCTGCGGACCGGTGGCACGCTCGCCTTCACCACCACCCGTTTCGATCTGGAGGACTTTCTGCGGGCGGTCCAGGAGCACCGGATCACCATCGCCTATCTGGCGCCGCCGATCGTGGTGCGGCTGGCGACGGACCCGGCCGTCGACCGCTACGACCTGTCCTCGCTGCGCCGGGTGTTCTCCGGGGGCGCCCCGCTGGCCCCGGAGGCGGCGCGGGCGTGCTCCCGCCGGGTCGGCGCCGAGGTGTACCAGGGGTTCGGCATGACCGAGGCGGGGTGCACCCATCTCGTACCCGACGGGGTGCGTGCCCCGGCGGGGTCGGTGGGGCTGCCGCTCCCCGGTACCGGGGTACGGGTGACGGATCCCGCCACCGGCGACGAGGTCCCGGCCGGTGCCGAGGGGGAGTTGTGGGTACGGGGCCCGCAGATCAGCCCGGGGGTGTTCGCCGGGCCCGGGGAGGAGCCGGCCGCGCTCACCGACGCCGAGGGGTGGCTGCGCACCGGGGATCTGGCCCGGGTGGACGCGGCGGGCTTCTGCACGGTGACCGGGCGGCTCAAGGAGCTGATCAAGTACAACGGGCACCAGATCTCCCCGTCCGAGCTGGAGGCGGTCCTGCTCGCCCATCCCGATGTCGCCGACGCGGCGGTGGTCGGGGTGCCGGACCCGGTCTGCGGGGAGCTGCCCACGGCCTTTGTGGTGCTGCGGCGGACGATCGATCCCGCCGTTCTGCTGGACCATGTCGGCCGGCGGGTCGCCCCGCAGCGCCGGATCCGGGCCGTCGAGACGCTGAGCGCGCTGCCGCGCAACGCCACGGGGAAGGTGCTGCGGGCGGAGCTGATCGCGCGCGGCGTCCCGGCGACGACGGCCAAAGGCCCCGAGTCCGCCACGTACCCCACGCACCCCGCGCACGCCGTGGCCCCGGTGACCCCGATGACCCCGGTGACCTCTACGGCCCCGGTGACCTTGAGAGCCCCTGCGGCCTCCGCGACGTCCCGGGTGGTGGTGGGTCCGGGGGTGGAGGGCCCGTTGGAGGGCCGTACGGCGCTGGTCACCGGAGGCGGGCGCGGTCTGGGTCTGCTCTTCGCCGGGGCGCTCGCCGACGCGGGCGCCCGGGTGGTGATCACCGGCCGGGACCCGGCGACCCTGGAGGAGGCGGCGGAGCGGCTGGGCGCCCGGGGCGCCCAGGTGCTCGCGGTCCCCGCCGATGTCCGCGACCCGGGGGCGCTGACCGATGCCACCGCCCGCGCCCTGGACACCTTCGGCGGTCTGGACCTGCTGGTGAACAACGCCGGGATCACCGGTCCGCACGGGCCGCTCTGGGAGGTGGCCGAGGGCGAGTGGTGGCAGGCCATGGAGACCAATCTGCGGGGCACCGCGCGCGCCTGCCGGGCCGTCGTCCCCGCGATGGTCGCGGCGGGGAAGGGCGGCCGGATCATCAATGTCGTCAGCCGTGCGGGACGGGTCGCCTGGCCGCTGGCCTCGGCGTACTCGGTCTCCAAGGCGGCGGTCATCATGCTCACCGAGACCCTGGCGGGCGAGCTGAGGCCGCAGGGGATCGGCGCCTTCTCCTTCCACCCCGGTCTGATCGACATCGGGGTCACCCGGGAGCACATGGAGCGCCATCCGACCGGGAACCCCTGGACGGACCGGGTGGGCGCCTGGCTGCTCGACCAGCGCGGCAAGGACGCGTTCACCCCGCCGGACCGGGCGGCGGCGGCGCTGCTCCGGCTGGCCCGGGGGGAGGCCGACGCGCTCTCCGGCCGCTATCTGACCACCGACGCGCTCCTCGCCCCTCCCGGCGCCGGGACGGATCCGGCCGGAGAACCGGGCCCGCCCGAGGGAGGAGCGCCCGAGGGAAAAGTGCCTGAGGTAGGAGTACCCGAGGGGGAAGGGCCCGAGGAGGGAAGGCCGTCCGATCGCGGGTCGAGCCGGTAAGTGAGTGTTCGAGTTCCGGACATATTCTCGATGACCTGGGCCCTCCCATGGCCATCACGGGGCCCGGGAAGTTCTCCCCGAACCGGGCCCCCACCGGCCATCTCCCTGCCCCCGGGCCGGCAGAGCGCCGGAACGGAACATTCCCGAGCCAACCCGCTCACCGGTCCACCTGATCGAAATTGGCTCTTTGACAGCCAACCGGAATCGTCCTGGTTCCCCTGGCCCTCCTCCTCTCCGTAGTCATGGTGCGGCGGTGCGAAACATCCCTGGACACCGCCTTGCTCACCATCTGAGGGGTTATCTGCCATGTTCACCACCAGCCGCCGTCAGGCCATGGGTGTCCTCGCCGGCGCCGCCGCCGGTCTGACCCTCGCGGGTGTCGCCACCACCGCCGCGACCGCCGACACCCCGCCCACCCGGAAGAAGGCCGGGGGCCACCAGCACCCGGCCGCCCCCGCGCACGCCCCCTTCGACGAGGTCTTCGAGGGCCGCCGGATCCAGGGCATCCCCGTCAAGGGCTCCCGGGCGGCCCACGCCCACCACGGCAACGGCAACTTCCGGGTCCTCATCGACGGCCGCGCACTGCATCTGATGTACCGCGCGGACAACACCTGGACCAGCGCGATCAATCACTACCAGACCTTCCGCACCCCCCTCGACGCGGCGCGCACCGCCGTCACCACCCTCCAGGGCGCCGACATGGTCCCCCTTCCCACCGCCGTCTGAGCAGGAGCAGCCACCCATGACCGTACGGAAGAACCAGGCGAACCTGACGGCGACGGAGCGGAAGAACTTCGTCGACGCCGTGATCGAGGTGAAGCGGCGCGGGGTCTACGACGAGTTCGTCACCCTGCACCGCACCCGCTTCATCCAGGACATGGACCCCGCGCACATACGCACGGGGCACAACACCCCCTCGTTCCTGCCCTGGCACCGCCAGTATCTGATCGCCTTCGAGCGGGAGCTCCAGAAGGTCAACTGGTCGGTGTCGATCCCCTACTGGGACTGGACCACCGCCCGCAGCCGGACGGGCTCCCCCTGGGTGGCCGACTTGCTGGGCGGCGCCGGGCGCGACGGCGACCAGCAGGTGATGGACGGCCCGTTCGCCCACTCCACGGGGGACTGGCCGATCACCGTCCAGGTCGACACGCATCCGTTCCTGAGACGGACGCTCGGCGGCACCTATCCGCTGCCGTCCCAGAGCGATGTCGACGCCGCCCTGGCGCTGCCCACGTACGACGCGCCGCCATGGAACGAGAACGCGCCCGGTTTCCGCAACACCCTGGAGGGCAATCAGGGCGTCTGGCTCCACAACCAGGTGCACATCTGGGTCGGCGGGCAGATGGGGCAGCCCGTCTCGCCGAACGACCCGGTGTTCTGGCTGCACCACGCCTTCGTCGACAAGCTCTGGGCGGACTGGCAGCGGCGCTACCCGAACAGCGGCTATCTCCCGACCGGCAACACCCCCGACGCGGTGGACCTCAACGAGACCATGGCCCCCTGGACCGGGGTGAACGGGGTGACCCCGGCACAGGTGCTGGACCACACCCGCTACTACACCTACGTCTGACCGGCCCGGACACCTGCGACCGGCCCGGAACCGTCCAAGCGGCCCGGACCCGTCCGATCAGTCCGAACAGTCCGAACAGCGCCGGGGCGGGGAGCGTGTGCTCCCCGCCCCGGCGGCATCTCGTCAGCCGGTGGACGGTCCGGCCGAGGACATCTCCAGGGTCCGTTCCTCCGCCGGGGCCGTACCCTCGGCCAGCCGCGCTCCGGCACCGGCCGCCGGGGGCTCCCCCGGGGTCCGCTGGGCGGTTCGGCCGCTGCCGAGGGCCTCCAGGCCCACCAGGTCGTCCGCCTGCGCGTCGGGCACCTCGGTGTCGAACCGGGCGAGCGTGCGCACCCGCAGCGACACCACGCCGAGTACCAGGATGGCGGCCCCGAGCAGCAGATAGAGCAGCCCGATCCCCCGGCCCTCACCGGTGCCGAGGAGCGCGCCCAGGGTGCTGGCGAGGGCGCCGTCCGACGCCATCAGCGGCTCCAGATAGCCGCTGCCGAGCGGGGCGATCAGCAGATAGCCGACCGGCAGGGTGGACCACGCGACCAGCTGGTTGATGGCCATCACCCGGCCGTGGAACCGCTGCGGAACCTTCACCTGGACGATCGTCAGATAGATGCCGTTGAGCAGGGAGAGCGACGCCGACATCCCGAACACCCCCGCGCCGACCACCAGCAGATCGGGACGGAGTCCGGTGAGGACGCAGCAGAGCGCCAGGACCGGCACCACCAGCAGCATGCCCCGCATCCGCCGCCGCTGGGGGCCTCCCCAGATCCCCATCGCCAGACCGCCGACGACGGCGCCGATGCCGCCCGCGAGCGAGACCGTGGCCACCGAGGCGAGCGAGGAGAAGCCGAGGACCAGCGGGGAGACCAGCTGGAAGAGGACCGGCAGGAAGAGGTTGAGGACGGCGAAGAAGATCAGCATCGCCCGGAATCCGCGTTCCCGGGTGACCAGCCGGAAGCCGGCCGTGATCTCCTGGCGGAGGGTCTCCCTGCGGTGGGCGGGCAGGGTGCGCGGGAAGCGCACGATCAGCAGGACCGAGGCGGCCACCGCGTAACTGATCACATCCAGGAGCAGCACCCCGCCGAGTCCGATCGCGGCGAGCATGCCGACCGCCGCCAGCGGGGCGACCACCTGGGCGATACCGCCGGAGATCTGGACGACACCGTTGGCGTGGCCGAGATAGCGCTTGGGCACGAGCTGCGGGATCGCCGACTGGAAGGCGAGCCGCTGTCCGGTGAGGGCGACGGAGAGCACGGCCATCAGCACACCGACATGCCAGGGTCTCAGTCCGCCGGTGAAGTGGAGCAGGGCGAGGGCGGCCTCGGTGGTGCCGCAGACCGCGGTGCAGATCAGCATGGTCCGGCGGCGGTCGATACGGTCGACAAGGCCGCCGAGGACCGGTGCGGCCAGCAGTCCGGGGACGATCCCGAGAACAGCGAAGAGACCGAACCAGGCGACCGAGTCGGTGGCCAGATAGATCCACAGGGGCAGCGCGAACTCGGTGAGCGCCGAGCCGGTCTGGGAGATCATCTGGGAGGCGGCGACCGCGACGAACCGCCGGGTGTCCCGGCGGGTACGGGGGGCCTCGGCGCTCTTCTCCCCGGTGGACCCGGCGGACTCGGTGGACCCGGTGGCGGCGGCGGGGCGCTGGGTGCCGTCGAGCCACCAGGTGGCGCCCTCGGGCCGCCGCTCGCGGGCGAGCGGGGCCGGGTCCCCGTCGGTGACGGCGGGATGGACGGTGGTGACGATCTCGGCCAGTTCGGCGGCCCGGTGCTTGAGGAAGTAGTGACCGCCCTCGTCCAGGACCGCGACGGCGGTGGTGGTGCCGACGAAACCCCACTCGCGGAAGCGCTCCCGGTGGAACTCGGTCCCGGGGTCGGCGGAGCCGATCACGGAGACCACCGGCGACGCGAGGCCGAGGGCGGGTTCGGCCAGCCGCTCGGTGAAGTACGCCTCGGCGGCGCGGGAGTCCTCGCGCACATTGCGCACGATGGTGGCGAGCTGATCGGGCTCCAGCCCCTCCAGATCGGCGCCCATGGAGCGGAGCCAGTTGAGGTGGAGCCGTCCGCTGCGCCGCCGGTCCAGGACAGAAAAGCGGGCGAGGAGTCCGAGGACTCCCTCGGTGGGCCGGGCGAAGGGGAAGATCCCGCCGAGGTAGACGGCGGTGGGCTCGCGTCCGGCGGCGGCGAGCCGGCGGGACAGCTCGACGGCGAGCGCGGCGCCCACCCCGCAGTGCCCGTAGACCGCGACCGGTCCGGTGACACCGTCGAGGATCTCGTCGGCGCAGCGGCGGGCGACCTCCTCCAGGGGCAGGGACTCCTCGGACATGCCGAGGTCATGGCCGGGGACGGCGACGGCGTGCAGGGCGACACCGGGGGGCAGCGCGTCGGCGAGCGGCTGGTAGACCACGGCGCTGCCGCCGCCGTAGGGCAGACAGACCAGGGAGAGGGTGACCTCTTCGGCCGCCTGGCGCGGGGTGAGTTCATGGAGCAGCCGGCGGGGGCCCCGGTCCTGGGCCGAGGTGTCCGCCAGGGCAGCGATGCCCGCGACGGTGCGGGCCTGGAAGATGTCCATCAGGGTGATCCCGGCGTCGCTGCCGAGCTGCTTGCGCAGTGCCGCCACCATCCGCATGGCCAGCAGGGAGTGTCCGCCGAGGTCGAAGAAGTCGTCGTGGGCACCGACGCAATCGAGGCCGAGGAGGTCGGCCCAGAGCGCGGCGACGGCCCGTTCGGTGTCGGTGGCCGGGGCGACATGGGCGGCCCCGTCACCGGGGGTGGGGGCGCCGGGTTCGGGCAGGGCGCGCCGGTCGACCTTGCCATGGGCCTGCCGGGGCAGGTCGGGCAGGACGACGAAGCGGGAGGGGACGAGATAGTCGGGCAGGGTCTCGGCGAGCAGCCGGCGCAGTTCGGCGGTGGGCGGCGGGGTGGTGTCCGGTTCGGGGACGAGATAGCCGACGAGGGTGAGATCGCCGCCGGCCGGGCCGCGGGCGGCGGCGACGGCCTGGGCGACCCCGGGCAGCCGGGCGAGATGGGTCTCGACCTCGCCGAGTTCGACCCGGTAGCCGCGGATCTTGACCTGGTCGTCGCCGCGGCCGAGGAATTCGATGGTGCCGTCGGGCCGGTGGCGGGCGAGGTCCCCGGTGCGGTACATACGGGGCGGTCCGCCGGGCCGGTCGCCGGTCGCCGCGGTTGCCGCGGTTGCTGCGGGCTCCGCTGCGAAGGGGTCGGGGCGGAAGCGGTCGGCCGTCAGCTCCGGCAGGCCGAGATACCCCCGGGCCAGCCGGTCGCCGCCGATCCACAGCTCTCCGGGGACACCCGGCGGTACGGGGGCGAGACGGTCGTCGAGGAGATAGACCCTGGCCCCCGGCAGGGGCCGGCCGATGGGGGTGGTGGGTCCGTCGGCGGGCCCGTCGGGGTCGACGAGCAGGGTGGTGGCGCCGACGGTGGCCTCGGTGGGCCCGTAGTGGTTGATCACCCGGCAGCCGGTACGGGCGCCCGCGCGGGCGAGCCCGCGGCTCCACTCCCAGCCGGACGCCTCACCGCCGAGGATGAGCAGTCTGCGGGGCAGCAGCGCGGTCTCGTCCTCCATCTGGGCGGCCAGGGCGGCCAGATGGGAGGGGGTGAGCTTGACGCAGTCGATCCGTTCGGCGGCGAGATAGGCGGCCAGTTCGGGCCCGGGGGTACGGGGCGGCAGCAGATGGAGGGTGCCACCGGTGGTGAGGGTGAGGTAGAGGGTGGTGAGGCCGAAGTCGAAGGAGAGCGACTGGAGCAGCAGGGCGCGGGCGCCGTCGTCCAGCCCCGCCTCGGCGAAGCGCTGCCGTACCCCGGCGAGATAGGTGAGCACCTGGCGGTGTTGTACGGCGACGCCCTTGGGGGTGCCGGTGGAGCCGGAGGTGTAGATCACATAGGCGAGGTGGTCGGGGCCGGTGCCGCTGTCGGGCGGGGTCGCGGGGGCCGCCGCGAGGCGTTCCGCCAGCTCCTCCAGGAGCAGCAGGGGTGCGTCGGAGCCGGTCAGCAGCGCGCGGTGGGCGGCGGTGGTGACCAGGGCGACGGGGGCGGAGTCGGTGAGCATATGGCCGAGGCGGGCGGGGGGCTGCTCCGGGTCGAGCGGTACATACGCCGCACCGGACTTGAGCACCGCGAGCAGGGCCACGGCCTGGTCGGTGCCCTGGTCCAGACAGACGCCGACGACCCGGTCGGGTCCGGCGCCGGCGGCCCGCAGCACCTGGGCCAGCCGGTTGGCGCGCCGGTCGAGCGCCCGGTAGGTGAGGGTGGTGGCGCCGTGGACCAGGGCGGTCGCGTCGGGGGTACGGGCGGCCTGGGCGGCTATCGCCTCGGCGAGGGTGGCGGCGACGGGCCGGGCCTCGCCGGTGTCGTTCCACTCGTGGAGGACGCGGTGGCGCTCGGCGGGTGAGAGCAGTTCGAGGGTGTCGACCGGTGCCAGGGGGTCGGCGGCGGCCCCGGCGAGGGCGCGCTGCCAGTGTCCGGCGAGGCGGGCGATGGTGTCGGCGTTCCAGAGGTCGGTGCGGTAGGTGAGGAAGGCGTCGAGGCCGTCGTCCGTCTCGGTGCAGTAGAGACCGAGGTCGAGATGGACGCCGCTGCCCTCGAAGGGGAAGGTCCGCCAGTCGGGTTCGCCGGAGCGGAAGCTCTGGGCGGGGTGGTTCTGGAGGGCGAAGGAGACCTGGAAGAGGGGTGGTCTGCCGAGGTCGCGCGGCAGGTCCAGCGCCTCGACCAGCCGCTCGAACGGGGTCTCCTGGTGCTGTTGGGCGGCGAGTGCGGCGGTACGGACCCGGGCGAGGACGGTGGCGAAGCCGGGCGCGGCGCTCCCGCCGTCCGCAAGGGCATCCGGGGAGGGGTCCGGGTCACCGGCGGCGGGCCCGAGGTCGGCACGGATCGGGAGCATGGTGCTGAACAGACCGATCAGGCCCTCGGTCTCCTCGGTCGCACGCCCCGCGAAGGGCGTGCCGACCGCGAAGTCCCGCTGTCCGGACCAGCGTCCGAGCACCACCTGGAAGGCGGCGAGCAGGGTCATGTAGAGGGTGGCGCCCCGGGCGCGGGCCAGTTCACGGGCGGCCCGGTGGGTCGCGGGGTCGAGACGGAAGGTGTGGGTGGCTCCCCCGGGCCCCGGCACGGCGGGGCGGGGCCGGTCGGTGGGCAGTTCCAGCGGGGGCACGCCGGTCATGGCCGTACGCCAGTGGGCGAGATCGTCGGCGGCGCGCGGGAGTTCCTGCCGGGCCCGCTGCCAGTGGGCGAAGTCGCCGTACTCCACGGGGAGCGGCGGCGGTACGGGGGTGCGCCCGGCGGCCAGTTCCTGGTAGCCGGCGAGGAGTTCGTCCAGCAGGATCCCGGCGGACCAGCCGTCGCCGACGAGATGGTGCTGGCAGAGGGCGAGGACATGGTCCTCGGTGTCCAGGCGCAGCAGCAGGGCCCGGAGCAGGGGCCCGCCGGTGACATCGAAGGGGCGGTCGACCTCGGCCTCGACGGCGGCCCTGGCGGCGGTCTCGCGCGCGGCCGCGGGGAGCGCGGTCAGATCGCGGGTGAGCCAGGGGACGGTGAAGCCGTCGGCGGGGGCGATCCTCACCCGGGGCGCTCCGTCGTCGTCGGCGGGGAAGGCGGAGCGCAGGGTGTCATGGCGTACGGCGACCAGGCGCAGCGCCTCGGCGAGGAGTTCCGGGTGGAGCGTTCCGGTGAGCCGTCCGGCGATGGGCAGGACATAGGAGGCGGTGCCCGGGGTCAGCTGTTCGACGAACCAGAGCCGTTCCTGGGCGAGGGAGAGGGGGACGGGGGTGCCCTCGGGGCGGCGGGTGACACCGGGGGCCCGCCGGTCGGGGGCCGGGCGTTCGCGCAGCTTACGGGCGAGCAGGGCGCGCTGTTCTGCGGTGAGGGTACGGCGGGCCCGAGCGGGGGCCCCGGGGGGCGCGGGGGGCGCGGTCCGGGTGGGTGCGACGCGGTCGGTGGATTCCATCAGTTCTCCTCGGCGAGCAGTTCGAGGGCGATGGCCTCCGCCACCGTGGTGACCGTGGTGGGTTCCTCGTAGAAGACATGGAGCGGCACCTCCACCCCGAGCCGGCTGCGGATGCGCGCGGAGACCTGGGTGATGGTGAGGGAGTGCGCCCCGAGGTCGAAGACATCGTCATGGGCGCCGATGGCGGGCAGGCCCAGCACCTCGCGCCAGATGGCCGCGGTCTCCTCGGTGAGTTCGTCCCAGGGCTCGTCGGCGGCTTCGGCCGGATCCTCCGCCGGGTTCTCCCCTGCGGTGGCCGGGGCGGTACGGTCCGGCTCGGGCAGGGCCCGGCGGTCGGTCTTGCCGTTGGGGGTGAGCGGGAGTTCCGCCAGCGGATGGACGATGCCGGGCAGCATCACATCGGGGAGGGTCGCGGCGAGGAAGGCGCGCAGCTCGGCCGTGGTGGGTACGGGGACACCGGGCCGCCAGACCGGGTAGGCGGCCAGTGACTGTCCGCCGGGGGCGTCGCTCTCCCCGTGCACGGCGACGGCCGCGGCGGCGACGGCGGGGTGTTCCTGCAACCGGGCCTCGATCTCGCCGAGTTCGATCCGGTGGCCGCGCAGCTTGATCTGGTCGTCGAGGCGGCCGAGGCAGTCGAGGGTGCCGTCGGGCCGGATCCGGGCCAGATCACCGGTGCGGTAGTGGCGTTCCGAGGTGACGGGGTCGGTGACGAAGCGCTCGGCGGTGAGGTCGGGCCGTCCCCGGTAGCCCCGGGCCAGACCCGCGCCGCCCAGGGCGAGTTCACCGGGGATCCCGTGGGGTACGGGGTGTCCCCACCGGTCCACGACGAGGGCGGTGGTGCCCGCGATGGGGCGTCCGACGGTGATCTCCTGGGGTGCGGCGGGCACCTCGGCGGCGGTGGACCAGATGGTGGTCTCGGTCGGCCCGTACACATTCCACAGCCGTCCCACCCGCTCGCGCAGCCGCCGGGCGAGCGGGAGCGGCAGGGCCTCGCCGCCGCTGAGCGCGGTGAGGTCGGGGGCGCCGAAACCGGCGTCGAGCAGAAGCCGCCAGCCGGAGGGGGTGGCCTGGAGATGGGTGACGGACTCCCGCCCGACCAGGTCGGCCAGGGCCCGGCCGTCCCGGACCTGGCTCTCGTCGGCGATCACCACCCGGCCGCCGGTGATCAGGGGCAGCAGCAGCTCCAGGGCGGAGATGTCGAAGGAGAGCGAGGTGACGGCCAGCCAGGTGTCACCGGGGCGGGCGGCGAGGGTGTCGCGGAAGGCGAGCAGCAGATGGGCGAGGGCGCCATGGGGTACCTCGACGCCCTTGGGGCGGCCGGTGGAGCCCGAGGTGTAGATGAGATAGGCGAGGTCGTCCGGTCCGGGCCGGGCCTGCGGGGCGGCCTGCGCGGCCGGAGCGTCCAGGGCCGCCGTCCCCGTACCCGTCCCCGTCCCCGGGTCTGCGTCTGTGTCTGTGTCTGTGTCTGTGGGGAAGAGACCGTCCAGCAGCACCGTCCGGCCGCATCCGGCGACCTGTCCTGCCGTGCGCCGCTGGGCCAGCGCGACCGGTGCCCCGGCGTCGGCGAGTACCCAGGCGGTGCGCTCTGCGGGATAGGCGGGGTCGACCGGCAGATAGGCGCCCCCGGCGAGGGTGACGGCGAGGACGGCGGCCACCATCTCCGCCGAACGCTCGGCGCAGACGGCGACGACCGTGCCGGGGCCCACCCCGGCCTCGGTGAGCCGGCCGGTGAGGGTGGTCACCGCCCGCGCCAGCTCGGCATAGGTGTGGGTGCGGCCGCCCGCCGTGAGGGCGGGCCGGGTGGCCTGCGCGGTGAAGGCGGAGGTCAGCAGTGCGGGCAGGGTGGCACCCGCCGCGTCCGCCGCCGGGGCGGGGCCGCGCAGCCCGGCGGCCTCCGCCGCGTCCAGCAGCGGCAGATCGGCGAGGGCGGTGCCGGGTGCGGCGGCGACCGAGGCCAGCAGCCGGCGCAGCTGCGCGCCGATCCGCTCGGCCCGCTCGGCGGACAGGGCCCCGGTCCGGTGCATCAGCAGGACACCGAACCGGTCCGGTCCGTCGACCATATGGACGCGCAGGGCGCCGCGGGCCGTGCCGGGGAAGAGCACCCAGTCGACGGTGGTGCGCAGCCCCGGGAAGGAGACGGGGCCGATCCGGCGGCGGTAGGTGAGGGAGACCGGGGCGAGGGCCACTCCGGGCCGTACGCCCCGGACGGCGCGGGCGAGCGGGATCGACCGGTGCGGATAGCAGCCCCGCAGCTCGGCCCGGACCACCCGGGCGAACTCCTCGAACGGGAGGCGGGGATCGGGCGCGGTCACCACCGGCAACTCGTTGACGTGCATACCGATCCGGCCGGTGGCCTCGGGGCCGCGGGTGCCCAGGTCGACGGCGACGGCGGGCCGCTCGTTGCCGTAGCGCAGCAGCAGGGTGTGGAGGGTGGCCAGCAGCAGTTCGAAGAGGGTGACGCCGGTCTTCTCGGCGGCGTCGGCGAGTTCCGCGCGCAGCCCCGGGTCCAGGTCGAAGGCGACCGCCGCCCCCGGGCCCACACCGTCGGAGCCGCCGGGCCCGTCGGTGAGACCGGGCAGGGCCACCGTGGCATCGGGCAGGGGCCGCCCGGCCCAGTGGTCGCCCGCCGCCGCCAGTGCCGCCGCGTCCGCCGCCGCACCCCGGTCGTCACCGGTGATGCCGTGCGGTACGGGTACGGGGGCGAGCGGATCGGGCGCGGGCCCGGCGCCGGTGCGATGGGCGTAGCAGGCGGCGAGGTCACCGAGGAAGACATCGGTGGAGGTGCCGTCGAAGACGAGGTGGTGCACCACCACCAGCAGGGTGGCGCGCTGCTCGCCGGTGCGGAAGAGGATCAGGCGTGCCGGGGGTCCCGCCGTCAGGTCGAAGGGGGCCGCGCTCGCGTCGGCCAGCTCGGCGGGGAGCGCCTCGGGGGTGATGTCGCGGACGACCGGCTCCGGTGCCGGGCCGGGGGTGAGGTACGGGACACCGTTGTCGTCGTGGACCGTCCAGGTCAGCGCGGGGTGGCGGGCGGCCAGATCGGCGCAGGCGGCGGTGAGCGCCGGCAGGTCCAGCGGCCCTTCGAAGCGGACGGCGAACGGCATGTGGTGGACGGAGCCGAGCGGGGCGAGCCGCTCATTGACCCAGACGCCCTGTTGGGCGGGGCCGGCGGGGATGCTGGTCACAGTAATTCCTCAGTCTGTCCGGCGTCGGGACGGGTGGGGCGGTCGATGCGGGAGGCAGGGGTGGACCGGGAACGAGGGCAGGAGGGGGCAGGGAAGGGGAGAAGGGGAGTGCGCACGGGGATCGTTCGGCCGGTCCGGGAAGTGGGCAGGGGAGACGAGCGGGGGAGACGAGCGGGCGAAAAGGGCAGGGGAAAGAGGCAAAGGAGGCGGGGGACGCGGGCCGGGCGGTGTGTCACCGGGGCCCGTGGGGAGGCTCCCGGTGACAGCGAAGGACGGCAGGGAGGACGGCAGGAAGGACGGTGCGGTGGGTCGGCCGGGCGGTGGCCCTCAGCGACCCGCGGCGGTCAGGGCGGTGGTGAACTCCTCGGCGAGCGAGGCGATCACGTCCTCCTCGAAGGCGAGCGCGTTGAACTGGATCCAGCAGTTCAGAGAGGCGTCCGGCTGTTCGACCACGGTCAGTTCGGGCACCCCGAGGTCCCCTCCGGGCAGCGGCCAGGGGACGGTGGTCCCGCGCGGCAGCGTCCAGGGCCCGCAGTGCAGGCCGGGCAGATGGGCGTCGGCCGCCCAGTTCTCGTACCGCAGCCAGGCCGGGAAGGCCACCACATGGGGCTTGAACTCGGCGTACGGATACATCTGATGGTCCAGCGCCCCGGTGGCGGCCAGCCGTACCCGCTCCGCCAGCTCGGCGAAGCCGGGGCCGCCCGAACAGTCGATCCGGACCAGCAGTGACTGGACCAGACAGCCGACGGTCCGCTGGGCCTCGGGCCGGGTCCTGCCGGGTACCGGGGTCATCAGTACCAGATCGGTCCGGCCGCTGCGGGCGGTCAGCACTCCGCTCCACAGGGCGGCCACCGCCATGAAGGGGGTGACCCCGAGGGCGGCGGCCCGTTCCCGCAGCCGTGCGGCGGGCGCGGCCCCGATGGTGAAGGGGTGCGCCACGGTGTGCACCTGGTCGACGGTGCGGCGTCCGGGGAAGGGGTCGAGGGCGGACGGCGCGCCGGCCAGCGCGGTGGCGAAGTGCCCGCGCCCTGCTTCCCATTGGCTGTTCGCCCAGGCGATCAGGGACGGGTAGGGCAGGGCGTGGGCGGGCAGCCGGGGCTCGCGGCCCCGGCGCAGGGCGTCGTAGGCGAGGCCGAGTTCCCGCAGCAGCACACCGATCGACCAGCCGTCGGCGACCATGTGGTGGACGGCGAGCAGGACGATGTGGTCCTCGGGTGCGCGGGTCACCACCAGCAGCCGGGCGGTCGGGTCGGTGCCGAGGTCGGTGAGGCGGTCCCGCTCGGCGATGAGCAGCGCGTCGACCTCCTCGTCGGTGGCGCCGGGGGCCTCGTGCAGGGTGATCCGGGCGTGCGGCTCCTCGTCCAGCACGGTGCGGACCAGGCCGGGGACGGCGCCGGGCACCGGGACGAAGCGGGTGCGCAGGGCGGGGTGCCGCCGGACGAGTTCGGTCAGGGCCCGGCCGAGGGCGGGCCGCTCCAGCCGGTCGGTCACCCGGAAGAGGGCGATGACGGCGCCCACGTCCCGGCCGGACTCCTCGGCCATCCAGTCCAGGAAGTTCTCCTGCTGGCTGGTGAGCGGTACCTCGTGCGGCTGGGCCCGCAGCGCGGTGAGATAGGGCGGGATCCCGGGCACCGTATGCCCGGCGGGAGCGGCCACCGTGTCCCCGGTGCCGGTGGCGGAACCCGCCGGAGCGGCCGAGGCGCGCTCGTCCAGCCAGGCGGCCTGTGCCCGCAGGGCTGGGCGGCCGAAGACCACCGCGGCACCGGCCTCCACGCCGAAGTGCTCGGTGAGGGCGGCGGCCAGCTGGACGGCGCGGAAGGAGTCGCCGCCGAGGGCGAAGAACTCCTCGGCCACATCCCGTACCGGACGGCCCAGGACCTCCTGCCAGATCCGGGCGAGCCGCAGCTCGGTGGGGGTACGGGGCGCGCCGCCCGGACGGACCGGCGCCGGGGCGGGGGCGCCGCCCGCAGCGACGGCCGCCGTGTCCTCGGTACGCGCCGTGTGCTCGGTGTCGAAGAGCGGGCGCAGCCGGTGCTTGACCACCTTGCCGGTGGCGTTGCGCGGCAGGTCGTCGGCGAGCAGGACCCGTACCGGGAGTTCGGCGCGGCTCAGCCGGGTGCTGAGGAAGAGCCGCAGGGCGTCGAGGTCGAGACCGGTGGCGGCGGGGACCACCACCGCTACCGGTACCCGGCCCATCACGGGGTGCGGGACGCCGAGCGCCGCCGCGTCGGCGACATCCGGGTGTTCATGGAGCGCGTCCTCGATCCGCAGCGTGGAGACCTTGAGGGCGCCGGACTTGATGACATCGCTCTCCCGGTCCACCAGATGGAGGAAGCCGTCCGGGTCCAGCCGTCCGAGGTCGCCCATCCGTACCCAGCCGTCGCGGAAGACGGTGGTGCCCGCGGTGGGGTCGCCGGTGTAGGCGCGCTGCGGCCCCGGCTGGCGCAGCCAGACCTCGCCGGTCTCCCCGGCGGGCAGCTCCGTCCCGTCGGCTCCAAGGATCCGCAGGTCACCGGGGTCGGTGGGGCGGCCGACGGAGCCGGGCCTGGCCGGATCGACCACGGTGGAGAGCTGGGCGGGCACCGCCTCGGCCGAGGTGTAGACATTGACCACCGTGGCCCGGGGCAGGGCCTCGGTGAGCGCACGGGCGACGGGAGCGGGCAGGGCGGCGGCCGAGGAGCTGAGGAGGAGCAGGCTGGAGAGGTCCCACTTCTCGTGGGCACCGGAGTTGAGCAGTTCGATCGCCATCGAGGGGACCAGGAAGGCGGTCCCGGCCCGGAGTTCGGACACGGTGCGGCCGAACTCCTCCGCGTCGAAGCGCGGCAGGACGACGGTGGTGGGGGCACCGGTGAGGGCGCCGAGCAGCATCATCTGTCCGGCGTTGGTACCGATGGGGAAGGCGTGCACGGCATGGCGGGAGTGGGCGTACGGGCGGGGGCGCGGGTTCAGCCGCTGTCCCGAGGTGAGGTTGGCGTGGCAGGCCAGAACGCCCTTGGGGGTGCCGGTGGTTCCGGAGGTGCCGACCACCTGCGCCCGGTCGAGGGGGGCGGGCCGGTGCGGGGGCGGGCCGTCGCCGGCCGGGGCGGAGAGCAGGGTCTCCAGCAGATGGTCGGCGGTGGCCAGGGGCCCGGGGAGGCCGGGCAGCCGGTCGCCGCGGAGTACGGCGGTGGCGCCGCAGATCCCGGCGAGCCGTTCGGCCTCGGTTTCGGCGAGATCGGCGCGGAGCGGGAGCGCCGCCGCCCCGGCGTAGTGGGTGGCGAGGAAGGCCACGGCGTACCGGTCCCACTCCTCGCCGGTGAAGCGCAGGGCCACCAGATCACCGGGGCGCACCCCCGCGTCCGCCAGCCCGTGCGCGGCCCGGACGGCCTGTTCGCGCCAGGCGCCATAGGTGAGGGTGCCACCGCCCCGTACCTGGATCGCTGTGCCGTCGGGCTGTTTCCCGGCGCGGGAGTCCAGCAGGTCCGGGACGGTCAACGGTCCGTGCTGAGCGTTGATGATGCCCTCCAAGAGCGGTGGGCCACAGGCGGATTGAGCCAGGGCACGTTGGCAAAGGAGACGGTCATGGGCATAGCGCGCGGATGTCACCCTTGGATATGGTCTGGACCAATCACGGCGGGGCACGGCGAACAATAGCGTGCCTGTGTCGCACTTGTGTCGCAATGATGGAGAGTTCGTGGACATCGGTGGGGATCGGTCGCGCGGGCCGAACCTTGTCGGGCCATGATCAAAATGGCAACATCCCTCGTCAGAGAGGGTGCGAGCGTACGACCCGGCAGGAAACGGAAGACGATCTCCGACTTCGGCAACTCACCGAATCCGGGCCCGAATCCGGCTCCTCCCGAGCGATGTCCCCGTCCCACCGGACGCCGGGACATCTGCCGGAGCCTCGGGATCCGGCCACGCCCGACACCGTACCCGCACCGGAGACCGGTGACGGACACGGACCGGGCGCCCGGCCCCCGTACCTCTCCGGCGCCCTTCATCCGACCCCCCGGTGCGCCCGCCGCCCCGGGCGAGCGAGTAGGAAGTACGCATGCTGTACGCGGGAATCGCCTGGTCCGCAGAGGGCTACGAGGTGGAGGTCGTCGACGCGGCCGGAGAGCCGGCCGTCGCGCCCACGCGCTGGGAGGCCTCGCGGGTACCGGAGTTGACCGACTGGTTCGGCGCGCTGGAACGGACCAGCGGCCTGCCCTGCGCCATCGCCGTGGAGACCACCTGCGGTCTGGTGGACGGCCTGCTGACGGCGGCGGGGCTGCGGGTCCACCGCGCCGACCCCTGGCACCTGCCGGAGCGGCCCGGCTTCGGCTCCGTCCCCGCCCGTGTCCTCGCCGAGCGGGCGCGGAGCGACCTCGCCACCCTCACCCCCGTGACGGCGGAGAGCGGCAGCCAGATCGGGCGGGAGGAGGACTACCACGGCGGGATCCGCCGCAGCGCCCCGGTGGAGGAGGCCCTCACCCGCGCGGGACGGTGGTTCCCGCACGGTTCGCGCGAGCGCCGGGAGGTCGCCCTGACCTTCGACGACGGCCCGGACCCCGTCCTCACCCGGGAGGTACTCGCCATCCTCGACCGGTACGGCGTCCCCGCCACCTTCTTCTGTGTCGGCATGCATGTCCAGGCCCTCCCGGACGAGGTGCGGCGCATCGCCGACGCGGGCCATGGCTTCGGCAACCACACCTGGTCGCACCCGTTCCTGCCCGATCTGACCCCGCGGGAGTTCCGGCTCCAGATCGACCGGACCAGTGAGGCGTTCGATCGTGCCATCGGGCGGGCCCCGACGCTCTTCCGCCCGCCGTACGGCGCCCGCTCCCCCGAGACCCTGGGCGAACTCATCGACGCCGGGCCCGCCCTGGCCCTGTGGGACGTGGACTCCTGGGACTGGGCCCGGCCCGGCCCGGAGAAGATCACCGGCAAGGTCCTCGACGGGGTGCGGCCCGGTTCCATGATCCTGATGCATGACGGCGGCGGGGACCGGCGGGAGACCGTCCGGGCCCTGCCCGCGATCGTGGAGGGCCTGCTGGAGCGGGACTTCCACTGTGTCACCGCCGACGCGCTGACCGCCGTCCCCAAGGCCGGCTGAGGACACTCCCCCGGGGGCCGCGCCACCCCGGGAAGGGATCCGCACGGCGGCGGCCCGGCGCGGGGCACTCGCCCCCGCCCCGGGCCGCCGCCCACCGCCTCAGGTCAGACGGGCCGTCACGAATGTCTTCCCCGCCGCGTTCTCCACGACGATCTCCTTCACGTCCTCGGCCGCCACGGCGGCCGAGCCGTCCAGGCCGGCCCCCTTCTCACTGCTGCCCACGAGCCAGCTCCCCGCGACCTCGCGGGTGCCGTCCTTCCCGACCACCACCAGCCGGCACAACTCCCCGACGGGCAGCCCGCCCACCGCCGCGTGGACCCGTACCCAGTCGGTCGCCGGGGTCACCCGGACGGACATCCGCGCCCCGGTCCCGGGGTCGGTGACGGAGGCCACCCGGATGCCCTCCACCGGCGGGGTCGCCACCGTCGGGATGCGCTGCGGCACGGCCTCGTTCCCCGTGGCGGAGTCGCTTCCCGTACGGCCGAGCAGGAATCCGGCGCCGAGGACGGCCGCCGCCGCGACCACCGCCACCGCGGACAGGGCCACGCGGCGCCGCAGCTCGGACCGGGAGCGCTCGGTGCGGACCTGCCGCAGGGTTCGCTGGAGCAACAGATCGCCGTCGTCGGGCGGCCCGTCGAGGAAGGCCTCCGGCGGTATCTCCCCGAGGCCTGCCTCCAGGTCCTTGAGGGCTTCCAGCTCCAACCGGCACTCCCCGCAGACGGCCACATGGGCGTCGACCTCGCGCCTCTCCTGTTCGTCCAGGGCGCCGAGCACATAGGCGCCGAGCAGCGTGCTGTCATGCTGCTGGATGCTCATGCCGCCGCCTCCTTCACCGCGGTCAGCCGCCCCCGGCCGGTTCCGGTCCGCTCCGCGTACAACTCTCTCAATTGTCTCAGGGCATAGTGCGAACGGGACTTCACCGTCCCGGCCGGTATGCCGAGCACCGAGGCGGTCTCGCTGACCGTCCGGCCCTGGAAGTAGATCTCCACAAGAACCTCCCGGTGGTCCGCCGACAGCCGGTCGAGTGCCTCCATGACCACCATGGAGTCCACGACCGCCTCCGCGTGGTCCTGGGCCACCGGGACCTTCGTCGGGCTCTCGGCGACCTCGGCGGGCCGCACCGCCCTCGCCCGGGAGCGGTCGGTGACGATATTGCGGGCCACCGTGAGCAGCCAACCCCGTATCGAACCCCTGCCGTTGGTCAGCTTCTCCTGATGACGCCAGGCCCGGATCAGCGTCTCCTGGACGATGTCCTCGGCGGCGGCGCGATCACCCGTCAGCCGTTGTGCGTACGCCAGCAGGGCCCTGCCGTGTTCCTCGTAGAGAGCCCGGACCAGTACTTCGTCACTCGTCCGCTGCCGGGCGCGCGACCACAGTGCCGCCATCCATTCACTCCGTCCTCCGCAGGTCGATGTGGTGAACACGGACAGCGCGCCCGGACGGTTCAACAGCGGCGGCCCTCATGGACACAGCGGTCGAGCCAGCCGAGCAGATCGCCGGTCAGCAACTCGCCGCCGCTCGCGATGTCCTCCTCGACGGCGCTCA
Organism: Streptomyces sp. NPDC000594; assembly: GCF_040299965.1. Lineage (NCBI taxonomy): Bacteria > Bacillati > Actinomycetota > Actinomycetes > Kitasatosporales > Streptomycetaceae > Streptomyces > Streptomyces sp. NPDC000594. Next base: position 688,047 of record NZ_JBEPCY010000001.1, on the reverse strand, counting down.
GGCCGAGGCGGTATACCGAGGCGCGGTCCCGGCCGTGGCGCCGCATGAACAGTCCGGTGCCCGCGCCGTCGTCCCCGATGAGCACCCAGTGGGGCGCGTACGCGGGGACCCGGTGGGTCTCGTTGCGCTCGCGCAGGACATGGGGCCCGTAGATCACCGTACCGCCGGTCAGGAGCACCCCCGGTGTGGAGCGCCACAGACGGGCCATGCTGGGGTTCGGGCCCTCCCGCAGCCCTGCGGCGAGCGCCGTCCGTACCGTGAGGAATCCGGCGAAGGATTCGGCGAAGGGCTCCTCGTCGCCGGTGTGGCCGTCCCACCGGACCACGGGGTGCTCCCGCCGGACCACGGGGTCTCCGGTGTCCGCGCCCGCGCCCGCTCCCCCGGCGGCGTCGAGCGCGAACCCGTACCGGTCACCGCAGTCGCCGTCCTGGTGGAACCAGAGCCGGTCGCCGCCGGACCAGCCCTCGGTGAGGGCCGACGCGGCGATATGGCGGGGCGGCCCCACGGTGGCGATCTCCTGCCGCTGGAAGCTCCCCTCGCCGTAGGTGGTCAGCCACCACCGGTACGAAGGGGACAGCGGGCCGACGACCGACTCCGCCGCGCGGATCTCCGCCTCGGTCCGGCCGGCGCCGGGCCGGGTGACGATCGCCGTGGTCCCGTCGACCAGGTCCCGCAGAAGCATATGATCCGGCCGCATGCGCGGGAGTCTGCCACAGCGGCTCCCCGGGGCGGCGGGGACCGCTCGGGCGGCGCGCGGGCGGCGGCACCGGCGGCCTCCGGGGCCGGGTCGGCTCAGAGCCCGCCCAGTGAGTGCGCCTCGGCGAACTCCTCGGCGAGCATGCCCATCATGACGAGATCGCGGTACTGCCCCGCCAGAAAGGCGTGGTCGCGCAGGCGCCCCTCCTCCGTGAAGCCGAGCCGCCGATGGAGCGCCAGCGAGGCCTCGTTGTACGCATAGACGCTCACCTCGCACTTGTGGTAGCGGCGCTCCGCGAACATGTACCGCATCAGCAGCACCGCCGCCTCCGCCGCGTAGCCCTTGCGCTGATGGTCCCCGCCGACGCCGATCCCGTACGAGAAACTGCCCTCCTGTGGTTCGGCGTTGAAGGTGTTGACGACGCCGACCACCGCCCCGGTGTCGAGCGCCTCGATCGCCAGCCGGAAGGAGTCCCCCTCGGGGGCTTCGGTGGCCATGCGCGCCGCCCAGGTGCGATAGCCCTCGGCGGAGCGGGGCGGCCTCAGGAAGTCACTCGACCGCTGATGGCCGGAGTGCTCGTCGAAGCGCATGAACGCGGTCCAGTCCTCCGGCTCGACGCCCCTGAGACGTACCCGGCTGCCCTTCCAGAAATGTGTCATCCCACCATCGGATCAAGCCCGGTCCCCCACGTCCAGGCAATTTCCCGCGTGCCGGGCACGCCGGGCCGAGGGTGCGGCGCCCTCCGCCGCTCCGGCGGCGAGACCCAGCTCATGTTCGCCGAGGGGGGCGAAGAAGCGGTTCACCTCGTCCTCGCCGACCTCCGCCAGGGTGGGCGGGCACCAGCGGGGGCGGCGGTCCTTGTCGATGACCTGGGCCCGGATGCCCTCCGCCAGATCGTGATGGGTGAGCGCCGCGCGGGACACCCGGTACTCCTGGTCCAGCACCCGCTCCAGCGACCCCGCCTCGCGTGCCTTCCGCAGGGCGGCGAGGGTCACCTTGAGCGCGGTCGGGGACCTGGTCAGCAGGGTCTCGGCGGTCTTCCGGGCCACGGGATCACCGTGGCCCGCCAGCCGTTCGACGATCTCCTCGACCGTCTCCGCCGTACAGCAGGAGTCGATCCAGGGGCGGTGGGCGGCGAGTTCGCCGGGCGGCGCCTCGCGGGCATGGCGGGCGACCGCCTGGTGCGCGGGGGCCACGGCGAGGTCGGCGAGGAGGGCGGGCAGGGCCCCTGCGGGGACGAAGTGGTCGGCCAGCCCGCACAGCAGCGCGTCCGCCGCACCGATGGCCCTGCCGGTCAGCGCCAGATGGGTGCCCAGCTCGCCGGGGGCGCGGCCCAGCAGATACGTACCGCCGACATCGGGGACGAAACCGATACCCGTCTCCGGCATCGCCACCTGGGAGCGCTCGGTGACGACACGGATGCCGCCATGGGCGGAGACCCCGACACCGCCGCCCATGACGATGCCGTCCATCACGGCGACATAGGGCTTCGGGAAGCGGGCGATACGGGCGTTGAGCCGGTACTCCTCGCGCCAGAAGTCCAGCGACGCGGTGCCCCCGGTCATGGCGTCATGGTGAAAGACCCGCAGGTCCCCTCCGGCGCACAGACCGCGCTCCCCCGCGCCGGTGAGGACCACCGTCCCGACCGAGGGGTCCTTCTCCCAGGTGTCGAGGGCATCGGCCAGGGTGCGGACCATGCCGAGGGTGAGGGCGTTCAGCGCCTTCGGCCGGTTCAGGGTGGCGTAGGCGGCGCGCCCCTCGGTGCGCAGCAGGACGGGGTCGTCGCCGGAGGCCGTCACCGGACGCCCTCCGTCTTTCCCGGGGTCTCGATGACGCGCATGATCCGTCGGTTCCTTCCAGGTCGGACCCGGTGACCCGGTGACGGCACCGCGGACCGCCGGGGCGCCCCGACCCTATAGCGGGGCGTCCTCGCGAGTCCACCGTGACCGGCCCTGCTCGCGAGGATCCCTGAGTGGTGGAGACCTTTCCGGGCCGTCAGTCGGCGGCGCCCGTCCCGCTCACGGTCTCCGTGCCCTTGCGCGGGGAGTGGACGGGGGAGTACGGGGAGGTGTTCCCGGTGGCCGGCGAGGTATCGGGCCCCGGGACCGGTGCGGTGTCCGGCCCGGTGGCAGGTGCGGTGTCGGGCCCCGTGGCCGGTGCGGTGTCGGTCCGGCTCTCCAGGACGACGGCCGGCTCCAGCGGTGAGGCGATCTCCTGGTCCTTGCTGCGGGACGCCCAGTCGCGGATCCCGATGACGACCATCACAAAGAAGATCGCGTAGACGATCCCGGAGAAGTACAGCTCGGAGTGGATGGCGAGGGGCACCCCGACCAGGTCGACGGCCAGCCAGGCGAACCAGAACTCCACATACCGCCGGGCCTGGGAGTACATCGCCAGGATCGAGCCGACGAAGATCCAGGCGTCCGCGAGCACCATCCACCAGGGAGCACCCGGGTAGAAGGACGCCTCGGTCGCCTTGAGCAGGGCGCCGAACGCGAAGGTCCCGGCGACCATGGCGACGAGCAGCACGGAACGCTCCCGCCACGAGGCCCAGCGGACGTTGATCGCGCCTTCCTTCTCCCTGCTGCGGCGCCAGGTCGCCCAGCCCCAGGAGGCCGATGCTATGATCACGACCTGGCGGGTCGCATTGCCTCCGAGCTGGACGTTGAGGCTCGCGATCAGCAGCAGCACCGATCCGAGGATCTGTACCGGCCAGGCCGTGAGCGATCTCCGCAGCGCCAGCCAGACGGTCGCGAGCGCCAGGATGTTGCCGAGGAAGTCGGACCAGTAGACTGGCAGGCCGAAGAAGCTGAACTGCTCATTCAGCCAATGGAATACGCTCATTACTCACACCTTTGTTCGTACGGAGCAAGGCAGGGCGTGGGGGGTCCGGACCAGGCCGGCGATGACACGGGAAGGCGGCTGTGCACGCCGCTCCCCGCGGAGCGATACCTCAGGCAGAGGCGGTTTTCCCGTACGCGGCGAGCGCGCGGGTGAGGACGCGGCGCCCCCGGTCGGAGGCGAGCAGCGCCTCCGACCTCAGGACGTCCTGTCGGGCGGCGCGTACCAGATCGTCGGGCGAAGCGAATCTCACCGTGTCGCGCAGCCGTGCCACGAACCACAGTCCGACGCGTTCGCCGTACAAGTTGTCCGAGGTGTCATGGCAGTACACCTCGACATGGACATCCTCGGTGTCACAGAAGGTGGGGTTGGACCCGATACTGATGGTTCCGCGGTGGACGACGCCGGTGGCGAGACGGACGACCCAGCCGCTGTAGATCGCCGGGGGCGGGATCCGCGAGCCGGGGTCGGCCGCGACATTCGCGGTGGGGAATCCGAGCCCACGGCCCCGGCCGGCACCGCGCACCACCGCACCCATGAGGTGCGCGGGCACCGCCGGGGTGTCATCCATGGGGGGTCAGCTCGCGGAACTGACTGGTGTGGAAGACCAGCGGCTCCACACCGGAGAACAACTCGGCCGTCAGCAACTCCATGAGCACGATCTCGTGATCGCCGCCGTCGTAGGTCGCGCTCACCCGGGCCGTCAGCCAGAGCGCGGCGTCCTCGATCAGGACGGCGCCCTCGGGTGTCGTCTTCCACGCGACACCGTCGAAGCGATTGCCCTCCCGGGAGGCCAGGCGCCGGCAGAGCGCCCCCTGGCCGCTGCTGAGCACGCTCAGCCCCAGAACGGGTGCCCCCGCCAGGCGTGGCCAGGTGGTCGAGGTGCGGGCCACACTGACCGCCGCCATGGGCGGTTGGAGCGAGATGGAGACGAACGAGCTGGCCGCGAACCCGACCGGCTCGTTCCCGCGCAGCGCGCCCATCGCGACCACACCGGTCGGATAGGCCCCGAACGCCCGTCGGAGCGTCGCCGCGTCCAGCTCCGCCGGCGCGGACGCCCGGAGCGGGTGGTGGGCGGAGGTGGCCATGGTCTTCGACATCCTCTCGTCGCGCTTTCTGTTCTCAGTGCCGGAAGCGTGCCGCGGGGTGGCTGGCCGGCAGCGCCCGGTCCGGTGCTCCGGTGAGCCGCTCGCGCAGGCTCTCGCCCTCCGTGTACGCCCCCCGGAAGACTCCGCGGGCCCGCAGGATCGGCAGGACCGACTCGACGAAGTCCGCCGTCCCGCAGGGCTGGACCGCCGGCGACAGCAGGAAGCCATCGAGGTCGGCGCCTTCGGCCAGCGCGCAGATCTCGTCGGCGATCTCCTCGGCCGTACCGACGACGGGCCGCGCCCCGACACCGTGGGTGTGCCAGTCGGCGAGGACGTCGCCGACCGTCCGGTCGGCGAAGCGGGCCACCTGGGTCTGCGACAGCTCGGTGGAGAGAGCGGCCATGGGCGTCTCGGGAGCGTAGGAGGAGAGGTCGAGCCCGGTGAACATGGCATAGCTGGCGACGGTCACCTCGGGCCGCTGGGCGTCGAGGATCCGCTGGTAGCGCCGCTCCGCGTCGGATGTCGTCGCCCCGATGACACAGGAGAACGCCGACATCACCTTCACCTCGTCGGCCCGGCGCCCCGCCTTGACCGCCTCCGCCCGGATGGCGGCGGTGTGCCCGGCGAGCTGCTCCACCGAGCCGCTCCCGACGAACATGCACTCGCCGTGCCGGCCGCCGACCCGGCGACCGGCGGGCGATGCCCCCGCCTGGAAGAGCACGGGCGTGCCCTGCGGGGAGCGCGCGGTGTTGCCGTACCCCTGCGAGCGGAAGAACGGGCCCTCGTGGGTGATGAGATGCACCTTGGCGGGGTCGGCGAACCTTCCGTCCTTCGCCTTCTCCAGCGCGTCCGGCTCCCAGGCCCCTTCCCAGTACTTGTAGACCAGATCGAGGAAGTCCTCGGCCATCCGGTAGCGGTCGTCATGGGCCACCATCTCCATGCCGAACGCCTTGACCGCGGTGTCGGCCGTGCCGGTGGTCACGATGTTCCAGCCGATGCGGCCCCCGGAGAGCTGGTCGAGCGTGGCCATGCGGCGTGCGAACGCGTACGGCGGTTCCACGAGGACGGAGCCCGTCATGACCAGACCCAGGTCGGTCGTCATGGACAGCAGGGTGGACGCGACGACTATCGGGTCGAGCCTCGGGAGGTCGAGGCTCTCCTCGGTGGCGATGGCCGGGCGCTCGCCGTCGATCTCGGACCAGCCCCAGGCGTCGGCGAGGAAGAGGAAGTCCAGCTTGGCGTCCTCGCACAGGGCGGCGAGATCGCGCCAGTACTCCAGGGAGTCGAAGAGATGCCGCCGGCTGTCGGGGTGCCGCCAGGTGGCCGTGCCACTCGCATTGGCCTGCGCGTTCTCGAACACGCCGATCTTGAGATTCCTCATGGGTGGTTCTCCGTAGTGCTGGTGGGTGATCCGCGGGGTGTCAGAGAGCGGAGGTGACCGCGGATACGTCGAGCTGCGCCGCGTACGGCATGGAGGTCTGGGCGCCGAGGCCGGTGGCGGCGTGCGACGCCGCCCGGACGGCGCGTTCGACGGCGGCCGGAAGGCCGGTGCCCCGTCCGAGGGCGTCCGCCAGGGCACCGCAGAAGGTGTCGCCGGCGCCCACGGTGTCGATGGCGTCCACCGCCGGCGCGGGGACATGGAGGGTGGTCGTGGAGTGGGCCTCCTTCAGGATCGCGCCGTCCGCCCCGAGGGTCACCACGAGGGCCCGGCACGGGAGCGCGGCGCGTTCCAGCAGGTCTCGTGCCTCATCGACGGTGGCGGGCCGGTGGGTGCCGAGCAGTGCGGCGAATTCACCGAGGTTGGGGACGAGGACATCGACGGCGGCGAGTACCCGGGTGTCGACCGGGCGGGCGGGGGCGGGGTTGAGGACCACGGTCCCGCCCTGTTCCCGGGCGCGCAGGACCGCCGCGTCGACGACCTCGGGTGCGATCTCGTTCTGGACGAGGACGATCTCTCCTTCCGACCGGACGAGCCGGGACGGCAGGTCCTGGACACCGAGGCCGGCGTTGGCCCCCGGGTTCACGACGATGGTGTTCTCGCCGTCGCCGTCGACGACGACCGCGGCGATTCCGGTCGTGGCCCGCTCGTCCGACCGTACGGCGCCGATGTCCACGCCCTCGGCAACGAGCGCGTCGAGGATGCCGGCCGCGTCGGCTCCGACCCGGGCGACGAGACGCACCCGCGATCCGAGCCGGGCCGCCGCGACGGCCTGGTTGGCACCCTTACCGCCGACGCCCTCCACGAAGTGCCGCGCCAGCACGGTCTCGCCCGGGTGCGGCAGGTCCTCGACGGTCAGGACGAAGTCGCGGTTCACCGAACCGACGACGGTGATGAGCGACATGTGAACTCCTTGGGAGATCGATTTCCGACATGCTGTACCAGCGACCCCGCGCCGTCAAGTAGCCTCGTCGTGCCCGTTCGCCCCGCCGCCGTGGCGCACCAGGGAGTTTCTTTCGGATGAGGCTGGGTCAGGGAGTGGGGGCACCTCCCACGCCCTTCGGGCGTAGGGGGAGGGTCTGGTGACGTGCATCGCAAGGCGGAGGATTGAGCCACTGCGGTGGGGGTACTCCCCCTCGTTGCACTGGGGGCACCCCCACCCGGGCCCGCCAGGGCCCAGGGGGCCATTGGTGATTGACGACAACGCGGCGTGGGGGCACCTCCCGGGCCGCCAGGCCCAGGGGGAGTGCGGTGCCAGGGCACGCGAGCCCAGCAAGATCCGAAAGAGACGACCTAACCCACCGACCGAGAAGGACACCACCTACGTGACAGCGCCCCGACTCATCGACGTGGCCGAGGCCGCCGGCGTCTCCCGCGCGACGGCCTCACGTGTGCTCGCCGGGACGCAGCGCAACGTCGACCCCGAACTGGCGCGCCGTGTCGAGGACGCCGCCCATCGGCTCGGCTACCAGCCGAACCACTCGGCACGGGCGCTGCGCACCGGCGCGACCGGCACCATCGGCGTCGTCCTCCCCACGCTCGCCAACCCCTACTTCGTCCAACTCGCCGAAGCCATCGCCCAGCGGGTGCGTGCCGCCGGCGGCACGCTCGTGGTCTCCGACGCCGCCAACGACACCGCGATCGAGGCCGAGCAGATCGACACCCTGCTCAGTGGGCGGGTGGACGGCCTGTTCGTGGTGCCCGTATCGGCCGACGCGTCCGGTCCCGCCATCCGCGATGCCGCCCGGCGCCGTCCTGTCGTCCTCTTCGACCGATGGGCCAGGGATTCCGGCACCGTCGCGGTCACCCTCGACAACGCGTCCGCGGTCCGGCTTCTCCTCGATCACCTGAAGGGGATGGGGAGGCACCGGATCGCGCTCGTCGCCGATCAGGCGTCGTCCTCGGGAGCCGAACGGCTGGCCGCCTTCACCGAGGCGCAGGGGCCCGACGCCACCACCATCCTGCTGCCCAGCTTCACCACCGACGCAGGACGGACGGCGGGGCGTCGCATCATCGAACAGGGCGACCGGGTCGACGCGGTCGTCTGCGGAGCGGATGTCCTCGCGGTGGGGCTGGTGAGCACATTGCACCGCTCGTCGGTGGCCGTGCCCCGGCAGATCGCCGTCACCGGGTTCGACGACACCGAGATGCTCAAGCTCCTGGACCCGCCCATCACTTCCATCCGGCATCCGCTGTCCGCGATGGCGGAGCGCGGGCTGACGCTGCTTCAGGCGCCCGTCAAGGAGCGGGCGGAGCGGGTCGAGCGGTTCCCGCCCCGGCTTGTCGTCCGCGCCTCGACCGAGGAGTCCTGACGGCCGGTCACGGCGACGCCCCGGTTCCCGCGTCCGTTCTCCGCGCCCGACCCTCCCGGCGCGGAGACGCCACCGGTCCGGATGGGGCTCAACCCGCGTTCCAGCGGTGCTGGTTCGGGCCGGAGACTGTCGTGGCACCCAGGGCGACCACGGCAACCGGGTGCGGCTCAGGTATCTCGACCGTGCGCCTACGGATGTCGACCAGGAGGTCGCCGCCCTGCGGACGACCCGGGAACGGCACCGCGGCACACCGGCCGAGCCGGTCGCCTGAGCCGACCGCCTGAGCAGGCCGCCCCGTATCATTCGTTGCGGAACGAACAAACGGAGGGCGCCATGAGCCTGACCACCCGCACCACCGGGCAGGCCGCCGCGGCCGAAGGGCGCTCCGGCTCTCCCTCCCGCGCCCTGAGCAGCACCGAACGCGCCGTCTGGCTCGGCTTCCTCTCCACCCACCTCAAGCTGCTGCGCACCCTCGACACCGAGCTGGTCGCCGAGGCCGGGCTCTCGATGTCCTCGTTCGAGGTGCTGCTCACCCTGGCCGAGGCGCCCGGGGGCCGGCTCCGGATGAAGGACATCGCCGCCGCCCTCCTGATCAGCCGCAGCGGTCTCACCCGGATCGTGGACGATCTGGAGCGCAAGGACCTGGTGAGCAGGGAACGCTGCCCCAGCGACGCCCGCGGCTTCGACGCCGTCCTCACCGGGGCGGGACGCAGGACCTACCGCCGCGCCCGCACGGTGCACCTCACCCAGCTGCGGGCCGAGTTCCTCGACCGGCTCACCGACGAGCAGCTCGACTCCCTCGCCGACATCTGGAGCACGCTCGGCTTCGACGAGCGCGCCACCACCTGCTGACCCCTGACGGTCACCTGGAGTGACCGCCACCATCTGAGCGGACCCCTTCGCGCACGGCGTGGAATACCACCCCCAGCTCTTCATGTTGTTCGTTGTGCAATCAAGTACATGACGTCGAAAGAGCAAGTGCCATGGCCTTTGAACTGGGCATCTACCATTTCGGTGAACTGACACCCGACCCCTCCACCGGCCGCCCTCCGGCTCCCGGGGTCCGGCTGCGGGAACTGGTGGAGCAGGCGAAGGCCGCCGACGAGGCGGGGCTCGATGTCTTCGCCGTGGGTGAGCACCACCGTACGGACTTCGCCGTCTCCGCCCCCGCGGTCGTCCTCGCGGCCATGGCGGAGCACACCCGGGACATCCGGCTCTCCAGCGCCGTGACCGTCCTCAGCTCGGACGACCCGGTCCGGGTGTTCCAGCAGTTCGCCACCCTCGATCTGCTCTCCGGCGGCCGGGCGGAGATCATCGCGGGCCGGGGCTCCTACATCGAGTCCTTCCCGCTCTTCGGCCATGACCTCGACGACTACCACCGGCTCTTCGCCGAGAAGCTGGAGCTGCTGCTGAAGCTGCGCGCGGAGAACCCGATCACCTGGGAGGGCTCCCTGCGGCCCCCGCTCCGGGCCGGTGACATCACGCCCCGCCCCGACCGGGAGATCCCGGTGTGGGTCGCGGTCGGCGGCACCCCCGCCTCGGTCGTCCGCGCCGGACGCCTCGGATTGCCGCTCTCGCTCGCGATCATCGGCGGGAACTACCATCAGTTCGCCCCCTTCGTGGAGCTGTACCGCCGGACCGCCGCCGAGCACGGCCATGACCCCGCCACGCTGAAGGTCTCCGTCAACTCCCCCGGCTTTGTCGCCGCGACCCACCGTGAGGCCATCGAGGTCTCCCACCCGTACTTCCAGGCCGGGTGGATGGCCAACCACCATCAGCGCGGCCAGGGCGTCCCCATGCCGAAGCGGGCGTACGAGGCGCAGTCCTCCCCCGCCGGCGCGTTCTTCCTCGGCAGCACCCAGGAGGTCATCGACAAGATCCTCACCCAGCACGAGGTCTTCGGACACGACCGGATGATGATCCAGCTCGGCTTCGGCGATGTGCCGCAGAAGGAGATGATGAAGGCGATCGAGCTGCTCGGCACCGAGGTGGCGCCGGTCGTCCGCCGGGAGATCGCGGCCCGTGGCGGGAGCCGGACGGAGGCGACGTCATGACCGCCCCGCTGAAGGTCGTCGCCGTCGTCGGCAGCCCGAGCACCCCCTCGAAGACGACCGCCCTCGCCGAGCTGATCCTCGGCACCCTCGCCGAGCGGGCCGACATCAGCGGGCGGCTGATCGAACTGCACTCCCTGGGAGCACAGCTGCCCACCACCCCCGACCGTGAGTCGGCCGGCGGCGCCGTCGAGGAGGCGCTGCGGGCGGTGGAGGAGGCGGACCTGGTCATCGCGGCGACGCCGGTCTTCCGGGGGTCCTACCCCGGGCTGTTCAAGCACTTCTTCGACCTCGTCGGCCAGTACGCGCTGGCCGCCAAGCCGGTCCTGCTCGCCGCCACCGGTGGTACCGAGCGCCATGCCCTGGTCATCGAGCACGCGCTGCGCCCGCTCTTCGGCTTCCTCCAGGCATGGACCGCACCGGCCGGGATCTATCTCAGCTCCGGTGACTTCGACGGCACCACCATCCTCAACCCGGAGGTGTACGAGCGGATCGAGATGGCGACCGCCGACGTCGTCCCCGTGGCCCGCGCACTGGCCGAGGTCCGCGACCGGGCCAGTGCCTCCGGGGCCACAGGCGCGGTCACGGTCGCGGTCACGGTCGTGTGAGGGGCAGGGGCAGGGGCGGGACGAGGAACCTCCTGACCCTCGCATTTCATGAACACCGCATTGCCGAGCGGCCGAACCGGGGACGGACGGGCTGATACTGGCCCCACGATTCCGGGGCGGGGGCAGGGGTGGACTGGTGGCTGGGGCTGGGCGGGCTGACCGCCGGTCTGCTGATAGCGGTGGTGACCGCACCGGTCGGTGTGTCGGGTGCGGTGTTCCTGCTCCCGGTCCAGCTGAGCGTGTTCGCCGTGCCCAACCCGGCGGTCACCCCGACGAATCTCCTCTTCAATGTCGTCGCCGGACCCGGTGCCCTGTGGCGGCACCGGCGGACCGGTGCGCTGCGCGGCCCCCTCACCCGGCGCCTGGTCCTGGGCACTCTCCCCGGGGTCGTCATCGGCGCCGTCATCCGGGTCTTCGCCCTCCCCGGCCCCGCCGTCTTCCGTCTTCTCATCGCCGGGCTGCTGCTCCCGCTGGGCCTGTGGCTGTGCGCCCGTACGCTGCGGCCGGTACGGGAGCGGGCCGCCGCCGAGCCGTCCGCGCGGACGGTCACCGGCCTCGCCGTCGCCGTAGGGGTGGTCGGCGGGATCTACGGCATCGGCGGCGGCTCCCTCCTCGGCCCGGTCCTCGTCGGCCGGGGCATGCCGGTCTCCCGTGTCGCACCGGCGGCCCTCGCCGCGACCTTCGCCACCTCGATCGTCGGCGCCGCCACCTTCGCGCTGCTCTCCCTGGCCGGGGGCGGGGACATCGCACCGGACTGGTTCCTGGGCCTGGCCTGCGGCCTCGGCGGACTGATCGGCGGCTACCTCGGCGCCCGCCTCCAGCCCCGCCTTCCCGAAACCGCGCTCAGGCTCCTGCTCGGGGGCCTCGCGACCGCGATCGGTGCGATGTACGCCGTACAGACCCTGCGCTGATGAGGAACAGCGGCCCACCCGGCCCGGCCGTCGGCGTCCGGCCCAGCCGTCCGTGTGCGGCAGCGACGTCAGTGCCCGGCGCCGACCGGTGACGGCCGTCGAGCGCCGCGGGAGGTGAGCAGCTCGGCGACCGGATCGATGCTGCCCGAGGCGCTCAACTCCTGCACCAGCTCGCCGTTCGCGGTGATCCTGTCGGCGACCCATGCGCGCAGCCATGCCGACAGTCGCGGAAGCGGCAGATCGGACGGAGCCAGCCCGGCGAGCACACAGCCGGTCGCCGCCGCGCCGCCGACATTGACGACCACATCCGGCAGTACGGTGTGGCCGGACTCGCGCAGCAGCCGGCGGGCCGGGCCGGTACAGCTCAGGTTGCCGCCCTCGACCACCAGTCCGGCACGGACCCCGGGCACCGCCTCCTCGTCGACCGCGGCCGGGGATGCCGCCAGTACCAGCACATCGGCGTCGACGGCCAGCCAGGCCCGGCCGGGCCCATGGACCCGCACCGCCGTGGGCAGCCGTGTCCGGTCGATCGTTCCGTCGCCGCCGGTGTGTGCGATGAGTTCGGCGACGGGCAGTCCGCGCGGGTCCTCGACGGTGCCGCGCACATCGGCCACCGCCACCACCCGGTGGCCCCGGGCGGCCAGATGATGGGCGACCGCTCTCCCGACGGTGCCGAAGCCCTGGACGACGACGCGCTGCGGGGCCCGGGTGCCGGCGGCGCGCAGGGCGCCGAGCACTGCGACGGCCACCCCGTATCCGGTGATGTCGGCCATGTGGTCCCACAGTTCGCCCCAGCCGACGGTGAGGCGGGTCGCACCGGGCCGGCGGGTGACGTCGTATCCGGCGGCCTCGAAGACCATATGGCGGTCGGCGTAGGTGGTGCCCTGGTCGCAGCCCAGATACACCCCGCCGTGCAGCAACGGCGCCGTGGCACGGCCGAACGCCCGCAGCACCGTGTGCCGCTCGGCGGTGGCCCCCGGACCGGGTGCGATACCGGCCTTGGCGCCGCCGATGGGGAGTCCGACCAGGGCCAGTTTGTGGGTCATGGCCCTGGCGAGGGCGGTCAGCTCCCGCTCGGTCACCGTCGGGGTCATCCTGGTGCCCCCCATGGCCAGCCCGTCGACCAGGGAGTCGACGACCACCCAGCCCCGTGCCCCGGACCCCGGCAGGTCCACCGTGGTGGAGAGCGTCGGCCGGGCCACCCCGACGGCGCCGGGCCGGGCGGGTGCCCGGTTCACCGGACACCTGTTTCCGAGGCGGTCCGGAGACTCAGGGGACGCATATCGGTCCACACCTCTTCGATATGTGCGAGGCACTCGTCCTTCGCACCCCGGATGCCGACCTCGTACCAGCCGGCCGGTGACTCGCGGTCGGCGGACCAGATCGAGTACTGCTCCTCGTCGTTGACGACGACCTTCCACTCTTCCCTTGCTTCGCCGGTCATATCGTTCCCTCCAGATGTCCGTGGTCGTGTGGTCCGCCGGGGCGGCGGACGGATGGCGCCGTTTCCCGGCAGCGGTCGAAAACGTCCAGCCACTCCGGCAGGCTGTCGGCGCGCAGCAGTCCTGTCCCGATGAGCAGGCCGGAGAAGCCCTCCCGGAGCAGCCGGGCGGCGTCGTCCGGGCGGTGGATCCCGCCGGCGCTCACCGCGCACCGGGTGCCGGTGCCCACCACGGCGGGCAGGAGTGACACGCTTCGCCCGGTGTCGCCCGCGCCGTGCTCGCGGGTGGCGATGTCCTTGTTGTTCACCGCGATCAGGCACTCCCCGGCGCGGGGCACCCGGCCGATCTCCGCCTCGGAGGCCACCTCGACAAAGGGGGTCAGACCGAGCCGCAGGCTGTGGTCGACCAGGGTGTCCAGGGTGGAGCGGGGCAGCACCGAGGCGGTGAGCAGGACGGCGGAGACGCCGGCCCGGTGGGCCTCCTCCAGCTGGCTCCGGCGGATGATGAAGTCCTTCAGCAGTACGGGGAGGTGGGTCCGCGCCATGACTTCGCGCAGCAGTTCCCGGGTGCCGCCGAACCAGCGCCCGGTCACCACGGAGAGGCACGGTGCGCCGGCGTCCTGGTACTCGGTGACGATACGGGCGACGGATCGGTCGCCGAACAGGCTCCGGCCCTCGGCGTCCTGCCGCTTCAGCTCCATGATCACCGGTCGGCGGGCGCCCAGCAGCGCCTCGGTGAACCGGCCCGTCACCGGGTCGCCCCGCTGCCGTCCCCGGTGCCGTGCGGCGTCCGCCAGCTCCGGCTCACGGCCCTGACCCGGCCGGCCCGCAGCCGGCCGCCGGGGTCCCTGGCCGCCGTGTCCACATCGATCCCCCGGAAGAGGGGATGGTCCCCCACGGCCCGGCGGTCCCCCCGGTCGCGGTCCGAGACTCCCCCGGCGAGCAGGAACGGCCGCGACAGACGGTCCGCTATGGCCAGGACCGCTCCGGGGTCCGGTGGCTGCCCGGTGCTGCCGATCCGGCCGTCCCGGGCGACCGTGTCCAGCAGGAAGAGGTCCGTCCCCGCCCGTTCGTACGCGGCGATCAGGGGCCGCTCCACGCATCCGCCCGCGTCGAGGTGGACCACCTTGACCACGGTGAACTCCCCGGCGCTCTTCAGCGCGCGGACCATGCCGGGCGGCTGGTAGCCGTGCAGCTGGACCCAGCGCACCCCCGCCCCGGCCAGCACCGTGCGCAGCGCCCCGGCGTCCTGGAGGAAGGTGACGAGCACCGGCCGGAGGCCCGGCACCCGATGGGCGGCCGCGGCCAAGGGCGCCAGGTCGTGGGTCGGCAGGTCCGCATGGCCCCCTGGCACACCGTGCCAGAGGCCGACCAGGTCGGCTCCGGCCCTGCCCAGCGGCTCCATGTCCCCGGGCGTGGTGACTCCGCAGATCTTCACCAGCATCGGAGGCACCAATTTCGGAGGTCCCGGCATCGGCGGCACCGGCGGCATGAGCGATCCCGGCATCGGAGCTCCCGGCATCGGAGGTCCCGCATCGGGGATCACAGTCCCAGCATCGACGCGACGCGGTTGCGCTGGATCTCCGAGGTGCCCGAGTAGATCGGGCCGGCCACCGCGTCACGCAGATCTTTCTCCAGGCCGTACTCGGTCAGATATCCGCTGCCGCCGAAGATCTGCACGGCCGCCAGCGCGGAGGCGAGGTTGCTCTCCCCGGCGAGGAGCTTGGCGATGGCGATGTCCGTGGTGACGTTCTCGCCCGCGGTCAGCCGCTCCGCCGTGTCGTAGAGCCATTTCCGAGTGGTGTCCAGGCCGATCCTCATGTCCACGATCTTGTTGGAGATCGACTGGTACGAGCCGATCGGACTGCCGAACTGATGGCGCGCCTTGGCGTATGCGACACACCGGTCGAGGCGGTTCCGCATCTGCCCGGCCGTGATGATGAAAGAGCAGAGAATCTCCCATTTCATCACCTGTTCCATGATGAGGAAGCCGGAGCCGATCCGGCCGATCACCGCGGATACGGGAATTCTGCATGCGTCGAAGTGCAGTTCACCGAGGGGCGAGGTACGCAGCCCCATGGTGGCGATGGGCGATCCGACGGAGAGCCCTGGGGTGTCCCGGTCGACGGCGAAGGCGGTGATGCCGAGCGGCCCGCCGTCCGGATGGGTCCGGGCGTAGACCACGAAGACATCGGCCACCGGTCCATTGGTGACAAAGGACTTGCTGCCCCGCAGCACGAACGTATCGTGCTCGCGGGTCGCCGTGGTGCGCATGGCCAGGGCGTCGGAACCGCTCCCGGTCTCGGTGATCGCGTGTGCGCCGATCGTCTGACCCGAACAGATCCCCGGCAGGTACCGCTCCTTGAGCGCCTCCGAACCGAACTTTTGCAGGGGAATTCCGGAGCTGACCATATGGGTGGCGACCGAGAAGTTCAGTCCGCCGTCACGGCATCCCGCGCCCAGTTCTTCGAGTACATACATGGTGGTGAGCAGGGACTGTCCGAGCCCGCCCCACCGCTCCTCGAACGGCAGACCCAGAATGCCCGACTCCTGGACGATCTTCCACTGGTCCCGGGGGAATACCCGTTCGGCGTCCCGCTCGATATGGCCCCTGCTGAGCTTCTCGGACCAGCGGCCGATACCCCGGCGCAAGGCTTGCTGGTCGGCATTCCACGTGATCAATGTCAGTCCTGTCAGTACTGGCTGAACTCGGCCGAGTCCAGGCTGTGGCATTCCCCACCGCTCAGTGCGGGTGAGAACACACACACCAGGCGGAGGTCCTCCCGCTCCCCCGCTATCAGGAAATGGGCGTCGTGCTGATCGAGGGCGTAGAAGGTACCGGGCTCGATCGGGTGCGCTGTGCCGTCGGCATCCACCACCTCGCCCGTTCCCTGGATGCAGTAACAGGCCTCCAGATGGCGCCGGTACTCCAGCCGTGACGTCGTTCCGGCCCGTACCGTGGTGTCCGTCATCGAATAGCCCATGCCATCGGATGCGAGCAGAAACCTGCGGCTGAGCCCATTGCCCCAGTCGACGGTGGTCACCTCGTCAAGACGTCGGACAATCATGCGGTGGATCTCCTGCCCGGTTCGGTGGATACGGCACAAGGGTGCGGACGAATTCATGGAACGCGTCGGTCACATCGGTGTGTTCGGCGAGGGCCCGCTCGATCCGGGCCACTCCGGCGCTGCCCACGACCGCGGCATCGGCGCCGAGGTCGTACAGCAGATCGATCTCGGCCCGTGACCGCACACCGAATCCGACGGCGATCGGTGCGGTGGTCGCCCTCCGCAACTCGGCCACGGCGGCGGCCAGCTCGGGGCGGCCGGTGGTGAGCGCTCCGCCGCTGCGGCCGTAGTGGGCCACCAGATACAGATAGGCGGAGGCGTGCTCGGCGGCCTCGGCCTTCACCTCGGCCGCCGAGGTGGCGTAGCAGGTCGTCACCATGGGCAGCCCGGCCGTCCGTACCGCCTCGCGACAGCCCGCCCGCAGGCGCGGCGGCAGGCCGTGCACCAGCAGTCCATCGGCACCGGAGTCGGCGACCCGGCGGACGAAGCCGGGCACCGTCAGGGGTCTCACCGTGTGGCTCCAGTCGGCCAGCAGCGCGATGCGCAGATGGCGCAGGTGCGGCCGGATTCCGGCGAGGAAGTCGAGCACCTCCGTGAGCCCGGTCCCCTGGGCCAGGGCCCGTCGCGCCGATCGGCGGTTGACGGGTCCATCGGTGACGGAGTCGGGAAAGGGCACCGCCAGCTCCAGGCAGTCCACCCGGCAGTCGTCGAGCATCCGCAGCAGGTCGGCGAGGACGGGCAGGGGCGGGTCTCCGGCGTGGAGGAACATCGCCAGTCCGGGCCGGTTCGGCGCCCGCCGTGCGAAGAACCCGCTCATCGCGGGCTCACCGTGTCGATCGGGCGGTGGGCCGGCTGCGCACGGAGGCGGTGGACGAGGTCGAGTGCGGCGCCTCCGCGCAGCGCCTCCCCGGCCGCCGCGACGGCCCCGGTCCAGGTCCACTGACCGCCGTGACCGCTCGCGACCGCCAGCGCGGCGGCGTTCAGACAGACGGTTCCGGTGGCGAGGCCCGTACCCCTTCCGGAGAGTACGCCGAGGAAGTGCTCGACCACCTCTGCCTTCGCGTCGGCCGGCCGCAGCTCGGTGATCGCGCCGGAGGCGGGCACCAGGGCGCCGGCGCGCAGCCGGATCTCACCGGTGCCGCCGCCGCCCGTGCCTGCGGGGTCATAGGTGTGGTCATAGGTGTGGATGACATTGTCGACCGAGCCGACCAGCTCATCCACCCCCAGCTCATTGGCGCACAGCCAGATCCTTCTGTCGGTGACCTGGGCGGCCAGGCCTCGCAGGCTCCGCAGCAGCGAAGGGTCCGAGACGCCCACGAGCTGGCAGGAGACCGGCATCGCGGCCAGGAACGGCCCGATTCCGTTGAGGAATCCGCCGAGCGTCCGCAGCTCCATCGGGAGGATGCTCCGGGCCAGCGAGGTCAGCTCGCGCGGGTACACGAAGTGCCCGGGGAAGGCGATGCCGAAGCGCTCCAGTACGGCTTCGGTCTGCCCGTACGAGGTGGTCAGGCCGATCCCGAGGTGTTCGAGCAGATCGAAGGAGCCGCAGGTGCCCGTATGGGCGCGCGAACCCGTCTTGACCACGCGGACACCCATCGCGGCGGCGACGAAGGCCGACGCGGTGGAGATGTTGAAGGTCCTGGGCCCGCCGCCGGTGCCGACGATATTGACGGTCCCCGCCGGCTGTGCCACGGTCGCCGGCCGGCGCTCGTCCAGCGAACGCAGCAACCCGCCCAGGGTATCGGGATCGGGCCCACGGGTGGCGAGCGAGGCCAGCAGCGCCACCGTCTCGCCGGGCTGGAGGCCGCCGCTGTGCAGCTCGTCCCAGAAGGAGCGCCACATCCGCCGGTCGACGGGGCGGTTCCGGGTCAGCAGGGCCCTGGTCACATCGTGCATGGGCCGATCACACCGTGCGGGATGCGTCGGACCCGGGCCGGTGCCCCTGGGAGCGCTCGATGAACGCGCTGATCGCCTGGACGGAGCGGAAGGTGTCCGGGGCGAGGTCGATCTCGTCGGCGGGCAGCTCGAACCGGTCCTCCAGCCAGGCCACCGTCTTGAGCAGGCCGAGGCTGTCGATGACCCCGCCCTTCACCAGGTCGTAGTCGGGGTCGAGGTCGGCTTCGCCGATGTCCGGCAGGAATTCCTCGATGATGAACCGCGTCACGGCCGGGGTGTGTCGCATATCAGCGTTCCTCTGTCTCACGGTGGCGGGCGCCGGCGCTCCGGACGAACGCGCGGTCGATCTTTCCGGTGGAGGTTCTCGGCAAGGGGTCGTCCACGATGCCGATGACCGAGGGGATCGCGGCGGGGGGAAGCCGCTGGGCACAGTGCCGGCGCAGGTCGAGGCTGTTCAACCGGCCGGCCGGGTCCCGTCGGACCACACAGTGGAGCAGCCGGCCGGCCAGCGGATCGGGCACCGCCACCACCGCCGCCTCGGTGACCTCCCGGTGCTCCAGCAGCACCTGTTCGACCTCCTGGGTGTTGACCCGTACACCACGCACCTTGACCTGGTGGTCGGTCCGGCCCACCAGGGTGATCCGGCCGTCCCCGGCGCGGCGCACCAGGTCGCCGCTGCGGAAGTAGCGGCGTTCCCGCGCTCCGTCGGGATGGGTCGCGAACCGGTCCGCGTCCTGTTCCGGGTCGAGATAGCCATCGGTCTGAAAGGGCGTCGCGACCTGTAGCTCACCGGTTCCCGGCCCGGTCAGCGGCTCGCCGTCGGCGCCGACGATCACGGCATGGACCCCGGGCAGCGGACGGCCGATCGGGAGGGGGCCGCTCGTCGGCTCGGTGCCGTCGACCTCGTACAGGAAGCTGTCATTGGTCTCGGTGCAGCCGTAGAGGTTGTACAGCTGGGCGTTGCGGAACAGCCGGGGCAGTTCGGCGAGGCAGGGGGCGGGGAGGCTGTCGCCGGTGAAGATGGCGTGCTCGACCGTGTCGAGCCGCTGGTCGCCCTCGGCCGCCGCGTCGATCAGCAGCCGGAAGAACATCGGCACCGCCTGGACGAGTTGGACCCCGTGGCGGGCGATGAGATCGAGCAGATGGCCGGCCCGGGTGGCCCGGTCCGGGTCCACCAGGACGACACGGCCGCCGTGTTTGAGCGTCGTCCAGATGTCCAGCAGGCACAGATCGAAGGTGAGCGGGGCGTAGTTGAGGACGGTCGTTCCCCGGCGGATGGCGAACCGCGCGCCGGCCCAGTCGGTGAAGCGGTCCACGGCGCCGGTACTCAGTGGCACGATCTTGGGCCGTCCGGTGGAGCCGGAGGTGGTGAACATGAAGGAGATGTCCGCCGGCCCGACCTGGCGCGGCCGCCCCGGCCGGACCGGTGGCCAGGGCCCTTCGGGGGGTACGGGAGGGCTCTCCGGTGACAGCACCTCCCGGCAGCCCGCCCGGCGGAACAGCCCCTGCGGCGGCCCCTGGGGCGGCCCCTGTGCCGAGGGCGGCGACGCCAGCAGGAAACGCCGTCCCTCCATCAGACAGGCGAGCACCTGGGCGATGGCCGAGGGCGACTTGACGGCCAGGATGCCGATCGGGTCGTCCGGGCCGGGTGCGAGCCGGGTGATCCGGGCGCGCTCCCGGTGCGCGAGCCGGTGCAGCTCGCCGTAGGTCGTCTCTTCACCGTTCCGGACCAGCGCCGGATCATCCGGACAGGCGGTGGCGTGAGAGACAAATGATTGCACCAAATTCCGCTGCGGAATCATGGTCTCCCCGAGTTCTTGCAACAGGCTCTCCCGGATATCTCACTGTCCATGAAGGCCTGACACGAAAGCGATGTCCCAGCAGTTCTCGGCAAAAGATAAAGCACCTGGGGCTGTGCGTGGGCACAGCGAAGCCGAGATCCGCACGATAGCGCCGACGCTTGGCCGATTCATCTCCCGGTACTCCCACCGGGCGGGCCTGACCAGCACTAACACCAGCAGACTAACCCGTTGACACGACGATTCCAGCGGCCCGGCCGTCAGAGCGCCGCAAAGATTTCTTGACGCCCCGCCGCTCTGCTCGATCTTGTCGGGCGCGCCGGACCCGATCTAGCATCCGCCGTACTGCTCGCGAAACCAGCGAATCAGCGGGGTTTCCCTACGACGGAAATTCCCCATCGCTGTGAAAGGTGAACTGCTCATGCCTGGCCCTGATCGGCGCATGGAAGCTCCGGCACTCCTGTCCTTCGCCCAGCAACGGCTGTGGTTCCTCGACCGGCTGCGGCCGGGGCGGCCGGATCAGAATGTCCCGGCCGCGGTCCGGCTGCGGGGCCGGCTGGACGAAGCGGCGCTGGTGTCGGCGCTGACGGAGGTCGTACGCCGGCATGAGGTGCTGCGCAGCAGGATCGTCGTGGTCGAGGACAGCCCGTACCAGGTCACGGAGCCGGTCGGGACCTTTGTGCCGACCGTCACCGATCTGACGGGGCTGCCGCCCGCCCAGGCCCTGGAGCGGGGTCGGGAGCTGGTGGCCGCCGATATGGCCACCCCGTTCGACCTCGGGGTCGCGCCGATGCTGCGGGCCCGGCTGATCCGTCTCACCGCCGATGACCATCTGTTGCTGCTGGTGATCCATCACATCGCCGCCGACGGCTGGTCCCTGTCGGTGCTGTGGCAGGAGTTCTCCGCCGTCTATCGGGCCGCCGTGACCGGGCGGGCGGCCACCTTGGCGGAGCTGCCCGTCCAGTACGCGGATTTCGCCGCCTGGCAGCACGGCTCGGGGACCGGAGCGGCACCGCGGGATCAGCTCGCCTACTGGCGGGAGCAGCTCTCCGGACCGAGCCGCCCGGCGTTCCCCGCGGACCGGCCCCGGCCCGCCCTGTGGTCGGGCCGGGGCGACGAGATCGGCATCGAGATCCCTCCGGGGACGGCCGATCGGATACGGGCGCTGGGACACGCCCAGGGGATGACGCCGTTCATGACACTGCTGGCCGCGTTCCAGGTCCTGATCGCGCGCTCCTCGGGAGAGCCCGAGGTGTCGGTGGGGACACCGATCTCCGGGCGGACGCGGATCGAGGTGGAGCCGCTGATCGGCTTCTTCGTCAATACGCTGGTCCTGCGGACCGATCTGTCGGGCGATCCCACCTTCACGGAGGTGCTCGGGCGGGTGCGCCAGGTCGCCGTGGACGCCTACGCCCATCAGGACGTTCCCTTCGAACGGCTGGTGGAGGAGGTGCGGCCGGCGCGTGATCCGGGACAGCACCCGCTGTTCACGGTCATGTTCCAGCTGGACGAGCCGCCCGCGCTCCCGGCCGGTCTGCCGGGGGTCGGGGCGAGTGCCCTTCCCGTGCCGTACCCGCTGGTGAAGTTTGACATCGAGGTCTCGTTGACGGACCGGGGCGATCACTTCACCGGTGTGCTGCGCTATGCCACCGATCTGTTCTCGCACGGCACGGCGCATCGGCTCGTCCAGGACTTCCGGTCGCTGCTCGACCATCTCGCCGGCTCTCCCGGGCGGCCGATATCGGAGTGGGAGCCACCCCTCGGCCCACGGGTGGGCCGGGCCGGGCCCGGTCCGTCCACCGGGACCGGTACCCCGTCCACCGAGACCGGCGCGCCCTCCGCCGAGGCCGCCACACCGTCCACCGGGACCGGGACCTCGTACACCGGGACCTCGTACACCGGGACAGCGTGCACCGGGGCCGGCAGGCCCTCCACCGAGACCGAACTCCTCGTCACCGAGGTCTGGACCGAGGTCCTCGGCGCCGCGCCGGCCGGTGTGCACAGCGACTTCTTCGCGTCGGGCGGGCACTCCCTGCCGGCGTCGAGACTCATGTCCCGGCTCGGCCGGGCGCTCGGCCTCGAACTCCCCGTCGCCCTGCTCTTCCACCACCCCACCGTCGCGGAGCTGGCCGACCGTATCGACGCGGCGCTGCTGGGGGAACTCACCGGCGCCCCCTCCGCAGCGGTCCCGGCCGCCGCCGGGGAGGGACGGCGGTCATGACGGAGCGGCAGAGTCACCCCCGGCCCACCGAACCGGCCGACGGCAGCACCGTACCGGCGACCGCACCGACCGGCACCGTACCGGCCACCGCACGGCCCGACACCGTACCGGCCACCGCACGGGCCCTGCTCGACCGGCGGATCCGCGCGGCCCGGGAGAACACCGCCAAAGACACCACGGGGTCCGTGGTGCCACCCCGCCCCGAGGGGGCCCGGGCGGTCTCCTTCACCCAGGAACGCATGTGGCTGGCCGATCGCCTGCTCGACACCCCCGCGACCTACAACGTCCACGAGGTCTTCCGGCTGCGGGGCCCGCTGGACACGGCCGCCCTCGGCGACAGTCTCACCGAGCTGATCCGCCGGCACGAAGTGCTCCGCACCGTGTTCCCCGAGCGGGACGGGCGGCCCGACCCCGTCGTCGCGCCCGCGCGGCCCCTCGTACCGACCACGACCGATCTCCGGGACCGGCCCGCCGAGCACAGAACCGAACGCGCTCTCGAAATCGTCCACGCCGAGATCCGGCGCCCGTTCGACCTCACGGCCGCCCCGCTGCTGCGCGCCTCGCTGGTACGGGTCGACACCGACGACTGCTTCCTGGTGGTGGTCGTCCATCACATCGCGGTCGACGGCTGGTCGATGCCGCTGCTGTGGCACGATCTGTCGGCGCTGTACCGGAGCCGACTGGCGGGCCGGGAGCACGGGCTGCCTCCTCTGGCGATCCAGTACGCGGACTTCGCCCACTGGCAGCGGACCCGGCTCACGGACGAACGGCTCCGGGAGCAGCTGGACCACTGGAGCACCCGGCTCTCCGGGGTCTCCCCCGTGGACCTGCCCACCGACCGGCCACACGGACCGGTCCACTCCGGCCGGGGCGGGCGGATCACCTTCGTGGTGCCCGGGGAGCTGACCGAGCGCTTGCGCCGGGTGGGCCGGCGGCACGGCGCGACGCTGTTCATGACGCTGCTCGCCGCGTTCCAGGCGCTGCTCGCCCGCTACAGCGGACAGACCGATATCGCGGTCGGCACCCCGGTCGCGGGCCGCGGCCGGCCGGAGCTGGATCCGCTGGTGGGCTCGTTCATCAACACCCTGGTCATCCGGACCGATCTCGCCGGCGACCCCAGCTTCTCCGAGCTGCTCGGCCGGGTCCGGGAAACCTCGGTGGACGCCTACGCCCACCAGGACGTCCCGTTCGAGCGCGTGGTCCAGGAGCTGCGGCCGGAGCGTGGCCTCGACCGCAACCCGCTCTTCCAGGTGATGTTCGCGACGCTGTCCGGCTCCCCCGGCGAACCACGGCTCCCGGGGGTGGCGGCCGAGCGGATCGAGGTCGACAACGGCACCGCCAAGGTCGATCTCAGTCTGGTGCTGGCCGAGGACCCGAACGGCCCGACCGGGCTGACCGGGCTGACCGGGCTGACCGGGCTGACCGGCACCGTGGCCTTCGACACCGACCTGTTCGACCGGGCCACCGCGGAACGTCTGGCCGGTCACTATCTGCGGCTGCTGGACGGCGCGTCGCACGACCCCGAACGCCCCGTCACCCGCCTGGAGCTGCTCACCGACGGCGAGCGCGAACGGCTGCCGGACGGGACCGGCGCCCCCGACGAGCCCGTTCCCTCGGATCTCTGCGTCCATGAGCTGGTCGAGCGACAGGCCCGGCTGACCCCTGACGCGGTGGCGGTCCGGTGCGGTGGCCACAGGCTCACCTATCGGGAGCTGGACCGTGGCGCCAACCGGCTGGCCCGGTATCTGCGGGAGCGGGGGGCGGGCCCCGAGCGGCTGGTCGGCGTCTGTCTGCCGCGCTCGGCCGACCTGGTCGTGGCGCTGCTGGCGGTACTCAAGTCCGGTGCCGCCTATCTGCCGCTCGACCCCGATCTGCCGCCCCGGCGGCTGGCGTTCATGCTCGCCGACGCCGGGGTGCCGCTGCTGCTCACCGAGCGGTCGACGGCCGGGCGGCTCACCGAGCGGACGACGGCCGGGTGCTTCCCGGCGAGCGGCGCCACGACCATATGGATGGACACCGAGGCCGATCTCATCGCGGAGCGGTCCGACGAGCCGCTCCCGGCCCACGCGGTGCCGGCCAACCTCGCCTACTCGATCTACACCTCCGGTTCCACCGGCCGCCCCAAGGCCGTACTGGTCCCGCACGCGGGCGTGGTCAACTATCTCGCGGTCCGCGGCCGGCAGCTGGATCTCGGCCCCGCCGATGTGGTCGCCTCGGTGGCCTCGATCTCCTTCGATGTCCTCGTGCCCCAGGTCTTCATGCCCCTGGCCCGGGGGGCGAGTGTGGTGATCGCCCCGCCGGAGGTCGCGGTCGACGGGCCACGGCTCGCCGGGATGATGCGCGAGTTCGGCGTCACCACGCTGATGGCCACTCCGGCCACCTGGCTCCTGCTGCTGGACAGCGGCTGGCGGGGCGGCCGGTTCCAGGCCATCTGTGTGGGCGAACCGCTCCGGCCCCGGCTGGCGCGGCGGCTGCTCGGCGTGGTCTCCACCCTGTGGAACGGATACGGTCCCACCGAGGCGTCCGTCGGTTGTGTCACCCACCGGGTGGACGCGGAACGGGATCTCGTCCGGCCGGGGGGATCGGTGCCCATCGGCCGGCCGCTCGGCAATCTCCATGTCCACCTGCTGGACCGGGCCGGGTCCCCGGTGCCGGTCGGCGTGCCGGGCGAGATCCATATCGGTGGAGCCGGTGTCACCCGGGGCTACGCCAACCGGCCGGGGCTGACCGCGGAGCGGTTCGTACCCGACCCCTGTCGCAGTGGCCGGCGGCTGTACCGGACCGGTGACCTGGCGCGGTATCTGCCCGACGGCAGCCTGGTCTTCCTCGGCCGGACCGATGAGCAGGTGAAGGTCCGGGGGTACCGCGTCGAACTCGGCGAGATCGAGGCCGCGCTCTGTTCACGGCCCGGTGTCGACCGGGCGGTGGTGACGGTACGGGGCGACGGGACCGATACCGAGCTGGCCGGATATGTGGTGTGGCGGGACCGGCCCGGTGATCCGGCGGCCCTGCGGCACTCCCTGCGCGAGACCCTGCCGGAGTTCATGGTGCCCGCGACGCTCACCGCACTCGACCGGATCCCGTTGACCCCGAACGGGAAGGTGGACCGGGCCGCCCTGCCCGCTCCCGTCCGCCGCGCCCCTGACGCGGGCGTCCTGCCGCCACGGGACGCGCTGGAGCTGCGGATGACCGCGATCTGGGAGCGGGTGCTGAACACCCCCAGGATCGGCGTACGGGACAACTTCTTCGAGCTGGGCGGGCATTCGCTCAGGGCGGTCGAGCTGGTGGAGGCGATCCGGCGGGAGCTGGGCATCACGGCACCGCTCAGCACGGTGTTCCGGCACCCCACCGTCGAGGGCCTGTGCGCGGAACTGCCCGCCGCGTCGGCCGCGCCCCGGCTCCTGGTCCCGCTGGCGGAGGGCGACCGGCGCAAGGCCCCCCTGGTCCTGGTGCATCCGCAGAGCGGTGATGTGTGCTGCTACCTCCCGCTGGCCGGGCACCTCCCGGCGGACCGTCCCGTCCACGCCCTGGAGGCCGTCGGCCACACCACCGGCGAGCAGCCCCTGGCCACCGTGGAGCAGCAGGCGGAGCGCTATGTGCGGGAGCTGCGGGCGGTGCTGCCGGAGGGCCCCTGGCTGCTGGCGGGCTGGTCCTTCGGCGGGCTGGTCGCCTTCGAGATGGCCCGTCTGCTGGAGGAGGAGGGGCGGCCACCGGCGTTCCTGGGGATCATCGACGTCGGCGCGCCCGGCTCGATGGGCGTGCCCGACTCGATGGACCCGGTCGGCTCGATGGACCCGGTCGGCTCGATGGGCGTACGTGGGGGTCATGACCCCGGCGAGGCCGCCCGTTTCGCGACGGCTTCCGGGGTGCCGACTGAAGATCTCGACGGCCTCGACGAGCGGGACATCATCGCGCTGCTGCTCAGGAACGCGCAGGCCGAGGAGCGGCTGCCCGCACGGATGCGGACCGAGCAGCTGCGGCGCATGGTGCGGGTCTTCGCCGCCAACGGCCGTGCGGTCCCGCGCTATCGCTCCACGGCACGGCTCCGTACACCGATCCATCTGTTCCTGAGCACCGGGACCCATCCCACCCTGACCGGCCCCGTGGTGGTTCCGGCGCTGTGGCAGGAGCGCACCGAGCGGGCACTGAGCGTGGTCGAGGTGGCCGGCAACCATCACGACATGCTGTCACCGCCCCATGTCGGCTCCTTCGCGGACGCGCTGGCGGCGGCCTGGGGGAAGCTCTGATGACCGATGGACCGGAGATACCGCTGTCGTCGGCGCAGTCGGGCATCTGGTTCGCCCACCAACTGCGCCCCGGCAGCCCCGTCTACAACGTCGGTGAGTATCTGGACATCCCGGGGGCCGTCGATGTGGAGCTGTTCGAGCGGGCGCTGCGGCGGATGGTGGACGAGACGGACGCGCTGCGGGTGCGTCTCACCGCCGGTCCCCAGGGCCCCCGGCAGATCGTCGTCCCGTCGCTCGACTGGTCGATGCGGTACGTCGATCTCACCTCGGCATCCGATCCGTCGCGGGCCGCCCGGGAACGGATGCGCGCCGATCTGTCCACACCGGTCGAACTCACCCGTGACCCCCTCTTCCAGCAGGCCCTGTTCAAGATCGCGCCGGACCGCTTCCTCTGGTACCAGCGGGTCCATCACATCGTGGCCGACGGTTTCAGCATGTCGCTCATCGCACGCCGGGTGGCCAGGATCTATACGGGTCTGGTCGACAGTACGGGTCCGCTCGAAGGTACGGGCGGGGGCGGACCGGCCTCCGGGCGGCTGGAGCCGTTGGGTTCGCCGGGTTCGCCGGGTTCGCTGAGTTCGCTTTCGGCGCGGGACGCGGAGTACCAGGGGTCGGAACAGCGGGCGGGGGACCGGGCGTTCTGGCTGGCGCGGATGGCCGGCCGGCCGGACCCCATCAGCCCCGCCGGCCGGTCCGCGGTGGCCTCGGACGGCTTTCTGCGGCGTACGGGCGACCTGTCCGCACCCACCATGGCGGCGCTGCGGCGTTCCGCACGGGACGCCGGAACGAGCTGGCCCACGGTCGTGATCGCGGTGATCGCCGCCTACCTCCACCGTCTCTGCGGCGAGCGGGACGTGGTGCTCAGCCTGCCGGTGACCGGGCGTCTGGAGTCCGCCGGGCGAACCGTCCCCGGCATGGTGGCGAACGTGGTCCCGCTGCGGCTCCGGGTCCACCCGGAGCTGGACCTGTCCGCACTCGTCCGGCAGACGGCCGAGGAGATCGGCGCCCTGCGGCAGCACCAGCGCTACCGGGGCGAGGATCTCCGCAGGGAGCTGGGCGCGGCGGCCCCGTCGGACCGGGTCCGGTTCGGCCCCGTCGCCAACATCATGGCGTTCCCCTACCGCCTGGAGTTCGCGGGGCTGCGCGCCACCGCGCACAATCTCTCCAACGGACCGGTCGAGGATCTCTCGTTCTCCGTCTACGACCGGTCCGACGGCACCGCGCCCCGGATCGACCTCGACGCCAATCCGGCGCTCTACTCCGACGCCGGACTCACCGCCCACCAGGAGCGGTTCCTCCGCTTCCTGGACGCTCTCGTCACCGCCGACACGGCCCGGCCGATCGGCCGGGTGGACATCCTCACCCCCGGGGAACGGCACCGCACGGTGGTGGCGGTCAACCGCACCACCCGTCCGCTGCCGCCGACGACCGTGCCGCAGACCTTCGCGGCCCGGGTCGCCCGTACCCCCGACGCGCCCGCCGTGGTCTCCGGTGGCACCACCCTGTCCTACGCGGAGCTGAACGCCCGTGCCAACCGGCTGGCCCACCGGCTGATCGCGATGGGAGTCCGCGCCGGGAGCACGGTGGCCGTGCTGATGGAGCGTTCGCCCGAGGTCGTGGTGGCGGTACTGGCGGTCGCCAAGGCGGGCGGCGCCTATGTACCGCTGGACACCCGATCGCCGCTGCCCCGCCTGCGCCGGGTCATGGACGGGACCGGGGCGGCGGTGCTGCTCACCCATCGCGCCACCCGGGACCAGGGCCTCGCCCTGGGCACACCGGCTGTCGTCGTCGACACGGACCCCGGCCTCGCCGCCGAGCCGACCGCCGACCCCGTCGTGCCGCCGCGTCCGGAGGACCTGGTCTGTGTCCTGTACACCTCGGGGTCCACGGGCACCCCGAAGGGGGTGGCCCTGAGCCATCGCAATGTCCTCAGCATGACCTCGGAGGAGTGCTGGCGGACCGGGGCCGCCGAGCGGGTGCTCGCCCATTCGCCGCACGCCTTCGACGCCTCGACCTTCGAGTGGTGGGTACCGCTGCTCAATGGGGGCCAGGTGGTCATGGCCCCGCCCGGCGAGCTGGATCTCGCCGCCTACCAGCGGCTCATCGCCGATCACCGGATCAGCGCGCTCTGGCTGACGGCCGGGCTGTTCCGGGTCGTCGCCGAGGAGTCCCCCGGCTCCCTGGCACCGGTCGGCCAGGTGTGGACGGGTGGGGACATCGTGCCGGCCGACGCGGTACGGCGGGTGCTGGCGCACTGTCCGGACTCCGTGGTGGTCGCCGGATACGGCCCGACCGAGAGCGCCACCTTCACCACACGCACGGTGCTGAGCCCCGGCCGGACCGTGCCCGATGTCGTGCCCATCGGCACTCCGATGGCGAACAGGCGGGTGTATGTGCTGGACACGGCGCTGTCACCGGTACCGCAGGGCGTCGCGGGGGTGCTGTACATCGCGGGTGCCGGGGTGGCGCGCGGCTATGCGAACCGCCCGGGGCTCACCGCGGACCGGTTCGTGCCCTGCCCGTTCGGCGGCCCGGGTGAACGGATGTACCGCACGGACGATGTGGTGCGCTGGAACGCCGACGGCGCGCTGGAGTTCGTCGGGCGGGCCGATGAGCAGATCAAGCTCCATGGCTTCCGTATCGAGCCGGGGGAGATCGAGGCGGTTCTCGCCGGGCATCCCGGTGTCGCCCAGGCCACCGTGGTCGCCGTCCCGGGCGCCTCGGGCGGCAAGCGTCTGATCGGCTACATCGTGCCGGCCCCGGACGCGCCTGCTGGCACGGCCTCGCCACGGGAGTACGCCGCGGCCCTGCTGCCCGACTACATGGTGCCGGCGGCGATCGTCACCCTCGACGCCCTTCCGCTGACCCCCAACGGGAAGATCGACCGAGCCGCGCTGCCCACCCCGGACATCGCGTCGACGCCTTCCGGGCAGGGGCAGGGGCCGGGTACCCCGGTGGAGCAGGCCCTGTGCGCCCTGTTCGCGGAGGTGCTCCAACGCGCCCCCGTGGACCGCCATGACGGCTTCTTCGCCCTGGGCGGGACCTCGTTGCTCGCCACCCGGCTGATCAACCGGGTACGGGTGAGGTTCGGCAGGGAAGTCACCCTGGGCGCGCTCTTCCGGGCGCCCACACCCGCACGCCTGGCCGAAGCGCTCGACAGCGCCCCGGAGACCGCGCCGGCACCGGCTCTCTCCCGGCGGCCCACAGCACCGACAACACCGGCAACACCGACGGCTCCCACGGCTCCCACGGCTCCGACAGCGATCACAGAGAGTACCTCGTCATGATCCACACCTTCTCGGCCGCCGGCTCCGGCGCTGCCCCCACGGCCGCCACGGCGCTGGGGGTGGACCGGGTCCGGCGCTACTACCGGCTCGTCGACGCCGGGGACGTCCCCGCCCTCGTCGCCCTGTTCACCCCGGACGCGCGGTACCACCGGCCCGGCTACCGCCCGATGGTCGGCCATGCCGAACTGGAGCGCTTCTACCTCGACCGCCGGGTGATCCGTACCGGCACGCACACCCTGTCCACCGTGGTGGCGGCCGATGACGAGATCGCGGTGCACGGTCTGTTCCGTGGCGAACTCCACGACGGCGCCCGGGTCGAGCTGCGCTTCGCGGACTTCTTCCGGCTGACTCCCCAGGGGCACATCGCGTCGCGGGACACCTTCTTCCATGTCCCGGCGGTCTGAGATGAAACGTTCATCCACCGGCACCGCGGACCAGCTGATCCGGGTCGACCGGCGCTACAACGGGCCGCCGGACAGCGCCAACGGCGGTTACGCGTGCGGGCTCATCGCCGCGCGGGCCAGCCGGATGCTGGGCGCCGACGGCACTCCGGTGGTCCACCTGCACGCACCGCCACCGCTGGACACCGGTCTGCGGGCGGTCCGGGCCGGCCGGCGGGTTCATGTCCGGCACGGCGAGCGGCTCATCGCGACCGTGTCGCACCAGGTGTCGGTGATGGAGCCGGTGGAGTTCGTTCCGCCGGCCCTGGCGGAGCGCGCGATGCTCCGTTACACCGGGCATCGCTCCCATCCCTTTCCCACCTGCTTTGTCTGCGGCCCCGGCCACCGGGACGGATGGCGACTGGCACCGGGCCCGGTACCCGGCTCGGAGGACCGGGTCGCCTGTCTCTGGACACCGGGCCCCCACGCGGGTACCGCGACCGGCTCCGGCTCCGAAACCGGCTCCGTCGCCGAGGAATGGGTGTGGGCCGCGCTGGACTGCCCGGGAGGCTGGGCCCTCGGCCCCTCGGCACCCGATCCACGGAACGGCCCGCCGACACCCGACCCGCTGAGCGGCCCGCTGAGCGGCCCGCTGGTACTCGGCCGGATGTCGGCCCGGATCTCGGCCCTGCCCCGCGTCGGCGAAACCCTGGTCCTCGTCGGACGCGGAACACCCGGCGCCGGACGGGTCCACACCTGCACCACCGCACTCTTCCGCCGCGACGGGACGGAACTGGGCCGCGCCGCCGCGACCTGGGTGCGTACAGCCCCACCAGCGTCACTTCAGGACAGAAATGCGGGAAACAGTTGAGCGAGAAGGTCCTCACCACCGATTTTCCGGGGTTCGTCGGCAGTGGACGGCCGCCGTTCGACGCCCGGAGCATCCATGAACTGATCGCCGGGCAGGCGGAGCGGTCACCGCACGCGACCGCCGTCAGCTGCGACGGCGAGAGCCTCACCTATGAGCAGCTCGTCCTCCGTGCCCACCGGCTCGCCGACCGGCTGCGGGCGGCCGGCCTGGCGCCGGAGGAGGTCGTGGGCGTACTGGTGCGGCGGTCACCGGAGCTGATCGTGGCCCTTCTCGCGGTCCTGGCCGCGGGTGGGGCGTATCTCGGACTCGACCCGGACGACCCGCCGGCCCGGCATGAGCTGCTGTGCGAGGACGCGGGCGTCGG
Source organism: Streptomyces sp. NPDC000594 (assembly GCF_040299965.1). NCBI lineage: Bacteria > Bacillati > Actinomycetota > Actinomycetes > Kitasatosporales > Streptomycetaceae > Streptomyces > Streptomyces sp. NPDC000594. The sequence goes on along the minus strand of NZ_JBEPCY010000001.1, from coordinate 656,527 downwards.
CATGGTGATCGCCGAGGAGGCCCTGCGGGGCCGGGTGCCCGATGGGATCGTCACCGTACGGGAGGAAACGCCATCGGGACCGTCATCGGGACGGCCACCGGGAGAGCCGCCGGAAAGGCCGGGGTCGGAGCCGGTGGTTCCGGCCCACCCGGACCGGCTCGCCTACATCAGCTACACCTCGGGCTCCACCGGCGAGCCCAAGGGTGTGGGGGTGCCCCATCGGGCGATCGACCGTCTCGTCCGGGGCGCGGACTGGATGGAGATCCGCTCCGGGGATGTCTTCTTCCATCTCGCGCCGGTCGCCTTCGACGCGTCCACGCTGGAGATCTGGGCTCCGCTGGTCAACGGCTGCCGGCTGGTCGTCTTCCCCCCGGTCGCGATCACACCGGCAGAGGTGGCGCGCACCGTCCGCGCCGAGGGCGTGACCGTGCTGCTGCTGACGACCGGTCTCTTCCACCGGATGGTGGGCTCCCATCCGGAGGCGTTCGCCGGTGTGCGCCATGTGCTCACCGGTGGTGATGTGGCCTCGCCGACCCATGTCGAGCGACTGCTGACCGGCTACCCGGAGCTGGTCTTCACCAATGGCTACGGGCCGACCGAGAACACCACGTACACCACCTGCTGGACCAGTCGTGACCTCGGGGCGCTGCGCAGCGTACCGATCGGGCGGCCGGTCGGCGGGACCAGGGTCGCCGTGCTCGACAGCGACCTCCGGCCGGTGCCCGTCGGCGTCGCTGGGGAGCTGTACGCGGCCGGAGCCGGTCTGGCGCGGGGCTATCTGAACCGCCCCGCCGCGACCGCCGAACGGTTTCTGCCCGACCCGTTCGGGGCCGAGCCCGGGGCCAGGATGTACCGGACCGGCGACCTGGCGCGTTGGTTGCCCGACGGCACGCTGGAGTTCGTCGGACGGGTGGACGAGCAGGTGAAGGTGGAGGGGTACCGCGCCGAACCCCGGGCCGTCGAGGCCGAGCTGGAACGGCTCCCCGAGGTGCGGCATGCGGTCGTCCTGCCCCAGTCCGACCCGGTGGGCGGCACCCGGTTGCTGGGGTATGTCGTCCCCGCCGATCCGGAGCTGTCGCGGTCGGTCGGCCTCGGCGGGCGGCTCCGCCGCGAGCTGCGGAAGAGACTGCCCGGATATCTGATCCCCTGGGCCGTGCTCATCCGCCCCGAGCTGCCGCTGAACCGCAATGGCAAGGTCGATCGCCGGGCCCTGCCGGCCGTCGGCCGGGTGCCACGGAATGTCGCCAACGAGTTCGCCGCCCCTCTCACCCCGGTCCAGCTGCGGCTGGTGGAGCTGTGGGGCGACCTCCTCGGTGTCGAGCCGATCGGCATCGACGACGACTTCTTCGACCTCGGCGGACATTCGCTGCTGGCCAGCGAACTCCTGGTCACCGTCGAGCACGAGTTCGGCGTCGGCATTCCGGCACAGACCCTCTATCTGTCGCCCACGGTCGCGGAACTGGCCCTGGCGCTGGAGGCGCTGCTGAGGACGGCGGGTACGGGAGGTACGGGCCGTACGACGGGTACGGGGAGTACGGCGGCGGGCGGGGCGCGGGAGAGGCGGTCCCGATGACGGCGGTTCCCCCCACCGGGCGGTGCCCGGTCCTCGCGCCGCACCGACTCGATCTGATCGACCCCGATCTCCACCAGCGCGACGGGGCCCACCGGATCTGGCGCGACCTGCGCCACCGGGCCCCGGTGAGCCGGCAGTCGGCCGGCTCCCTCGGATACTGGTCGGTCGTCGGCTACGCCGAGGCCGGACAGGTGCTGCGCGACCATGACACCTTCACCTCCGAACGGGGCACTCTCCTCAACCTCCTCGGCAAGGAGGACCCCGCCGGCGGCCGGCAGATGGCGGTGACCGACCCGCCGGCCCACACCCATCTGCGCGGCCCCCTGCGCCAGGCGCTGTCCATCAAGGCGGTGGAGAACGACCGGGAGGAGATCCGCCGGGTCGTCGCCGGGCTGCTGGAACCGCTGGCCGACGGCGGCCCCTTCGACTTCGCGGTCGCGATGACCGCCCTGCCGACAGCGGTGATCGGCGCGATGATGGCGCTGCCGGAGGCGGACCGGCCTCGGCTGGCCCGGCTCGCCCATGCGTGCGTCGCCCCGGACGACCCCGTGTTCCGGCTCGGCGGCGGCGGACCGGGCGCCACCCTGGTGACCGCCCACCGTGAGCTGTTCGCCTACTTCCAGGACACCGTCACCGCGCGGCGGCGCTCGCCGGGAAACGATCTGATCAGCGTGCTGCTGACCATGGAGCTGGACGGACGCCGGCTGTCACCGGGCGAGATCGTGTCCAACTGCTACAGCCTGCTGCTCGGTGCGACGGTCACCACGGCCCAGCCGCCGAGCGCGGCCCTGGCGGAGCTGGCCGGTACCGAGGCCCTGGACGACTGGGCGGCCCACCCGGAGCTGCTCTCCAGCGGTGTGGAGGAATCGCTGCGGTGGTCCTCCCCCACCCAGCACTTCATGCGTCACACCACCCGCGATGTGGAACTCCGTGGTACGGCGATCCCGGCCGGGGAGGCGGTGGTCGTATGGCTGGGGTCGGCCAACCGGGACGGGACCGTCTTCACCGACCCGGACACCTTCGACATCCGGCGCAGACCCAACCGGCATCTCGCGTTCGGGGCGGGCGCCCACTACTGCGTCGGACACACCGTCGCCCGGGTGACCCTGCGGATCCTCTTCGCGGAGCTGCTCGGCCGGTTCACCGGCATCGAACCCGCCGGGACACCCCGGCGGATGCGCTCGAACGTCATCGCCGGCTTCACCCACCTCCCGATCACCGCGCGTGTCCGGAACCCCCTCCCCTGAAAGGTCATCAGTGCCCGCCCAGACCCTGCGTTCCAGCGGTAGGTGGTTCCTCCGCGAGCCGTCCCCGGTGGCGTCGGCGAGACTGTTCTGCCTGCCCTACTCGGGGTGCGGCGCGAGCATGTACCGCCACTGGCCGTCATCGGTCGACGGCGTCGAATTCTGCCCCGTACAGCCGCCCGGCCGGGAGAACCGGATGCGGGAACCGGCGTACTCCACCTACGAGTCGATGGCCGAGGGCCTCGCGGAGGCCCTGCGGCCCCATCTGGACCGCCCCTACGGCCTGTTCGGGCACTGCGGCTCCGCGCTGGCGGCGTACGAGACGGCCGTACGGCTGGTTCAGCAGGGCTGCCCGCCACCCACCCGGGTGTTCGTCTCGGCCGAGGTCGCGCCGCAGGACGGTCCCTACGGCCGGTTCCTCGATATGACCGACGACGAGCTGGCCGACGAGCTGCACCGGCTCGCGGCGGAGCCGGGCGGCACGCTGGAGCCGGGTCTGCTCGCGCTCTACCTGGGCGTACTCCGTAACGATGTGGAGATGAACAGGCGCTACCACAAGGCGGATCCGGTCCGGCTGCCGTCTCCCCTCACCGCCATCGGCTGGACCGGGGACACCGGGGTTCCGCCCGCGCTCATGAGCGGCTGGCCGGCCTGCGGCGAAGTGACCTTCGAGCTGCTGGACGGGGGGCACTACCGCTTCATCGAGGCACCGGAGGAGCTGATGGCGCTCCTGGTCGAGGGGGTCCGTCCGGACAGGGCCCGGAGCCGAGGCGGCCTCTGAGGCAGAGGGCTCAGAGGCTGGGGTTCAGCGGCTGGGGTTCAGCGGCCGGGGCGGTCTCAGAGGTCGAAGCGATAGCCCATGCCGGGGAAGGTGATGAAGTGCCGGGGGCGCGCGGGGTCTCCTTCGAGTTTGCGCCTCAGCCGGGCCATGCAGACCCGGAGACCGTTGGTCCGGGCGCTGAGGGAGACTCCCCCCACCTCCTGGAGCAGCTCCTTCTGACCGACGAGCCGTCCCCGGCGCCGGACCAGTACTTCCAGCAGATGCCACTCGGTCGGGGTGAGACGGACCTCGTTCCCCTGCCGTCTGACCCTCTTCGCCAGCAGGTCCACGGTGAAGTCCCCGGTCGCGATCAGACCGCTGTCGCCGGCGGGGGACGCCCGCTCCGCGCGGCGGGCCGCCGCCCGGATCCGGGCCACGAGTTCATCCATGCCGAACGGCTTGGTGAGATAGTCGTCCGCCCCCGCCTCCAGCGCCTCGACCTTCTCCTCGGTGGTCCGCCGGGCCGAAACAACGATGATCGGTACCCGGCTCCGGCCACGGAGACGCCTGATCACCTCGATGCCGTCGATATCGGGCAGCCCGAGGTCCAGCAGGACGATGTCCGGGGAGTCCTCGGCGGCGAGCCGGAGGGCCGTGGCTCCATCGGGCGCGGTGTCCACCTCGTACCGGCGCGCTCTCAGATTGATCTCAAGCGCCCGTACGAGCTGAGGTTCGTCCTCCACCACCAGCACCCTGGTCACCGGTGTACCGCCTTTCTCTCCGTGCGGGTCCAGGGAATCCCCTGCCCCGGCCGGTCCGCGCCTCCTTGACGTACCCCATACGAACGTCGGCGTGTCCTTGACGGCTCCCCTACACGGCGGTTCCGGCGGGCGCGGGGCGGAGCGGGCCCCCGGGGAGGACCCGGGGCGGACCCCGGGAAGGAGGCGGGCACGGCGGGCCGGCTCCGGGTACCGCTCCGGGCCGATCCCCGGCGCCCGTGCGGCGGATTGACGGCTCCCTGATGCCCGACGCCCCTCTCTTGACAGGGGTTTGACGCCGGGGCCGACGCACTGTCAGGAGGCCGTCAATTCCTGGGCGGGTCACCGCGCCGGCCCTCCCACCGGGCCTAGATTCCCCTTCGGCCGCTCCAGGGCGCGCACGTCAGTGGCATGACGGCAGCCGGCGCTCCCCTCCGGTCGGGGCCGGATCGGCTCCCCCACGCCCCCCGCGCCGGTCGCACCGGAAGCGGGTGGCCGTCGTCCATCAGAAGGTCTCCGCCATGTCTCCAGCCACTCACCAGAAGGCTCCGGCCGCTCCCCGGCCGCGCACACCCGGCGGGGGAGGTGGCGGTCGGCGGGCCGCCCGGCGCAGGGGGGCGAGTGGTCTCTTCGACCCTGTGCAGTTGCTGACGTCGTTCCCCGGCTCCCTGCACAAATTGCGTCCCCGGGCGCTGGCGAGGAACCCGGTGCTGTTCGTCGTCGCCGCCGGGTCGGTTCTCACCACCCTGTCCGCGCTGGTCCACCCCTCCGTCTTCGCCTGGGTGATCAGTGTCTGGCTCTGGCTGACCGTGATCTTCGCCAATCTCGCGGAGGCCGTCGCCGAAGGCCGGGGGAAGGCCCAGGCGGAGTCGCTGCGCCGGGCCCGTACGGACATGGTCGCGGTGCGGCTGCGGGACAACTGGCGGATCGGCACCCAGCTGTCCGCCGCGGCGACGGAGACCGTCGCCGCCACCGATCTCCAGCCCTTCGACTTCGTCGTCGTGGAGGCCGGTGCGCTGATCCCGGCGGACGGTGAGGTCGTGGACGGTGTCGCGGCGGTCGACGAATCGGCCGTCACGGGCGAATCCGCGCCCGTCATCCGGGAGTCGGGCGGCGACCGCTCCGGTGTCACCGGCGGAACCACCGTACTCTCCGACCGTATCGTCGTACGGGTCACCTCGCGCCCCGGTCGGTCCTTCATGGACCGGATGATCGCCCTGGTCGAGGGCGCCTCCCGGCGGAAGACCCCGAACGAGCTGGCGCTCAACATCCTGCTGGCCGCTCTGACCAGTGTCTTCGTCCTGGTGGTCCTCGCCCTTCAGCCCATGGCCGCCTATGCGGGTGCCGATCAGCCCATGACGGTTCTTGTCGCGCTGCTGGTCACCCTGATCCCGACGACCATCGGGGCGCTGCTCTCGGCGATCGGCATCGCGGGCATGGACCGGCTGGTGCAGCGCAATGTGCTCGCCATGTCGGGCCGGGCCGTCGAGGCGGCCGGCGACATCAGCACCCTGCTGCTCGACAAGACGGGCACCATCACCCTCGGCAACCGCGAGGCGGCCGGTTTCTTCCCGCTGCCAGGAGTCGACGAACTGTCCCTGGCCAGGGCGGCGCAGCTGTCCTCGCTGGCCGACGAGACCCCGGAGGGCCGGTCGATCGTCGCCCTCGCCCGGCGTGCGCACGGGCTGTCGGAGCCCGCCGAGGGGGAGCTGAGCCGGGCCAGGTTCGTGGGGTTCAGCGCGCGGACCCGGATGAGCGGGGTCGATCTGTGGTGGGGGGAGAACGCCGCACACCGGATCCGCAAGGGCGCGGCGACCGAGGTGATCGCCTGGGTGCGGATGCGGGGCGGTGCCGTCCCCGCCGAGGCACGGTGGTTCGCCGACTCCATCGCCTCGGCCGGCGGCACACCTCTGCTGGTCGCCGTGGACAACCGGGACGGCCCCCGGGTCCTCGGCGCCATCCATCTGAAGGATGTGGTGAAGGAGGGCATCCGGGAACGGTTCGGGGAGCTGCGCGCCATGGGCATCCGTACGGTCATGATCACGGGTGACAATCCGCTGACCGCGCGGGCCATCGCCGAGGAGGCGGGGGTCGACGACTTCCTCGCCGAGGCCACCCCCGAGGACAAACTGGCCCTCATCAAGCGGGAACAGGAGGGGGGCAGGCTGGTGGCGATGACCGGCGACGGGACCAATGACGCGCCGGCCCTCGCCCAGGCGGATGTCGGCGTGGCGATGAACACCGGTACCTCGGCCGCCAAGGAGGCCGGGAACATGGTCGACCTGGACTCCAACCCCACCAAGCTGATCGAGATCGTGGAGATCGGCAAACAGCTCCTGATCACCCGGGGCGCCCTCACCACCTTCTCGATCACGAACGATGTCGCCAAGTACTTCGCGATCATCCCCGCCATGTTCACCGGCGCCTACCCGGGCCTGGAAGCGCTCAACATCATGGGACTGCACAGTCCGACGTCGGCCATCACCTCGGCGATCATCTTCAACGCGCTGATCATCGTCGCGCTGATCCCGCTCGCCCTGCGGGGCGTGCGCTACACCCCCGCCTCCGCCCATGACCTGCTGCTCCGCAATCTGACCATCTACGGACTCGGCGGTCTTGTGCTGCCCTTCGTCGGCATCAAGCTGATCGACCTGGTCGTCTCCGCCCTTCCCGGCCTGGGCTGACCGCCGTCGACCGTGAGTTACAGGAGTTACAGGAGTTACAGGAGTTCTTGGAGAAGGTGTCGTACCCGGCGCTCGATCTCGTCGCGGATGGGGCGGACGGCTTCGAGGCCCTGCCCGGCGGGGTCTTCGAGGGTCCAGTCGAGGTAGCGCTTGCCGGGGAAGACGGGGCAGGTGTCACCGCAGCCCATGGTGATGCAGACATCCGACTCCCGCACGGCGTCGACGGTGAGGATCTTCGGGGTCGCGGCGGAGATGTCGATGCCGACCTCGGCCATGGCGGCGACGGCGGCCGGGTTGACGGCGGCGCCCGGGGCGGAGCCGGCGGAGCGGACCTCGACGCGGTCACCGGCGAGATGACCGAGCCAGGCGGCGGCCATCTGGGAGCGGCCGGCGTTGTGGACGCAGACAAAGAGGACGGACGGCTTGCGGCCGGGGGTCTCGGGCATGGGCGCCTTCTTGTCTCACGGTGGCCCGCGCCACCTGTCGCATCAGCACCTGCTGGTATCAGCCTGTGGTGATGTGACAGTATCAGCCCCCATGCTGACCTCAGTCGAAACCGATGTGTTGCGGATCCTCGGCGATCCGCTCCGCTGGCAGATCGTGAATCTGCTGGCGAAGGAGACGCTGTGCACGACGCACCTGGTCGAGGAGACCGGCGCCAAGCAGACCAATCTCTCCAACCATCTGAAGGTCCTGCGGGACGCGGGGCTGGTGGAGACGGAGCCGTGCGGGCGCTTCACCTACTACCGGCTCAGGCCCGAGGCACTGGCCGCACTGTCGGGGAGGTTCGCCCTGCTCGCCGAGTCCGCGCGCACCGCCGCCGAGAAGAAGCGGGCCTGCCCGTGACCGCCGCCGAAACCACCACCCAGGGCGGTGCGGACGCAGTGGACGGGGCGGACGGGGGCTCGATCGTCGCCAAGCTCTCCACCCTGGACCGGTATCTCGCGGTGTGGATCCTGCTCGCCATGGGCGCCGGCCTGGGTCTTGGCCGGCTGATCCCGGGGATGAACGACGCGCTGGCGAGGATCGAGGTCGGCGGCATCTCGCTGCCGATCGCACTCGGCCTGCTGGTGATGATGTACCCGGTCCTGGCCAAGGTCCGTTACGACCGGCTCGACGCGGTCACCGGCGACCGCAGGCTGATGGTCTCCTCCCTGGTGGTCAACTGGGTCGTCGGCCCGGCGGTGATGTTCGCGCTGGCGTGGATCTTCCTCCCCGACCTCCCCGAGTACCGCACCGGGCTGATCATCGTCGGTCTCGCCCGCTGTATCGCCATGGTCATCATCTGGAACGACCTCGCCTGCGGCGACCGCGAGGCCGCCGCCGTCCTGGTCGCCCTCAACTCCGTCTTCCAGGTGCTCGCGTTCGGACTGCTGGGCTGGTTCTACCTCGATCTGCTGCCCGGCTGGCTCGGCCTCGGCGACGGGGAGCGGCTCTCCATCTCCATGTGGGAGATCGCCCTCAATGTCGTCATCTTCCTCGGCGTGCCCCTCCTCGCCGGGTTCCTCACCCGCAGGGTCGGCGAGAGGAAGATGGGCCGGACGGCGTACGAGTCGCGGTTCCTGCCGAGGATCGGACCGTGGGCGCTGTACGGGCTGCTCTTCACCATCGTGATCCTCTTCGCGCTCCAGGGGAGGACGATCACCTCCCAGCCCTGGGACGTCGCCCGGATCGCGCTGCCGCTGCTGGTGTACTTCGCCATCATGTTCTTCGGCACCTTCGCCCTGGGCAAGGCGCTCGGGATGGCGTACGGCCGCACCACCACCCTCGCGTTCACGGCGGCGGGCAACAACTTCGAACTGGCCATCGCCGTCGCCATCGCCACCTTCGGCGTCACCTCCGGCCAGGCCCTCTCCGGCGTCGTCGGCCCCCTGATCGAGGTCCCCGTCCTCATCGGACTCGTCTACGTCGCCCTCGCCTGGCGCCGCCGCTTCACCGGCCCGGCACCGGACCGGTCTCCCACGGCGGCGCGGACGGAGGACTCGACGCGGTAAACGGCGGTCTGCCGCGACCCGTTGTTGGCTAGGGTGGCGGGCAGTCCTCACGAGGGCCCGGACCAGAGGGAACAGGAAGCCGCTGACTCATGACCACCCACCGGTCGGATGAAGGATTACGCCCCCGAACCGCCCCAGGACGTCCCACGCCCTCGGTGCTGCCCCCGTCACTGCGGGCGTCGCTGGGGCCGCTCGCCGCCCTCGCCACGCTGATGGTCGTCCTGCTCGGGGTCCTGTACGCCGGCCACGGCCGGCCCGGCGCCGTGGACACCTGGATCCAGCCGGCGGTGGACGGTGTACGGCCGCCGTGGCGGCGCGTCGCGCTGGCGATCGACTTCCTGGCGGAGCCCGCCGGAGCGGCGATCCTGGTCGTGGCCGCCGTGACAGGGTGTCTGCTGCGGCGGCGACCCCGCGCGGCGGTGCTCGTCGTCGTCGGCACCGGGCTGGCCGTGGGGGCGACCAAGCTGCTCAAGCCCCTGGTGGGACGCACCATCCACGGCGAGCACCTGTCCTACCCGAGCGGGCACACCGCCTTCCTCACCGCACTCGCCCTGATGGTGGCGCTGCTCACGGCCGGCCGGCTCGGCCTCGGCAGGACGGCCGGCACGGTCCTGGTACTCGCCGCGGCGCTGGTCGCCGGCGCGGCCATGGGATGGGCCCAGGTCGCCCTGGGCGCCCACTACCCGACCGATGTCCTCGGCGGCTGGGGCACCGCGCTGGCGGTGGTACCGGCAACCGCGTGGCTGGTCGACCGGACGGCCGACGCCGGCCGGCGGGAGCGCCGCTGACATCACCTCACGCCAGGCGGCGGAAGACGGGCTTGACCGGCCGCCCGCCCAGCCAGGGGGTGGGGTCGGCGGCGTCCAGCGCCTTCCGGTACACCGCACACGCCTCGGCCACCACCTCGACGGTGCGGTCGATGTCGGTGTCGTCCAGCGCGCTGCTCACCACGAACGACGGGGCGAGCACCCCGCCCGCGAGGAGCCGGCGCAGGAAGAGGGTGCGGTACGCCTGCGAGGGCCGCCGGTTCTCGTCGAGGGTGGCGAAGACCAGATTGCTGGCCCGGCCCCGGAGGACGACATGGTCGCCGACGCCCATCCCGGCGGCGGCCTCGCGGACACCGGCGGCCAGCCGCTCGCCGAGGGCGTGCAGCCGCGCGGTGATGCCCTCCTCGGCATAGGTGGTGAGTACGGCCGTCGCGGCGGCCAGTGCGTGGGTCTCCGCGCCGTGGGTGGTGGACAGCAGGAACACCCGCTCACGGGAGTCGCGCAGCCCGCCCCGCTCCATGAGGTCGCGGCGCCCGGCCAGCGCGGAGACGGCGAACCCGTTGCCCAGCGCCTTGCCGAAGGTGGAGAGGTCGGGGACGACCCCGTACAGCCCCTGAGCGCCCGCCTCGGACCAGCGGAGGCCGGTGATCATCTCATCGAAGATCAGTACGCAGCCGTGCCGGTCGGCCAGCTCGCGCAGGCCGGCGAGGTAGCCGGGCGGGGGTTCGGTGTGGGTGGCGGGTTCCAGGATCAGACAGGCGACCTCGTCCCGGTACCGGGTGAGCAGTTCCTCCGTGGCGGCCAGATCCCCGTAGGGGAAGGCCACGGTCAGCTCGTTGGTGGCCGCCGGTATCCCGGCGGTCATCGGTGTGGTGCCGATGAACCAGTCGTCGACGGAGAAGAACGGATGGTCGCCGCAGATGGCCACCCGCGGGCGCCCGGTGACGGCGCGGGCGAGCCGCACCGCGGCGGTGGTGGCGTCGGAGCCGTTCTTCGCGAACTTCACCATCTCGGCGGTCCGCACGGTGGCCAGGAAGCACTCCGCCGCCTCGACCTCCACGATGGACGGCCGGACGAAGTTGCCGCCCCGGTCGATCTCCCGGCGCACCGCCTCGTTCACCCGGGGGTGGGCGTGGCCGAGGCTGACCGACCGCAGGCCGGAGCCGTACTCGATATAGCGGTTGCCGTCGATGTCCCACACATGGGCGCCACGGCCGTGGCTGATGACCGGGGCCAGGTCCTCGGGGTACTGGTCGTCGCCCTTGGCGTAGGTGTGCGCGCCCCCCGGGATCAGGGCGTGCAGCCGCTCGTTCGCCTGGCGCGACCGGGGCAGGGAGAACTCTTCGGTGTCCATGCGGATCTCACTTCTCCTGGTGCTTCAGGACCTCGGCGTGCTTCAGGGCCTCGGCGAGGCTCGGCGCATCCCGGTCCCGCTGGGACATCGAGACGGCCGGCAGCGGCCACGGAATGGCCAGCTCCGGGTCGTCGAAGGCGATCGTCACGTCCTCGGCCGGGTCGTGCGGGCGGTCGATGCGGTACGAGACATCGGCGATGTCGGTCAGCGCCTGGAAGCCGTGCGCGCACCCCGCCGGGATGTAGAGGGTCCGCTGTGTCTCGCCGGACAGCTCGAAGGAGGCCCGGTTGCGATAGGTCGGCGAGTCCGGCCGCAGATCCACGAAGACGTCGAAGATCCTCCCGTACGAGCAGCGCACCAGCTTGGCCTCGCCCGCTCCGGAGCGCAGATGCAGGCCGCGCAGGACACCCCGCACCGAGCGGGAGACGCTGTCCTGGACGAAGAGGTCGGGGTCGAGGCCGACCGAGCGGATCACATCGGCGTCGAAGGTACGGCAGAAGAAGCCGCGTTCGTCGGCGTACGGCGTGGGTTCGAAGAGGTAAGCGCCGGTGATCGCCGGGATTCCGGTCACCTTCATGAGGTCTCCCGCAGGGCGTGGGTGGGGGCGGTCGCCGGGAACAGGGCTCGGGTCAGGGCGGTGAACTGGTGGTCGAGGCGCCGGGCGGCGGCGAGGTTCCGCTCGGCGAGGGTCCGCCGCAGCTCCGCCGAACTCCGCTCCAGCGCCCGGAACTGTTCGAGCAGCCGGTCGGCGTCGACCTCGCGCGCCGGGTGGCAGTACGCCTCCAGACCCATCTGGGCCATGAGCGCGTCGCTCTTCGCCGCGTAGCTGAGCGCGAGCGTCGGTGTGCCGGCCTTCAGCGCGCAGATCAGATTGTGGTAGCGGGTCGCCACCACGGTGTCGGCGACCGCCATCTCCCGTGTCAGATCGGCCAGTGAGGCCGTCTCGGCGGCGGTGACCAGCGGTGAGTCCACCGCGTCCAGGATCGCGGCGACCACCGGCACATCGACCCCGTCGCCGGTGACCAGCCGGACCGGTCGGCCCTCCTCGGCCAGCGTGCGGACGAAGCGGATCGTCCCGTCGAGGTAGCGCCGGTGGATCTCGTCGGCGCGGGCCCGGTCGTCGTCGCCGCCGTGGAAGGCCATGACGCCGACGCAGACCGTGCCCGGCGCACCCGGTTCCGGGCCGGCCTGCGGCGCCGGCAGGGAGAACGCGAGATCCGGGTAGACCTCGTCGTGCGTGGTGTCCACGCCCATCGCCCGCAGCGCGTCGCGGGACAGGGTGTCCCGGTACGACCGGTAGGTGGCCAGCCGCGCCGACCGGCGCACCAGGGCCCGGGTGGGCCGGCTGCTGATCGCGGCGGCGCCGACGCTGACCAGCGCGACCCGGGTGCCGAAGAGCCGGCCGGTCGCACAGAGCAGGAAGAGCGAGTACGGGAAGCCCCACGGCCGCAGCGGCAGGGTGGCCTCCAGGACGCCCATGCCCGGCACGATCACCACATCGTGCCTGCGCACCCAGGCGGCGGTACGGAAGACATCGACGAGTTTACCCAGGCCCTTCCCCACGACCGCACGCGCGCGTGACGCGGTCCGGTACTCGCCCCGGTACCAGTGCAGCCGCGTCGCGGGGATCCCGTACCGGGCCGTGACGACCTCGGGTCCGCCGCAGAGCGCGTCCACGGGCGCCTCCGGGTGCTCGGCGCGGAGATATCCGAGGACGGCTTCGAGCGAACCGTCGTTGCCGAGATTGCCGGAGCCGAGCAGGCCGAACACCCCGACACGTACCGGAGTCCCGTACGCGGGGCTCATGCCTGCCTGCCTTCCCGGCCGGCGACGAGGGCGTCGACGGAGACGGTGATCCGGTCCGGGTCGACCGGGGCGCGGTCCTCGACCCGCTCGCCGGCGCCCGGCCGGACCCGGCTGGTCATCCAGGCGGCCAGATGGCGGTAGCAGGCGCGCCGGTCGGCCGGGGAGAGCGGCGCCCGCCGGATCGCCGAGACAAAGCCCCAGAGGTACTCGGCGAGCAGCCGGGGCGTGGGGTGCAGCGGGCCCGCCCGGCGGGGGTCCAGATTGACGCACCGGGAGCGCTTGCCCGGGTTCGCCCGCTCGGCGCGGGTGGGGTGGTCGCGGCGGAAGTACATCAGCTCCGGCACCTGGTGGAAGGGCCCGTGCAGGGTGATCTCGGCGACGAAGGTGCGGTCCGCGTGGTGGTAGCTGTCATGCGGCTTCACCCGGCGCAGCACATCGGCCCGCATCACCCCGTAGAAGTCGTCGCCGCCGGGCTCGAAGAGCATGCTGCGGAAGCGCTCCGGCGCATGCGGCGAGGCGGTGGCGAGCCCGTAGTCGTACGGCACCTTCACCCGCCCGTCGCCGTCGATGACCGCCTGGTCGGCATGGGCGAGGATGACCTCCGGCCGCTCGTCCAGCGCCTCCACACAGCGGCGCAGCAGGTCCCGGGCGTACAGGTCGTCGTGGGAGGCCCACTTGAACAGCTCGCCGTGGCACTCGGTGAAGACGAAGTTGTGGTTCGGCGCGGCGCCGATGTTCCGGGGCAGCCGCAGATACCGGATGCGCGGGTCCCGGGCGGCGTACCGGCGGCAGATCTCCTGGGTCCCGTCGGTCGAGGCATTGTCGGAGATGACCAGTTCGAAGTCCTCGTAGGTCTGGCCGAGCAGGGCTTCGAGCGCCTCGGCGAGGTACTCCTCACCGTTGTAGACGGGCAGGCCGATACTCAGCCGGGGTTGGGCGGTCATGGTGTCCTCACTTCACGGATGTGGTTCTGGTGGTGCTCGCGCAGGGCGGCCCGCAGCTGGAGCCACCACACGGCCGAGCCGCTGATGGTCGCGGCGGCCACGCCCCAGGCGGAGCCGACCGTGCCGGCGGCGGCCGCTCCGCCGAGCCCGCCGCCGACATAGCAGGCGGAGGCGAAGAGCTGGCAGCGCAGGCTGCGCCGGGCGGCGGCGAGCGCGCGCAGCCCGGCCGCCGCGCCGGTGCCGAGGCTGGCGCCCGCGACGCCGAGTACGGCCGGGACGATCAGCTCCGATGCGGAGTGCCAGACGCCGCCGAGCACGAACGCGCCGGCCCGGTCGGGCACCAGCAGCAGTGCCGCGCCCCAGAGGAGTGCGGCGGCGGCCTGCCCGCCGCCGAGCAGCAGGCAGAATCTGCCCAGCCGGTGGGGGGCGTGCCGCAGGACCCGTGCCGCTTCCGGGACGGTGACCAGCGACAGCCCCATGAGTACGGCGAGGAACGGGCCGAGCAGCAGTTCGGCGCCCCGGATCACGCCCACCGCACTGACCCCGACGATCAGGCCGAGGCCGTACGCCCGCAGCTGGGCCGCGCCGCTGACGCCGACGTTCTCGACCAGATACCGGTAGCCGAGGTCGCGCTGCTCGCGCAGCCAGGCGCGGGCTCCGGTGAGCTGGGGCCGGATGCCGGACTGGAGGCAGCCGTACAGGGCGGCCACCGAGGCGGCCGTGCCCCAGGCGAGGACGAAGGCGGCCACGCTGCCCACCCGGTCCGCCACCACCATGGCCGGGATGAGCGCGAGGCCCCCCAGGAGGTCGTTGGCGAAGGCCTTCCGCCCGGTGCCGGCGGCGAAGAACGAGTACCGCCAGGCGTCCTGGAGCAGCAGTCCCGGCAGGATGACACCGAGCGCGGTGAAGGCGGCCCCCACGCTGCCGCCGATGGCCGGCCCGGCCATCAGGCACAGCGCGCCGAAGGCGACACCGACGCCGAGCGCGGTACCGGAGGACCGGGCCGCCGCCGCGCGCCAGGACGCGGTCGGCACACCGCTGAAGCGGACCACGAGCGGGTCGGTGGCCAGCCCTCGGGAGACCCCGAGCACCACGCCGTAGGTCACCCAGGCCAGGCTGAACACGCCGAACGCGGCCAGTCCCAGCGAGCGTGCCACATAGATGCCCACCGCGAAGTTGGTCATGCTGCAGACGGCCTGGTCGGCCAGGCCCCAGGACAGCCGGCCGGCTATGGCGCGCCGGGCGGTCGGCCGGGCCGCCGGGGTCGTCGCCTTCTCCTTCTCGGTGGTCATCGGTGTCACGCCTTGATCAGCCCGGCGCCGTGCAGGGCGTCGGCCGCGGCGGCGACGGTGTCGAACGGCAGCCCGGACCGCTCGGCGACATCCAGCAGGCTGTGTTCGCCGTCGGAGAGGCTGAGCACCCAGAGCATGGCCAGCTGGGCCTGCTTGGCGTCGCTGCGGCCGCCGAGGGAGTCGTACAGTCCGCGCCGGCCGAGCTGTGGTTCGCCGTAGGGGCTGAGGTTGAGGTACCGCCGGTTGCGGTCGAGTACGGCGAAGGCCTCGCGGCAGACGTCGAGGGTGTCCGCCATCGCCTCCGGGGAGACGAAGTCCGGGTTGTCGGCCGAGGTGTGGTACTCGGGGTAGCCGGCGTACGGGGTCCGGCTGAGCGAGCCCACGCCGAGATCGAACCCGGGTGAGCAGAACTGCCGCTCGTCGTAGCCGTACGGGGTGAACTCGTTGATGTGGTGCGGGCGGTCGGTGGCGAGCAGGGTGTGCCGCATCACCCGGTCGATCTCGGCGTCGCCGCGCCTGCTCTGTTTGTAGGTCAGCCGGCCCGGGTCACCGGCGCAGGCCAGCACCAGCCCGTGCTTGACGCGGTCCACCCGCTCCGCGTTGCGGGCCAGCCAGGTGATCGCGCCGATGGTGCCGGGCGCGAACAGGAACCGGTAGGTGTACCAGGGTGTTCTCTCCGCCAGCGCCCGGGCCAGGAAGGTCGCCACCGCGACACCGGCCAGGTTGTCGTTGGCCAGTGACGGGTGGCAGACATGGCAGGAGACGATCACCTCGTCGGGGACCTGCCCGGGGATCACATGCTCGGCGTAGGTGAGATGGCCGTCGGCGAGGGTGGAGTCGACGCGTACCTCGTACTCGCCGTCCGGCAGTGCGTCCAGGGTCTCCTGGGCCAGGCAGAACCCCCACTCCGGCCGGTAGTAGCTGGTGCGGTAGGGCACCCAGGTGGGGTGGTCCGGCAGGGTGTGCAGATGTTCGCGCAGCTCCGCCAGGGGCATGGTCGCCGACACCGGCACGCTGTAGCCGAGCACATGCAGACTGGAGGCGGCGAAGTCGACGACCCGCTCGCCGGTGGGGGCGGCGATGTACGCGTCCCGGATGTTCCACTCCTGTGGCACCGTCCAGTCGAGGACCTGGGTCCCGGTCGGGACCTCGTGCACCCGCAGGGGGAGGTACTCGCCGACGATCTCCAGGGTGGCGCGCACACCGTCGCCGGTGATGCTCCGGCAGAGCGGGTACAGCCGCTCCACCAGCTGGTGCATCTCCTCGCCGACCGTGGTCATCGGCGCCACCGCAGGGTGTCGTCGACGGCGCCGGTCTCGGACGCGGTGCGCAGCACGGCCAGCCGGGTGAAGCGCCGCTCGAAGTCCTCCTGGGTGAGCCCGTGCTCCCGGTAGGCGTCGGCGAGTTCGAGCGCGCCCCGCTTCACCGTCCATGCGCAGGCGAAGCCGGGGATCGCGGCGTGGAAGCGGGAGAAGTCCACCCGGTACGAGCGCGGGTCGGCCCCGTTCTCCCCGGTGATCACCACCTTCGCGCCGGTCACCGCCTCGGCGACCTGCTCGGCTATCTCGGCGACGGTGACGTTGTTGATCTCGCTGCCGATGTTGAACGCGCGGTCGTGCACGGCTTCCCGCGGCGCGGTCAGCGCGGCGGCGAAGGCCTGGGCGATGTCGGCGGCGTGCACCAGCGGGCGCCAGGGGGTGCCGTCGGAGAGGACCAGGACCTCTCCGGTCAGGAGTGCGTGGCCCACCAGGTTGTTCAGCACGATGTCGGCGCGCAGCCGGGGTGAGTAGCCGAAGGCGGTGGCATTGCGCAGGTACACCGGGGTGAAGTCGCCGTCGGCGAGCGCGTGCAGGTCGTCCTCGACCCGTACCTTGGACTCCGCGTACGGGGTCACCGGGCGCAGCGGGGCGTCCTCGGTCACCAGGTCGCCACCGCCGGCGGCGCCGTAGACCGAGCAGGTGGACGCGTACAGGAAGCGCCGTACCCCGGCGTCGCGGGCCAGCCGGGCCAGTCGTACGGAGGCGTGGTGGTTGATGTCGTAGGTGAGGTCCGGTGCCAGCGCTCCCAGCGGGTCGTTGGAGAGCGCGGCCAGGTGGATCACGGCGTCCACCCCGGCCACCTGTTCGGCGGTGATGTCGCGCAGGTCCACCCGGTGTCCCGGCGGGTCCGCGGGCTTGGGGCCCAGGACGCAGTCGGCGAAGAGGCCGGCGTCCAGGCCGACGACCTCATGGCCGGCGGCGGCGAGCACCGGGGCCATCACGGTGCCCAGATAGCCCTGATGTCCGGTCAGCAGTACGCGCACAGTTCATTTCCCCAGATCGAGAGTGAGTTTGGTGACGGCGAACGCCTCGGCGTAGCGCTCATGGCATTCGATGCCACGGATCCGGGCCAGGCCGAGGAAGGCCTCCCGGTCGTACCAGGGCCGGTGCCGTTGTGAGGGGTAGTGCTCCTGGAGCAGCAGCACCTTCCGTTCGGCCGTCTCCGGCGACAGCGGCTGGTACGCCGTGGGCCGGCCGAGATCGCCGTCCCATTTGACGATCTCGTAGCCGAGGACGAGGTGGTCGCGGAAGGCGGTGGACATCAGCTTCGCCAGGCCCCGGTGGTCCTGGTGGGCGTCCTCGGTACGGGGGGCGAGGACCAGTTCGGGCTCGGTGCGGGCGCGCAGTTCCTCGACGGCGGCCTTGGCCTCGTCCCAGTGGGCCGGCAGCCGGCCGTCCGGCAGTTTGAGCACGGTCAGCCGCAGGTCGGCGCCGGGGCAGAAGGCGGCGAGCGCGGCCCGCTCCTCCTGCTCCCGTTCGCCGCCACCGCCGGAGAGGACCAGGGCGTCGACCCGGATGCCCGGCCGGGCGAGGCAGATCGTCAGCAGGGTGCCGCCGGCGCCGATGGCGATGTCGTCGCAGTGCGCGCCCACCGCGACGATCCTGTCCGGGCGCCCGGTTCCGAGACGGATCACGCGGTCGCTCCGGCCCGGTTCCCGCCGCCGGGTACCGCCCCCGCGCCGTCCCTCTCCCAGACGGCCCACGGGCGGTCGCCCCGGACGTAGGCGGCGTCGAGCGCGGCCCGCTCCTTCACGGTGTCGGTCGGCTTCCAGAAGCCGCGGTGCTGGTACGCCGCCATCCGGCCGCTCTTGGCCAGCCCGGCGCAGCCGTCGGCGACCAGGTCCCCGTTCTCCGGGATGTGGTCGAAGACCTCCTGGCGGAGCACGAAGTAGCCGCCGTTCTCCCACAGCGGCAGGTCGCTCACCGCGGTGATGCCGCCGACCAGGCCGTCCTCGCCCAGATCCACACAGTGGAACGAGGACTGCGGCGGTACCACCATCATCGACGCCCCGGCGTCGCGCCGGGTGAACTGGTCGATCATCTCCGGCAGCGGGGCGTCGGTGAGGACATCGGCGTAGTTGGCGAGGAACATCTCGTCGCCGTCCAGATGGTGCCGTACCCGGCGGAGCCGCTCCCCGATCGGTGACTCGATGCCGGTCTGCACAAAGGTGATCGTCCAGTCGGCGATATCGGTGGACAGCAGCTCGGTCCGCCCGTCGCGCAGCACGAAGTCGTTGGAGGTCGTCTCCTCATAGGTGAGGAAGAAGTTCTTGATGTGGTGGGCGCCGTAGCCGAGGCACAGGATGAATTCGGTGTGCCCGAAGTGCGCGTAGTAGCGCATGACATGCCAGATCAGAGGTCGTTCGCCGACCATCGCCATGGGCTTGGGCAGGTCGTCGGCGGATCCGCTGCGCATCCGCAGCCCGTACCCGCCGCAGAACAGGACGACCTTCATACGGTGACCTCTCTCATGCTGTGAACCTTCATGCCGTGAGCCTTCATGGGGTGATCTCTCATGCGGTGATCTCGACAATGCTCAGTTCCGGGATGGGGAAGACCAGCCGGCCGCCCCAGGCGTGGACGAAGGACAGCTGCTCGACCAGCTCGTCGCGGAGGTTCCAGGGGAGGACGAGGACATAGTCCGGCCGGTCGGTGCCGATCTGCTCGGGCGACAGGATCGGGATGCGGGTGCCCGGGGTGAATCTGCCGTGCTTGTAGGGGTTGCGGTCGACCGTGTACGGGAGCAGGTCGGGCCGGATGCCGCAGTGGTTGAGCAGGGTGTTGCCCTTGCCCGGGGCGCCGTAGCCGACGACCGTCTCACCGCGCTCGGCCGCCTCGATGAGGAACCGCAGGAGGTCCCGGCGTACCTTGGCCACCCGGGCGGAGAACTCGGTGTACCCGGACAGCTCCTGGAGCCCGGCGGACTTCTCCCGGTCCAGTACGTCGGCCACCCTCCGGGAGGGCTCGCCCGCCACCTCGGCCGGCCGGGCCCACAGCCGGATGGAGCCGCCGTGGGTGGGCAGCAGCTCGACGTCCACGAGGGTGAGTCCCCCGCTCGCCAGCGCCCGGATCGCGGACGCGACCGTGTAGTACTGGAAGTGCTCGTGGTAGATCGTGTCGTACTGGTTCTGCTCGATCAGGGTCAGCAGATGCTGTACCTCGATGGAGACCCAGCCGTCGTCGGCGACCAGCGCCCGCAGCCCCTGGGTGAACCCGACCACATCGGGGATGTGCGCGTACACATTGTTGGCCACGACCAGGTCCGCCGGGCCGTGCTCGGCGCGGACGGCGGCGCCGGTGGCCGGGTCCAGGAACGCGGTGAGCGTGGGCACACCCGCCTCCCGCGCCGCGGCCCCGACATTCACCGACGGCTCGATGCCGAGGCAGCGGATCCCCCGGTCCACCAGATGCCTCAGCAGATATCCGTCGTTGCTCGCGACCTCGACCACCGAGGAGTCGGGGCCGAGTTCCAGCCGCTGTACGGCGTCGGCGACGAAGGTGCGGGCGTGCTCCACCCAGGAGGTCGAGTACGAGGAGAAGTACGCGTACTGGGTGAAGGTCTCCTCCGGGGTGATCAGCGGAGGGATCTGCGCGAGCCAGCAGTCGGTGCACACCCGCAGATGCAGCGGGTACGCGGGCTCCGGCTGGTCCAGTTGGTCCGCGGCGAGGAAACTCTCGCACGGCGGGGTCGCTCCCAGATCGACCACGCTGACCAGCGCCGCCGAGCCGCAGAGTCGGCATTCTGTCATTGACTGCCCCATCCCTGCCCGCGCGGGTTCCCCCGCCGCGAGCCAGTGCTTCCGTCCTTCACCGGCGGCGGGCTGTCCCCGCCGCCGGACCGACCCGCCATCGCGGTGCGGTATCCATCCACCAGGCGCTCCAGGCCGACGGCCGGGCTGAAGCCCGACTCGTACCGGCGCCGGGCCGCCTGGCCCATCTCCTGGTTGCGGGCCGGCTCGCCCGCGATCCGGCGCAGACAGGACGCGAGCGAGGCGGGCTCGCCCGGCTGGTGCAGCAGCCCGGTCACCCCGTCCTCGACCAGTTCGACGAAGGCGCCGTGACCGGCGGCGACGGTCGGGACGCCCGCCGCCATCGCCTCCACGACCACCAGGCCGAACGCCTCCAGCCAGGTCGAGGGAGCCACCACGGCGACCGCTCGCGCGATGGCCCGCCGGCACTCCTCCGGGTCGTACAGGCCGACATACCGCACGTCCTCCCGGCCCGCCGCCCAGGCGGTCACCTCCGGCTCCAGCGGCCCCGCGCCGGCGATCACCAGCGGCACGCCCACACCACCGCCCGCCGTGATCTCGTCCCAGGCGGCCATGAGCAGCCGCACCCCCTTGGCCTCCGCGAGCCGGCCGAGGTAGAGGACGTACTCGCCGGGTCCCGTCCGGCGGTCCTGGGGGTCGGGGACGAAGTTGTGCTTGACCGCCAGCCGCTCGGGCGGCATACCGCCCCGTACCAGGACATCACGCTGCGCCGCCGAGATGCAGAAGAACCGCTCCACACCGGACCACCAGCGCCGCCGGTTGACCGACAGGCTGACCGCGAGCGGCACCGTCGCCAGCCGGGAGTTCCGGTAGCAGCCGTGCCGGACGGCGGGCAGCGGCCCCGAGCCGACGCACTCGGTGCACGGCCGGCCGTCCCGCTGGAGGGTGCCGGGTGGGCAGATCTGGTTGTAGTTGTGCAGCGTGGCGACGGCGGGCACACCCGCGTCGGCACAGGCGGCCAGCACCGCGGGCGACAGCAGCGGGAAGACATTGTGGATATGGACCACATCCGGCCGCTCGCCGCGGAGCCGGCCGGCCAGCTCCGAGCGGACCGCCGGGTTCCATGGCACGAGCAGCGGCACCGCGACCTTGCCCGGCAGGGACCGGGTGGCGATGTCGTCGCTGCGCCGCTCGAACAGCTCGACCCGGTGGCCGGCCGCGCGCAGCAGCCCCACCTCCTGGTCGACAACATTGTTCTCGCCGCTCGGCTGTGCCGAGGAGTAGCGGTTGTGCACCACGAGGATGTGCATGGTCAGGTCATCTCCGTTCCCCGGGCCCAGCGCGGGAGACGTCGTCGCGGAAGGCCGGGCGGCGCGGGCGGCGCGGCCGTGGCAGGTGCCGCCAGCAGTGAGGCGGCCACGGCCAGATGCAGCAGATACGGCGAGGCGTCGCCCAGCCCGGCCTCGGTGTACGAGGCGATGGCGCAGTAGCTGATCAGGAAGATCGCGCAGGCCCGCGAGAGCGACGGTGGCCGCAGCAGGGCGACGCCGCCCAGCACGATGATGATCGCCGCCACGATGACGGCGCCGGTCAGACCCTGCTCGTGGTAGACGGCCAGCCAGCTGTTGTCGATCGGCAGCCCGCCGTACGACTTGTCGCCCAGGCCCGCGCCGAACAGATGCTCCGAGGTCGTCCGGCGGGCCGCCAGCAGGGCGTCCCAGACCTTGGCCCGGCCGGTGAAGTTGGAGAAGTTCTCCTGGCTCTGGCCGCGCAGGAACCAGGTCTGCACGGCGGAGCTGAACGCCACCGCGGCCACCGTGGCGCACACCACCGTCCAGGCGAAGAACCGGCGGGCGGCGGAGCTGGTCAGAATCAGCGAGCCGATCGCCAGCACCAGCCCGCCGAGCAGGCCGATCGTGGCCGTCCGGGTATGGGTCAGCGCGAGCAGGACGAAGGACGGCACGATGATCACCGCCGCGCCGGCCCCGGTGGTCCGCCGGCCCAGGGCGAGCAGCACGGTGAGCCCGATGATCACCGCGGCGTACTGGCCGATCTGCGGCGGGGTGAGCGGCCAGAGCGCGCCGACCAGCCGCCCTCCGTAGAGATCGGGCAGGGCCGCGCCCGGCGAGACGACCGCGCCGGCGGCGACCGACCCGAGGACCGCGAAGTACATCCGGATGTGGTGCCGGACAAAGGTCGGTCTACCGTCCCACCAGCGGCTGAGGAGCCACAGGGTGCCGACGAAGAGGGAGAGCCGGAAGCAGCGGAAGAGCGCGCCGAACCCGGACTCCAGCCGCAGGCTGGAGATCACGCTCGGCACCAGCAGCAGGGTGAGCAGGAGCACATAGGAGCTGGGCCGGATGCGCAGCCGGGGGTTGAGCGCCAGTGCCAGCGCGAACGCGGCGACCAGGGCGCCCATGGTGACCATCTGGATGAGGGAGCGGGGCAGCGGGATGATGGTCTCCGCCCCGGCGGAGCCGAGGGTGTTGAGGATCAGCAGGCCCCAGACGACCCCGACCGCCTTGGGCACGGTGACGGGCTGCGGTCCCGCTGTGTTCGGTCCCGCCGTATCCGATCCGGCCGTATCCGATCCGGCCGTATCCGATCCAGCTGTGTGCGGTCCGGCTGTGTGCGGTCCGGCCGTGTCCGGTCCCTCCGGCGGGCCGTCCCGCCGCGGCTCGCCGCCCATCTCAACCACCGGCCCGGGGGTCGAAGGTGCTGCCCGCGTCCTGCGTATAGGGCGTGACCTGCCACTGTCCGAAGTCGAGCACCCGGCTCGGATCGTGGGCGACGAACTTCCACGGCCCGAGATAGACATTGTCGTGCCAGCGGTTCCGCTGCCGGTGGGTGATGGCACGGGCCACCCCCTCACCGTGGTACGGCGACCAGTCCGGATAGGTGCCGTAGTTGGCCAGCACCGCCATGCGGTCGCACTTCACTGTGCAGTCGACGACGGACTTGTCCAGCACGAAGCGGTTGCTGTGGATCTCCACCCGCTGGGTCCGCCACCGGCAGTCGGTGTAGAGGGGTGCGGTGGCGATGGCCGGCCGCGCGCAGCGGTCGGGGTCCTTGACGAGCAGGGTGCACACACCGGACGAGGTGTTGGCGGGGCTGTTGCAGAACCGGTCGGCGTTCTCCCACAGGGTGATGCCGGACCAGTTGTTCTCCAGCACGTTCCGGTGGATCTCGATCCGGTCCGTACGGGCCGGGATCCGTGGTTCGCCGCCGGCCTCGGAGAGATAGAGGGTCGCGTACGGGAAGCTGTCGCCGCCGTCGGCGTGTTTGCGGCCCTCGACCCAGTTGTTCCGCCGGATCATGTTCTTCCGGATGACCGCGTTGTAGCTGGTCTCATAGATCAGCGCGGCACCGTCGTTGGCGTCCAGCACATTGCCCTCGATGCGGAAGTCGTTGTTGTTGGTGTCCGCCCACAGCCCGGCCCCGCGGTTGTCGTGCACCCAGTTGCCCCGTACATCCGCACCGTCGACGGCCCAGAACTTGACGCCCGCGGTGCAGCCGCAGCCCGGCCGCCGCCGCTCCCAGTCGTCGGTGTTGTTGCCCACGATCTCGTTGCCCTCGACCACCAGGTCCCTGACCCCGCCGGAGGCCTTGTAGGCGTTCATGCCGTACTGGCCGTTGCCGCGCAGACAGCTGGCACGGACCTGCTGACGGGCACCGGCCATCAGCCCGGCGCCGGAGTTGTGCTGGATCGTCGCGTGCTCGATCACCCATCCGTCGGCCGAGTCGTGGTTGACCACGCCCTCGTTGTGCGGCGCGACGAAGCGCTGCACGGTCAGATGGCGGATGGTGACATCGGGGGCGGCACCGCCGAACGCGTACTGGTTGGTCCTGCGGCCGTCGAGCACCGCGCCCGGCGCGCCGAGGTAGCGGTTCCCCTTCTTGGGGACGACCTGGGCGTAGCGGCCGGGTTCCAGCCGGTGCTTGCCCGGCCGGAGCCAGAAGGTGGTGGCCGGGGGGCTGTTCCGGGTCTTCGCCGCCAGGTCGCCGACGACCGCGGGGTCGACCGTCACCGCGCCCGGCGGCGCCTTCGCCGGCCCGGCCACGGGCTCGGCGCACACCCGGGCCACGGAGGTGGAGGGCGTGGCGGCCGATTCCGCCGGGGCGCCCTGTGTGCTCACACAGCCGCTCGCCAGCAGTGCCGGCGCCGCCGCCGGCAACGCCCAGTTACGCCATGTGATCCCCACCCGTCCCCCTCCCAGGTCGTCTCTTCCGGAGTCGATCCGGCCTGATCCACAAGAACTCCCTAACCGCGGAACCTGAGTACGGTGGTGAACTCCCCCGACGGCGCGGTGCCGTCGGCGAAGCCGGTGCCGACCAGCGTCGTGGTGGGTTCCTTGCGCCCGAAGCCCGCGGAGTACCAGCCCAGCGGTGGATCGGTCTCCCCGCGATGCGCCCGCCAGCAGAGCCGGTCGGGCAGTTCCAGCTCCGCGGAGCGGTCCTCGCCGTCCCGGGTCCAGGTGAGTTCCGCCCGGTTCCCCACCAGCTCCGCGGTGATCGCAGGACCGAGGTGGAACGCCAGGCGGACGGCCCGGCGCGGGCCCCGTACCTCGTCCACCACGCGCAGCTCCCGGCTCGCGGCGGTCAGCTCCACCCGGCGGCGGTGCACCGAGCCCGGATAGCCGTCGTGCTCGGCGCACCAGCGGGCCGTGCCCCCCTCGGAGGTGTCCGCGGTCAGGACCCGGCTGCGGGCGTGCCGGGTCCACAGGAACGGGCCGCCGGAGACCGACTGGTCGGCGTCGTCCAGTTGCAGGGTGTTGTGGCCGAGGGTCGACCGGAAGTACTGCCGCCACTCGGGCTGCCCGTGGTAGCAGTAGGTCCCCGGGTCGGCGAGTACATCGACCCCGTCGTGCCGGACCTCCACGGACAGCGCGTCCGCGTGGGCGTGCGCGGCGATGGAGAGGAAGCCGTGCGGGCCGCCGTCGCAGCGGCACCAGATCTCCCCGGGGCCGCGCAGGATGGTCATCCCCGCGTCGGCGAAGTGGGCGGGCCGGTCCGCCGGGCGGGTCACGGCCGGTGCCCCGGGCCGGATGAGCGCGGCCAGCAGCGGGGTGCGCACATCGGTGCCGGTGACCTCCGGCCACCAGGCGAGCCGGCCGAACACGGCGTCCCCGGTGGCCAGCAGTGAGGCCCAGCGGTCGGTGCCCGCGCCGTCCACGACCAGACCGTGCCCGTCGTCCGCGTCCCCCTGGCGCGGCGGCCGCAGCCGGCTGTCCACGACGGCCGCGAGCGCGTCGGTCATGCGCAGCAGTACCAGCCGGAGGGTGGCGGGGACCGGCACACCGGCGGTGTCCGCCTCGGCCACCGCGGCCAGGCCCAGCTCCAGGACCAGTCCGTGGTACTCGCTGGCCAGCTCGCGGTTGAGGCCGGAGCCGAAAGTGTTGCTCCGCAGCTGCCGGTCCAGCGAGCGCAGTGCGTCGTCCCGCCAGCGCGCCGATTCGGAGAACCAGTCGAAGGCACAGGCCGCGGCGGCCTGCCCGGCGGTCTCGGCGATGATGTGGTTGTTCGCCGAGGAGCCCCGGCTGGGGAAGGCGGCGAGCCAGCGCTGGTGGTGCCAGATCTGGTGGATCGCCACGGGGTTGCCCTCGAAGAGCCCGGCCGCGCCCGGCCAGCCGTCGAGCAGCCGGCGGATCCACACCCAGGAGAGCAGCCGGATCCCCAGCTCGATGCCGCTGATCCAGTGCACCCCGCGCAGCGGCGGGTTGGCCGCCCACCACGACCGGAGGTGTCCGGCCACGCGCTCGGCGTACCGCTCGTCCCCGGTGACCGCGTAGGCGGCGGCGAGCACGGTGAGGTGGTGGTGCCGGGACAGCTCCCAGATCTGCTTGATGTCCCCGACCGCGTCCTCGCTGCGGTACGGCACGTCGAAGGCGTAGCCGGAGGGGGCCCGGCGCCCGGTCCTGGGGTCGTAGGACCAGTCCGGGTCGGTCAGGTCGTCGCGTTCCACCCCGAAGTACTCGGCATGGCCGGCCAGCAGCCGGTCCGCCTCGGCGGTGAGCCGTTTCGCGGCGTCCGGTGGCACCGCGTCGACCGTCCCGGCGGGCAGGACGGCGGTGAAGCGGGCGCCGGTCACCCGCGGGCAGTCGGGCAGGGCGGACCGCCACCGCCGTCTGCGCACGGTGTCGCCCACCCGGCCGCCGATCTCCTGGGGGCCCATCCGGGACAGCCGCCGCAGATACCAGCCCGGGCTCGTGGTCATCGGGCCGCCGCCAGGGTCACCGGAGCGCCGGCGGCCAGGCCGGTCCGTACGGCGAGGGTGGCCGCCGTGGTGGCGACCAGTGACTCCAGCGGCACCGGCATCGGCCCGCCGGTCCGGACCGCCGTGAGGAAGGCGTCCAGCTCGGCGCGCTGGCCCTTGTCACGGGCCTTGGACAGCCGGGGGCTGTTCCACCGCTGGGGACCGTACACCGAGGCACGGACGAAGTCGTCGAGCCGCAGCACCTTGCCGTCCGCGATCAGGTCCAGGGTCTCCTTGGGGAAGCCGGCCGGGCCGGTGGTGACATAGCTGATGGTGGCGGTGGACCCGTCCGGGTAGCCCAGGACGATCTGGAGGTCGTCGTTGCCGGAGGTGGCGACCGAGTACACCGAGACCGGGTCGGCGGCGAGCAGCCAGCTCGCCGTGTCGATGAAGTGCCCGCCCTCGCCGGCGAAGCGTGAGCCCTCGGTGTTCTGCTGGAGGTACCAGCTGCCGTGGTCGAGCCGGCCCGCGTTGACCAGGTAGCGGAGGCTCGCCGGGCCGGTCCGGGCGCCGAACCGCTTTCTGGCCTCCCGCAGCAGGGGCGCGAACCGGCGGTTGAAGCCGACCTGGAGCCGGTCGTTGCCGGACTCCTCGACCGTCGTGAGGACGCCGGCCAGCTCCTCCTCGGTGAGCGCCAGCGGCTTCTCCACGAAGACCGCCTTGCCGGCGAGCAGTGCCTTCCGGGTCAGCGCCGCGTGCGAGCTGTGCCGGGTGACCACGAAGACCGCGTCGATGGACGGGTCGCCGAGCAGGGTGTCGAGGTCGGTGGTCGCCTCGGCGAAGCCGAACTTCCGCTGGGCGTTGACCCCGGAGAGCGCCGTCGTGGTGACGACCGTGGACAGTTCGACACCGTCCCGCCCGGCCAGATGCGGCAGCAGCATGGAGGTCGCGTAGTTCCCCGCGCCGATGAAGCCGAGGCGCACCGGCGCCTGGGCGGACCGGGCCGGGGTGGACGCTCCGCCGCCGCGCCGCACCGCGGGCACGGCCACCGCCGGGGGCTCCGCCCCGGCCGTCTCCCCGTCGGCGCCGGGGTAGCGGAAGAGCACCGCCACGGCCTTCAGCTCGCCCTCCTTCAGGCTCCGGTAGGTCTCGACGGCGTCGTCGAAGTCGGCGATGTGGGAGACCAGGGGCTCCACATCGACCCGGCCCCGGGCGAGGAGGTCGAGGAAGCACGCCAGATTGCGGCGCTCGGTCCAGCGCACATAGCCGATCGGGTAGTCCCGGCCCTCGATCTCGTACTCCGGGTCGTAGCGGCCGGGGCCGTAGGAGCGGGAGAAGCGGACCTCCAGCTCCTTCTCGTAGTACGCGTTCCACGGCAGGTCCAGCCGGCATTTACCGATGTCGATCACCCGGCCGCGGTCCCGGCAGAGGCGGGCGGCCAGCTCGACGGGCTGGTTGCTGCCGCCGCCCGCGGCCAGATACACCTGGTCCACGCCATGGCCGTCGGTGATCTCGGCGACGGCGCTCTCCACGGCCGCGGAGGCGGGATCGCCGCAGGCCTCGGCGCCCAGCCGCGCGGCGAGATCGCAGCGCGACGGATCGGGGTCGACGCCGATGACCCGGACTCCCGAGGCGGTCAGCAGCTGCACCACCAGCTGCCCGATCAGTCCGAGGCCGATGACCAGGGCCACGTCGCCGAGGTGCGGCTCGCCCTGGCGGACGCCCTGCATCGCGATCGACCCGACGGTGCCGAAGGCCGCGTGGCTCGGCGCGAGGCCGTCCGGCACCCGGGCGTAGAGGTTCTTCGGTACCCAGTTCACCTCGGCGTGGAGCGCGTGCTCATTGCCGGCGCAGGCCACCAGGTCGCCGACCTTCACATCGTCGATCCCGGGGCCGACCTGCTCGACCACTCCGCAGAGCGAGTAGCCCAGCGGGGTGTAGGAGTCCAGCTTGCCCATCACCTTGCGGTAGGTGGCGGGCACCCCGTTGGTGGCCACGCTCTGCATGACCTTGGCCACCTGGTCCGGCCGGGAGCGGGCCTTGCCCAGCATCGACATACCGGCCTCGGAGACCTTCATGAGCTCGGTCCCGGTGGAGATCAGCGAGAAGGCGCTCCGGACCAGTACCCCGCCCGGCTTGCACCCCGGCACCGGCACGTCGAGCAGCGCCAGCTCGCCGCTCTTGTAGTTCTGCACAACCTGTTTCACCCGAGCTCCTCTTGTTTCCACGCCTTCAGGCCGCCCGGCTCTGGCCGGAGCCAGAGGTGGCGGAGCGATACCAGTACTCAAGGGTCAGCACATGCCACAGATGCTTGGAGAAGTCCCGCTGCCCGGCGGCGTCCTCGGCGACCATCCGCGCCAGCGCCTCACGGCGCAGGAAGCCGGAACGGACGAGCACACCGTCGTTGACCACCTCGCGCACCAGCGGCGCCAGATCCCGGCTCATCCAGGCGCGCAGCGGGGCGCTGAAGAGGCCCTTGGGCCGGTACACGATCTCCCGGGGCAGGATCGAGGTGGCCGCCTCCTTGAGGGCGGCCTTGCCCTGCCGTCCGACGATCTTGCGGTCACCGGGGACGGCGAACGCCGCCCTGACCACCTCGACATCCACATACGGCACCCGTACCTCGGTCGACGCGGCCATGCTCGACCGGTCCGTATAGGCGAGGTTCAGCCCCGGCAGGAACATCCGGGCGTCGCCCAGGCACATGCGGTTGACGAAGTCGTCGAGGTCGTTGTCGTGGTAGATGTCGGCGTGCTCGGTCAGGACGTCGTCGACCGTCCCGGCCAGGTCCGGGTTGATGAGGCCGAGCAGCTCCTCCTGGTCGTACATGGTGTAGCTGCGCCGGAACGCGGTCTCCTCCGGCAGACCGGCGAAGGAGAGGAAGCGCTTCGCGAAGCGGACCGACCGGAACCCCCGGCGGGAGGTGGCGACCGGCAGCCGGTCCACGGCCTGGAAGAGTCCGCGCCGCAGGGGCCCCGGGACGCGCTGGTAGCGCACGGCGAGCAGATTGGCCAGGTGCTTGCGGTACCCGGCGAACAGCTCGTCGGCGCCCATGCCCGAGAGCATCACCTTGACCCCGGCCTCCCGGGCGGCCGAGCAGATCAGGAAGGTGTTGATCGCGGCGGGGTCGCCGATGGGCTCGTCCAGGTGGTACGTCATCTTCGGCAGCAGGTCGAGCACCTGCGGGGCGATCTCGATCTCCTTCAGATCGACCCCGAACCGCTCGGCCACCTGCCGGGCGTAGCGCAGGTCGTCCGGCATCGCCTCGAACCGGGCGTCCTCGGCGCGGAAGCCGATCGTGTACGCGGAGATCCCGGGCTGGTGGCGGGCGGCCAGCGCGGTCAGATAGCTGGAATCCAGCCCGCCGGAGAGGAAGGTCGCCACCGGTACGTCGGAGAGCAGATGCCGACGGTTCGACTCCTCGACGATGGCGGCCAGGTCCGGCAGCTCGCCGCTACGGGCCCGCTCCCGGCCCTCCTCGGCGACCTCCCGGAGGTTCCAGAACCGGCCGCGCTCCACCCGGCCGTCGGGCCGGCACCGCAGCCAGCTCCCCGGCGGCACCTTCTCCGCCTCACGGAAGGCGCAGCGCGAGTCCGGCACCCAGTAGTACAGCAGGGAGGCCACCAGCGCCGCGTGGTCCACCTCCAGCGATCCGCCGGTGACGGCGGCGAGGGCCTTCAGCTCGGAGGCGAACATCAGGCCCGTACCGCGCCGGAGCAGGAACAGCGGCTTGATGCCGAGCTGGTCGCGGGCGAGCACCAGCTCACCGGTCCGCTCGTCGAAGACCGCGAACGCGAACATGCCGCGCAGCCGGGGCAGACAGTCCGTGCCCCAGCGCCGCCAGGCCTCCAGCAGTACCTCGGTGTCGGAGGTGCCGCGGAAGCGCACCCCGGTGGCCGCCAGCTCGGTACGGAGTTCGGGCGCGTTGTACAGCTCGCCGTTGTACGTGAGGACGAGGCCGTCCGAGACCATCGGCTGGGCGCCGGCCTCGGACAGATCGATGATGGCCAGTCGGCGGTGCCCGAGGTGCACCTCGCCGTCGCCGACGGAGTGGCTGTACCGGCCGGCCCCGTCCGGACCCCGGTGGGCGAGGATGTCGGTGAGCCGGTCGGTCACGGCCTTTCCGTCCGGCCATCGGTACGTGCCTGCGATGCCACACATGTTCTACCGTGCCTCCTGGTCGCTGTCCGGGCCCGGTGCGGCCGGCGTCGACAGCCGCTCCGTCCGCAGCCGGCCCGTACCGTTCTGCCGGGCCAGCAGCTCCGTACGCAGCCGGCCCGCTCCGTTCTGCCGGGCCGACCGCTCGTCATGGCCACGCAGCGCGAAGTGCTGCCCGTCCCAGAGCGTGCCGTCGGTCCGGTCCCGCGGATCGGGGTCGATCAGCACCACACCGATCACCGGAATGGACTGGTCCGCGAGTTGCCGTGCCACGGTGTGCAGCCATGCGGCGCTGCCGTGCCCGGCCCGCACGACGAGCACGGTCCGGCCGCCGAGGTAGCGGAGATCGGTCCATGCCGTGCCGGGCGCGACCGAGCCGACCCCGATCCGGCGGGTGTCGTGGGGCACGGTCGCGACCTCCTCGCCGCCGACCACGGCCGGGCCGTCCGGCTTCCGGCGGATCTTGGTGAGTTCCGGGCCGGGCAGGCCGTCGACAACGACCACCGGCCCCTCCGCCGCCAGTGCCTCGGCGAGGTCCAGGGCCATCGCGCCCGTGCCGCGCGCACAGCCCAGCTCCAGCAGCGACACGGGCTCCGTGGAGCCGCGTACCGTACGGGCCAGGGTCGCGGTGAGCCGGTCGCGTGCCGCCCGGGTCCGCCGCAGCTGCCGCCACCAGCCCGGCCGGCGGGGCACCCGGCGCAGCTCCGCGATGACCGAGGCGCCCAGATTCGCGGCGATCTCCCGGCGCAGTACGGGGCGGTCCGCCACCACCGCGCCGACCGCGGCCAGCGCGATTCCGGCGACGAGCCCGAGGACGAGCCCGATCGCGGCGTTGGTCGCCACGGACCTGGGCAGGGAGTGCCGCACCGCGCGGGGGGCGTCCACGATCTGGGTGCCGGCGATGACCCGGGGGTTTCCGGTACGGGCCTCCGCGGCGCGCTGGTCGAAGTCGGCGATCCGTGAGTTGAGTTCGGCCCGGCGGGCGAAGAGCGACTCGGTGCTCGCCGACGCCCTCCGGTCGTCCGCCGACGCTTCCTGGTCGTTCCCCGGCGACCGGTCCCCGATCTCCTTGTTGACCCGGGCGAGTTCCTTCCTCATCCGGTCACGCTGGTCGAGGAGGGCCTCGGCCTCGGCGGTCGCGCCTTCCCGCAGCCGCCGTACATGGTCCGCGACAAACGCGTCGGCCAGCGCCTTGGCACGGGCCACCGCGTCCGCGTCGCTCTTCCCCGTCACATCGATCTGCAACAGATTGTTGGTCAGGCCGGTCCCCCGGTACTCGCCGAGGAACTCCTCGGGGTCCTGCGGGGACTTGAGGGTCTCCAGGGCCCTGCCGGCGATCCGTGTGGTCCCCAGCAGGGCGATGTCGGTACGCATCAGGGTTCCGGTGTCGTTGGGGTGGTCCTCCTGATGGGCGACCAGCACCTTGGTCACCGCGGTCGGCGGCGGTACCAGCAGGACCGCCGCCGCCACACCGCCCAGCAGTCCCAGCAGTGCCGTGGCGCACCAGAGGCGGCTGCGTCGGCGTACCGCCACCACCAGCGCGTGCAGGTCCAGCAGCGGAGCGGCTGCCGCCGGCTCCGAGGTCGTGCTCGTTGTCACCCTGACTCCCCCGTAGCGTGGCCGCTGGCCGTGAGCGCCGGGGTGGCCTTGTCCTCGGCACGGCCGTCGGGCGGCGCCGGACGGGCCCGGACCGGGCCGGCGACGACGACGCCGACGACCTCGTGCCCGCCGTCCGCGCAGGCCCCGGCGATACCGGCCAGCTCCCCCGCGGTCCAGTTGCCCGCGCTGAGGACGACCAGGGCACCGGACTCGGTGTCGCGGTCCGGCACCATCGGCCGGTCCACCGAGACCTCCACCACCCGCAGCACGGGGTCTCCCTTGCCCGAGGAGGCGGGGGAAGGATCGGTCCCGGCCTCCTCGACGAGGTGTCCGGCGGCCCGCCGGGCGATCTCGTCGCCGTCCGGTACGACCACCAGCAGCCGGCGGGGGGCGGGCAGCTGCTCCCGGAGACGGGCGCACACCCGCTGGTAGCGGGTCCGTCTGCTGGCCTCGTCGCCGGAGCTCCGCGGAGCCGGTACGTCCCACCGGGTGTCGACCTCCAGCAGCCGGCGGATCCTGGCCCGCGGGTCACGGCCCTCCGGCCGCGGCACGCTCCGTTCACCCGGCACATCGACGGTACCCAGAACCGCCGAGCCCAGCGCCGAGGCGATCTCCGGTTCGGTGCGCAGCCGGCGGTTCATCCGTGCGGCGGCGAGATGGCCGATGACCGCGAGCAGGGGTAACAGCACCGCCCCGGCGGCGATGAGCTGCGTTCTCGTCGGCGGCGCGGCACCGGTCGGCCGGACCGCCGGGCCCATGACGACCAGGCCGGCCTTGTTGTTCGCCGGGTCGGCCTCGTCCAGCTTCTCCATCGCCTCCTGCAACGAGGTGCGCAGCTTCTCCAGCGCGGTACGGGCCTGCACGCTCTCCACGGTCTGCCCCGGATCGGCCGCCTTGGCCAGGTCGGTGATGCGGCGGTGGGTCTCCTCCACCTTCTGCCGCAGTGTCTCGGGCCCGGTGGCCTCTTCGGTGTCGGTGCTGTCGCCCGCGATCCGCGCGGCGAAGGCGACGAGTTGCTGCGCCACCTGGTCGGCGAGGCGCTGGGCGCGCTCCGGGGTTTCGGCCGTTCCCGAGATCGTGATGATGTTCCCGTCCGATGCCTTGGCGCTCACCCGCTCCCGTAACCCGGCTCCGCTGACGCCCCGCCAGCCGAGGGTGGCGGCCGTGCGGTCGACCACCGCCGAACTGGTGGCGATCTCGACCTGGGTCATCAGCTCGCGCTGCTCCCACTGCCCCGGCAGCAGGACCGACGCCGACGCCGTGTAACGCGGTGGGAACAGCACCGAGGTGCCGTAGCCGACGAGCGCGCCCACCAGAGCGAGGATGGTGAGGAGCCGCCGCCGCCGACGGATAATC
This sequence comes from Streptomyces sp. NPDC000594, assembly GCF_040299965.1. NCBI lineage: Bacteria > Bacillati > Actinomycetota > Actinomycetes > Kitasatosporales > Streptomycetaceae > Streptomyces > Streptomyces sp. NPDC000594. Next base: position 623,016 of record NZ_JBEPCY010000001.1, on the reverse strand, counting down.
CGCCCGATCGTGACCAGGCGTATCGTGTCATCGCTCAACGGCGCGGCCACTTCCCTGTCTTTCCTGTCTTCTGTGCTGTGCCTGTCGTGCCTGCCCTGCCTGCCGTTCCTGTCCGGACCGCGCCGCCCGCCAACACCGGAGTGTGGTCGCGGCAGGCGACGTCATAGGCGGCGAGCAGGGCTCGCTGGGAGTTCCGCCAGGCGAGCTGTCCGCTGATCCGCTCCTGGCCGAACTTCCCCATCCGGGCCCGCTGCTCCGGATCGTCCAGCAGCTCCGCGATGAGCCCGGCGAACGCGGCCTCGTCGTTGGCGGGCGCGTAGAGCGCCGCTTCACCGGCGGAGACCCGCGCCTCCCGGAGGTCGAACGAGACGATCGGCCGGCCCATCGCCATGTACTCCAGGACCTTGTTCATCGTCGACACATCGTTGAGCGGATTGCGCGGGTCGGGGGAGAGACATACATCCGCGGTGGACAGATAGCGCACCAGGTCGGCGTCGGGGATGCGCCCGGTGAACTGCACCTGGTCGGAGAGACCGAGCGTCCGGGACAGCTCCACCATCGCGTCGAAGGCGTCGCCGGAGCCGACGAACACCGCGTGCCAGTCGGTCCGCCCCTGCTCGTCACGGAGCTTCGCCAGGGCCCGCAGGGCGTAGTCGACACCGTCCTGAGGGCCCATGACACCGAGGTAGCAGAGCAGATGGGACTTGCCGCGCTTCAGCTCCGGCTCGGGCGGAACCGGCTGGAACCGATCGGTCTGGGGCGCGCTGCGCACCACGAAGACATCCTCCGGCCGTTGACCGCCACGGCGAATCGCGACGTCCCGGTAGCTCTCGTTGGTGGCGAGCACGACATCGGCGGTGCGGTAGGTCAGCCGTTCCAGCGCGCACACGGCGCGGTAGAGCAGATCCTCGCCCCGGTCGAACCGGGAGAGATACAGCTCGGGCACCAGGTCGTGCTGGTCGAAGACAAAGCGCGCACCGCGCCGCTTCAGCCACAGAGCCGGCAGGAACAGCAGGTCGGGCGGGTTGCAGGCATGGACCACATCGACCGGGCCGACCTTGCGGGCCAGCCGGGCCGTGTGCCACAGCGCCGATCCGTACTCCCGCAGATAGCCGGCCGGGCCTCCGGTGGCCGCGCGCAGGGGGTAGCGGTGGATCCGCACCCCGTCGATCACCGCCTCCGCCTCCGTGTCCCGCTTGCTCCCCCGGGGGCAGATGACATGGACCTCCCACCCCGCGTCGCGCAGGGTCAGGCACTCCTGCCACACCCGCCGGTCGAACGGCACCGACAGGTTCTCCACCAGGATCAGCGCACGCCGGCCCGGCCGGTCACCGCCGGATGTCTCATCGAACGAATGGTCACCAAGCAAGGCCGACGTACCCCGGTTCGGTCCGGCGCGCCTCGGCGTCGGGAAGGCGGACAAGGTCGATGATCAGCGGGCCGTCGCCATGGGGCAGGGCCGACAGCACGGCCGGATCCCTGGTCCCGATCAGACACACCTCGGCGTGTTCGAGCACCTCCTCGACGGAGTCCGCGAGGAGTTGCGCGAGGTGCGGCAGCCGGGTCTCGATGTACTCGCGGTTCGCGCCGAGCAGCCGGGAGAGGCTCACATTGGCGTCGTGGATCCGCAGGTCGTACCCCTTGCCGAAGAGTCTCTCCGCCAGCTCGACCAGCGGGCTCTCGCGGAGGTCGTCGGTGCCGGGTTTGAAGGAGAGCCCGAACAGGCCCACCCGGCGCTTCCCGGTGCGCTCGACCAGCTCCACCGCCCGCTGGAGATGGGCGGAGTTGGAGGGCAGTACGTTGGAGAGGATGGGCACCGAGACATCGGCGCGCTGGGCCGCGTGGACCAGGCTGCGCAGGTCCTTGGGCAGGCAGGAGCCGCCGAAGGCGAAGCCGGGCCGCAGATAGGCGGGGCTGATGTTCAGCTTGCGGTCGGCCAGGAAGACATCCATCACCTGGTGGGAGTCGACCCCGAGCGCCTGGCACACCGCGCCCAGTTCATTGGCGAAGCCGACCTTGAGGCCATGGAAGGCGTTGTCCGCGTATTTGATCGCCTCGGCCGTCGGGACCGGCACCCGGAACACCTCGCCGGGCAGGCCGTCGTAGAGGGCCAGCACCGCGTCGCCGCTCGCCGGGTCGATCTCGCCGATGACGGTCTTGGGCGGGTCGAAGAAGTCCCGCACGCTGGTGCCCTCGCGCAGGAACTCCGGGTTGACCGCGACCCCGAAGTCCACTCCCGCCGTTCCGCCGACGGACTTCTCCAGAATCGGCACCAGCAGGTTCAGACAGGTGCCCGGGAGCATGGTGCTGCGGAAGACGACGGTCTGCCGCCCGCCCCGCTCCGCCAGCGCGGCGCCGATCTGCTCGGTGACCCGCTCCAGATAGGTGGTGCAGAGGCTGCCGTTGGGCTCGGACGGAGTGCCCACACAGATCAGGGACACCTCGCTGCCCTGGATCGCCTCACGGACGTCGGCGGTGGCGCGTAACGCCCCGGTCCGCACGACCTCGGCGATCAGCTCGCCGATCCTTTCCTCGACCACCGGGGCCTTGCCGTCGTTGACCAGGTCGACCTTCACCTGGTTGACGTCCACCCCGATGACCTCGTGCCCCATGCTGGCCAGGCACGCGGCTGACACACAGCCGACATAGCCGAGCCCGAAAACGCTGACCTTCATGAACCGTTTCTCCCCCCCAGGCAGGCCCTCCCGGCCCGCGGTCCGCGCGCCGTCCGGACGACGATCTCCGCGCATCAGTAGGCCCCCTGCCCGTAGACCACGGCACGCAGTGTCTTCCACAAGATCACTGTGTCCAGGGCGAGCGACCAGTCCTCCACGTACCGCAGGTCCAGCCGGACCGCCTCGTCCCAGGGCAGGTCACTGCGTCCGCTGATCTGCCACAGGCCGGTGAGTCCGGGCTTGACCAGCAGCCGCCGCCGGATGTCCGGGCCGTACGCGGCGGACTCCTCCGGCAGCGGTGGGCGCGGGCCGACCAGCGACATCGATCCGGTGAGCACATTGAAGAGCTGTGGCAGCTCGTCGATCGAGTGCCGGCGCAGCACCGCTCCCACCCGGGTCACCCGCGGATCCCGGCGGAGTTTGAAGAGCACCCCGGCGCCCTCGTTGCGGTCGGCGAGCGCGTCACGTGCCCGGTCGGCGCCGGCGACCATGGTGCGGAACTTGAGGATGGTGAACTCGCGGCCGTCCTTGCCGACCCTGCGCTGGCGGTAGAAGGCCCCGCCCCGGCTCTCCGTCAGCACCAGCAGCCCGACGAAGACCATCAGCGGCGCGAGCAGGATCAGCAGGATCGCCGCGCCCATCCGGTCGACGACCGCCTTGACCGCCCGGCGGCCCCCGGTGAAGGTCGGCATGCTGACCCGCAGCAGCGGGATCCCCAGCACCGCGTCGACATGCAGCCGGGGGCCTGCCACCTCCATCAGGACCGGGGCCACGACCATCTCGGCATCGCTGCCCTCAAGGTTCCAGGCCAGCCGCTGGAGCCGGTCCGGTGACCAGTGCGGGTCCGGTGTGATCGCGACGACCCGGTAGCCGTCGCGGCGGACATGGCCCGCGACATCCGCCAGCCGGCCGACCACCGGCACTCCGTCGAGTTGGTCGCCGTCGAGTCCGAGACCGTCCGTGGTGCACACCCCGTCCACCCGCCAGCCGAGATGCGGGAACTTACGGGCCCGGGTGATCAGATCGCGCACGGTGGCCAGGCTCCCGGCGGCGAGCACCGGGCGCAGACACCGTCCTTCCTTCCGCTGTTTGTGCAGCCAGAGACGGAGCAGATACCGCTCGGTCATGGTGATGAGGGCGATGGCGGGGATCGCCACGAAGATCCAGAGTTTGATGTTGCGCGAGGTGAGGGCGATCCCGCCGAGTGCCAGGACGACGGCCGCCGTGAAAAGCGAGCGTCCGAGCCTGCGGAATTCCTCGGCACCCTGGCCGAGAACAGCCGGAGCCCAGGCTCGATTCACCGCCAGCGCGCCCAGCACCAACAGCTCGGTGCCGAATGCGAGAATGCCCCATTTCTCATGCCAATTGGCCGCGTCCCGGGCCCCGAAGAAGTTGCCGATCGACGCCACCACCAAAGCGGTGGCCGCGGTATCGCTGATGATCACGGTACGGCGGTACCGCTCCTCCCAGTCGATCGCGGGCCGACTGATCGCCCCGTTCGCCAGACGCCCGCGCGCCGACGGGAACGGGCTGGCTAATTCCCCCTGCTGCACAGAACCCCCCCAGGTCCCCAGCGGTTCAACGTGTTCGCTTCCACACTGTTCCTCTCCTTCGGGAGGCCCCCGCCTCCCGCGCCGTGCTGTCCCTCCCCTCGGAAGGCCCCCGCCCCCCGCGCAGGACATCCCGGCTTGCAGTGCACTGTGAACAACCCACCCCGGAGGCAGCGGACTCCTACGTCCTGCCGGGCTCTCCAGGTATACGGAACCCGCCGGGACCCCGAGTGCTCCCCGCACCCAAGGGGCCCCCTCCCGGGCTCCAGGAATTGATCACCCCCACGCCCGGCGCCGGGGAGGCGAATACCGGCTTCCCCTGGTACCGAACCCAAAGATCATTACTGTTCGCCTCATGCCCGAACAGCTGAAGCACGGTCAATCTAGACCATCGGGGCCGGTATGGAGAGGGGATGTGTGCAATTCGTGTTCAAGCTTTGACAGTGGATTCACCGACCGATGACCAACCATGGGCGCCCTGACTCAGCGGACACACGCGGTGACCTGGGGTGATGATGGTCCTTCGGGCCGCCCTCACGGGCCGCGCCGAGGGGTCCCGGCCCTGACATTCGGGCCGCACCCTGACACACGCTCGTTACCTTCCGCCGGGCGGCACCCTCGTAGCACCCCCCGAGGAGTCCGAACGGGTGCGCGAAGAGGCCGAGTGGGTACGGGCGGCAACGGGCCGGCCGGGGCTCCCGCGCCGCCACCCGTCACCACCGCGCCGCCACCGGGAACCGGCCGGTGGCCTGGCCGGAAAGGTGTGTTCCGGGCGGGCGGCCGCGCCAGGGCGGACCCTCGACCGCCACCGGGCGAATTCGCCGTCCCGCCTGCGCGACCGGGCCGGCGATCCTATGCTGACAGCGAGGGTGGAGCCGATCTGGGGGGGCATGCCTCATGGGGGCAGCAGGCAGGAGCGCGTCCATAGTGAAGTCAGGGGTCAAGCGACTCCTGGGACGTGCCGGATTCGACATCGTGCGCAGCACCAACAACCTGGGGGGCGTGGACGACTTCATCCCGTTCGAGGCGACGATGCGGGCCGCGCGGGCGGCCGGTCTGTCGGTCGGTGACCACATCGACGCGGTCATGAACGGGACACCCGGCGCCACCCAGTCCACCATCGACGAACTGAGCGCTCTCGGTGTCTTCGCCCCCGGCCCGAAGACGGTGCTGGAGATCGGCCCCGGGTCCGGACGGTATCTGGAGAAGACCCTGAAGCAGTGTTCACCGGGCCGCTACGAGATCTACGAGACGGCGAAGCCCTGGGCCGACTATCTGGTGGAGACCTTCGGCGTGGTCGCCCAGCCGACCGAGGGATCCAGCCTCGCGCCGACACCTGACGGCAGTGTCGACCTCGTACAGGCCCACAAGGTCTTCAACACCGTGACCTTCCTCTGCGCCGCCCGCTACTTCTTCGAGATGGCACGCGTCACCCGACCCGGTGGCCGGATCGTCTTCGATGTCATGACCGAGACCTGTCTGGATCCCGCCGCGGTCCGCACCTGGGCGACACGGGGCGGCTCGGGGCACGACTCCTTCCCGGCCGCCATGCCCCGCCGGACCTGTGTGGACCTCTTCGCGACCCTCGGCTGCGACCTGGAGGCCGCCTTCCAGGCACCCATGGGCATCGCCACCACGGAGGTGCTGGTCTTCACCAAGAGGGCCTGACCCTCGGAAGACCTCCGCCCACCCAACGGCCGGCGGTCCTCCACGGCCGGCCGCCCCGCCCACCAGGGAACCCTCCCGTCGGCTCCCCCGCACACCGCTGTAGTCGACCGGCCTCGCGTACGGGAGGTGAGCGGGGTGGAAGCGCTCTCATGGGGACGGCCGCCCGACGCTAGGCTGTAGGCGTTCCGGCCACGGTCCACGGCATCGCCCGCACGACGTGCCGCCGCCCCCGTCGACGAGGAGCGCCCGCCTTGCCCGAGCAGTCCCCCGGGTCCCGGCCCACCCTGGAAGCCGTCGCCGCCCGTGCGGGGGTGTCCCGGGCCACCGCCTCACGGGTGGTCAACGGGGGCAACGGGGTGCGCAAGCCCCTGGTCGACAAGGTCCTCCAGGCGGTCGACGAGCTGGGTTACATCCCGAACCACGCCGCCCGGACCCTGGTCACCCGCAGGACCGGGGCGGTGGCCGTGGTCATCGCGGAGCCGGAGATACGGATCTTCTCGGACCCGTTCTTCTCCCAGCAGATACGGGGCATCAGCAAGGAGCTGACCGCCCATGACACCCAGCTCGTCCTGCTGCTGGTGGAGGGGCCCGGCGACTTCGACCGGATCGCCCGGTACCTCTCCGGCGGGCATGTGGACGGCGCGCTCGCCTTCTCGCTGCACACCGACGACCCGCTGCCCGCGATCACCCGGCGGGCCGGCGTCCCGACCGTCTACGGGGGCCGCCCCGGCTGGACGGCGGACCCCGGGGCCGGGGCCGTGCCCTATGTGGACGCCGACAACCGGGGCGGGGCGCGGGTGGCCGTGCGGTATCTGCGGGAGCTCGGACGGGAGCGGATCGCGCACATCGCCGGGCCGCCCGACCAGACATCGGCACAGGACCGGTTCGACGGCTACCGGGATGTGCTGCTGGACGTGGACCCGACCCTCGTCGCCGCCGGGGCGTTCACCGTGGAGAGCGGGGCGCGGGCGATGGCCGAGCTGCTGGAGCGGCGGCCCGACCTGGACGCCGTCTTCGCGGCCAACGACCTCATGGCGTCGGGTGCGCTGCGGGTGCTGCGCGAGCGGGGGATCACCGTCCCCGACCGGGTCGCGCTGGTCGGGTTCGACGACATGGCATCGGTGGCCGAGGCGACCGATCCGCCGCTGACCACCGTCAGCCAGGACATCGAGGGACAGGGCCGGCTGATGGCCCGGCTGCTGCTGCGCGGGCTCAACCGGGACGGCTCGGGAGCGGACACCCCCGACTCGGTCATCACCCCGACCACGCTGGTGCGGCGGGCCTCCGCCTGACAGGCCGGTGGCCCACAAAGCCGTTGATCCACCAGGCCCGGTGCCCGCCGCACCCGGTCCGCTCCGGGAGGCCGCGACCCCTACGCGTACGGGATCCTCAGCACCGCCCCGTCGGTTCCGGTCTGCACCTGGGAGGTCCCGTTGCCGAGCGCGTTCCAGATCTCCAGGCGAACGGTGCCGCCCACCAGGTCGCCGAGGCCGCCGGTCACCGCCTTGACGCCCGCCGCCTGGGTGTACTCCTCCCAGCCCGCGACCGGGTCGGTCGCGAAGTAGCGATAGGTCTCGGTCCGGTCGAAGGTACCGTCGCCGGTCAGGTCGTAGCCGACCCGGACCTGCGGGGCGAGCCCGACCGTCGTGCCCGCGTCCACCCGGAGCCGGAAGGCGGTCGCGGCGCCGGGTGCGAGCGTTCCGTCGACCCTCCTGATCTCGTAGACCGTCTGCCGGTACGGGGTTCCGTCCCGGTTGACGCCGTCGGCCGAGGCCAGCGTGTCGGCTCCCGCCGGTCCGTCGGTGGCGGTGGTGAGGATCCCGCCCGACGCGAGCCGGAAGGTGTTCCCGGTCGGCGGATGGGGCTCCCCCGGGTCGGGGTTCCCGGCACCGGTGCCGGTCGCGGTCGACCGTGCGGGTACGGACAGCGTCCTGCCGTCCGAGAAGGTCACCGTCGTGGCGGTCGGGCCGTGGTTGTGGGCGGCATAGGTGCGGGTGCCGTTCCTGCTGAAGACGGCCGAGGTCGGCAGGGATCCGCTCACCGTCATATCGGGTGCGCCGAGCGTGCCCAGCGTGGCGATCCAGTGGTAGGTGTGCGCCCTGGACTCACCCTGCTCCGGGGTGTACGCCGAGCCGCCCGCGTCCCACTTGGCCTTCGCGGCCGCCGGGTCGGCCAGCGCCTCGAACTCCCACAGCAGATCGCGCCACTCCTGGGCGGGGCCGCCGTTCGCGCGCTCCATCTCGGCGATGTTCCGCCTGATGGCCGCCTTCTCGCGGGCCAGATGGAGCGAACCGCCGGTGACCGGGAGGACGTTGATGCCATGGATCTCCTCCGGGTTCGCGGTCCACCAGGTGGCGTACGCGCCGCCGCTGCCCCAGACCATGCCGACGGTGTCATGGCCGAACGAGGCCGGGAAGACCTGCTGGTCCGCGTCGAACCAGTACTGGGTGATCGCCTCGGACTCGGTGGTCAGCAGATAGCCGCCGAGATCGCGCAGCGCGGTGTCGCCGGTGGCCGAGCCCCACAGCACGAGTGCGGCGCTGAGGTTGACCGACTCCGACGAGGACTCCTGGTTGTTGCCCGCCGCGAAGCCCTGGTGTCCGGAGGCCCAGCTGTGGCCCGCGTACACATCGAAGCCGCGCAGGAAGGGGTAGGCGGAGTCGGTACGGCTGGGGTTGGCGGTGTCGCGCACCAGATGCCCGACCATGGTGCCCCAGGCCGGGTCCGCCGCCCAGGCCGGGTCGTACTGGGCGATGACGGCGGCCGCGTAGACGTAGTAGCCGTAGTGGAAGTGGTGGTCGTTCAGCTCGGTGTCGCTGCCGTACGAGGCGGGGTAGCCGGTGAGGGTCCGCCAGCTCCGGTCATGGCTGAACCCGGCGGCGCCGTCCGCCGTGAACCACTCCTGGAGCCGGCCCTTCATCAGGCCGAGGAGTCTGTCGCGCACGGCCGTCTGCCCGATCTGGTCGGCGACCGGCACCAGCTGGGCGAGCCGGCCGAGCGCCTTGCCGGTCCAGTAGGTGTCCGTGGCCCCCGAGAACGGGTCGGAGGCGTTCACCACCTCGTTGAGGTAGCCGGTCAGCCGCGCCCGGTCGACACCGCCGGACACGGGGAGCGCGGGCAGTACGCCATTGCTCCGCTGGCTGGTGGTGAAGGAGGCGGACTCCCGTACCTTCATCGTGCCGCGCGGGGAGACATAGGTGTACGGCGTCAGCGCGTCCGTGGTGTGCAGCCACTGATGGCGGTAGAGGGCCTGGAGCGTGCCGCGCTCGGTGCCCTCCCTGGCCTCCGTGGTCAGGGTGTACGTGGCCCTGACCCTGCCGCCGGTGGTCTGCCAGGCCACCCGGGAACCGGTGACAAAGCTGAAGGCGTACGCGCGGTACGTCGCGAGCGCGCCGGTGGAGGGCAGGACCGCGAGCGAGAAGTAGTCCTTGGCGCCGAGACCGGCGGTGATCACGGAACCGGAGATGTTCCAGTCGCTGCCGGTCGGGGCGAAGAGGGCGTAGTGGTGTCCGGCGACGGTGATGCCGAGGACATTACCGCTGTCGGCGAAGACGGTGGGCGCGGCGGCGGTGGTGATCCGGGCGTCGCCGCCGGAGCCCCTGGCGTACACAAAGGGCATGCCGTGCCCGATGGTGGCCCGGAAGGTGCGGGTGCCGTCGGCCCAGTAGGGGGTGACCGTCCAGTCGGACCAGGCGTCGGCCTTGGTGTCCGGGGAGGCGAGGCCGGTGAGCCCGACGGTGAGATCGGCCCGGTGGGCGTACTCGTACTGCCGGCCGTCGCCGACGATCGCGGGCTCGGTCGGGTAGCCGACCTCAAGGCCGGAGGCTTTCGCCTGGTAGGTGAGGGGGTGGCCGTACATCGGGGTGGAGTACGGGTTGTCGCCGTAGCGCTGGTAGGCGAGGGAGGACCACCAGTCGTTGGTCGGGACCGGCTTGTCCCGGGCGGCGGCGGTCAGCTTGGGCGTGACGGGAGTGCCGGTGTTGGTCGTCGGCCCGGAGGTTCCGGCCGGGCGGGTGTCGGTGTAGCTGCCGGAGCCGGCGGGGATGGTGGCGGCCACCGCGGGGGCCGCCGCGGGGCCCAGACCCACGGCGGCCAGGACAAGAGCCAGTGTCAGCGCCGATGCGGGTCTGGAGAGGGAGGCTTGCATGGGCAGCACCTCGGAAGTCATGGGGGTGAAGAGCGCTTTCGAGAGCGCTCTCACATGCCAAGGAACGTAAAACTCCTGAAACGCCGGTGTCAAGGGAGCCCGTGCGGAGGCGAGTTGGACAGAATGCGAGCCGATATGTGTTCGAGTCTTGACGGGGGCGGGGCGGCGGGGGACGCTCCAGACGCAGATGGTGAGAGCGCTCTCACAGCGCTCGGTTCATGCTCTTCCCACGCCCGGTACCTGCTCGGCTCACGCCCGGCGCCCGGTTCATGCCCGGCGCCCGCTCTGTGCACGCTCGGTTCATGCGCCTGGTTCACCCGTTCGGTTCATGCGCTCGGTTCATGCGCTCGGTTCGTCCCGCAGCCAAGGGAGGCTTCCCATGCCCATCGCCCGAGCCGCCAGGAGAGCCACCCTCCGCTTCAGCGCGGCCGCCCTCGCCGGGGCACTCCTCGCCGCCTGCGGATCCGGGGACGCCCCGGACTCCTCCGGCCCCGGCGGGAAGGTCACACTCACCGTCGATCTCTTCGGATCGTTCGGCTACCAGGAGGCCGGTCTGTACGAGGAGTACCAGCGGCTCAACCCCGGGGTGACCATCAAGCAGAGCGACACCGAGGACGAGGCCGACTACTGGAAGTCGCTCCAGACCCGGCTGGCCGGCGGCGGTGGCCTCGCCGATGTACAGGGTGTCGAGGTGGGCCGGATCGCATCTGTCACCCAGCGCCAGTCCGACAGATTCCAGGACCTCAAGGAGTTCGGCGCGGACCGGCTCAAGGACCGCTTCGCCCGGGCCAAGTGGTCGGCGGCGGTCACCGGGGACGGCAGGATCCTCGGTCTCGGCACGGATGTGGGTCCCGAGGCGATGTGCTACCGCACGGATCTGCTCGCGCGGGCCGGACTCCCCACCGGCCGTGCGGAACTGGCCCGTAGGTGGTCCACCTGGGAGGGCTATCTGGAGCTGGGCAGGGAGTACCAGCGGAAGGCCCCCGCCAGGAGTGCCTGGCTGGACAGTGTCGGCAGCCTCTACTCGATCATGATCGGGCAGGAGAAGGAGCGCTACTACAACGCCTCCGGCGAGCTGATCCACGAGCGGAACCCGGCGGTCAGACGGGCATGGGACACCGCGGTGGAGGCGGCCGACGCCGGACTGAGCGCGAAGCTCGACCAGTGGTCCCCGCAGTGGAACCAGGCCTTCTCCGCCGGGTCCTTCGCCACCATCCCGTGCCCCGCGTGGATGCTCGGCTATGTCAAGGGCCAGGCCGGGGAGGCGGGCCGGGGCAAGTGGGACATCGCGAAGCTGCCCGGCGGCGCGGGCAACTGGGGCGGCTCCTATCTCTCGATCCCGCGCGCGGCCCGGCACAAGAAGGAGGCGTACCGGCTGATCGAATGGCTCACCGCCCCCGAGCAGCAGGCGAAGCTCTTCCGGAAGCAGGGCAACTTCCCGTCCTCCACGGGGGCCATCGCGAAGGTGGCGGACGCCAGGGACCCGTACTTCTCCGACGCGCCGATCGGCCGGATCTTCGGTGACGCGGCCAAGGAGTCCCCGGTGCAAGTGCTGGGGGTGCACGACCAGAACATCGCCCAGCAGCTGACCAACGCTCTGAGCGAGGTCGAGCGGAGGGGCACCTCGTCCGACGAGGCATGGGAGAAAGCGAAGAAGGGCGTGGCCCGTGTGATCGGCTGACGCCGCCGCCGGAGGCCGGAGCCCCCGCTCCACCGCTGGCCGACCGCTCCGCCGACCGTCCGGCACCGGAACCGGCCGGGTCCCGTGTTCCCCCGTACCCGTACCCCCGTACCCCCGGAACCACGTACCCCGCCCCCGGCCCGTACCCCCGCCGCTTCCCGATTCCGAAGGGCCGTACCGTGTCCCCCACCGCCACCGCGAAGGCCGCGCCCCGGGCCCCGGGCGACGGACCCCGGCCGGGCGACGGCCGGGCCGGATCGCTCCGGCGCACCTGGCGCGCGCTCTCCCCGTACACCTATATCGCCCCCTTCTTCACCCTCTTCATCGCCTTCGGCCTCTTCCCGCTGCTCTACACGGCGTTTGTCTCGCTCCACCGGGTCGATCTCCAGACCAGCGGTGACATGGAGTGGCGGGGCCTCGCCAACTACACGGCGCTGCTCACGGACGAGTACTTCTGGACCGCGCTGCGCAACACCTTCACCATCGGCGTCCTCTCCACCGTGCCACAGCTCGCGATGGCCCTGGGCCTGGCCCACCTGCTCAACTACCGGCTGCGCGGGCGTACGTTCATCCGCACCGCGATCCTGCTGCCGTACGCCACCTCCGTCGCCGCCGCCACGCTTGTCTTCGCGCAACTCTTCGGACGCGACTTCGGCCTGATCAACTATCTGCTGGGGCTGGTCGGCCTCGGTCCGGTGGACTGGCAGACCGGTACGGTCGCCTCGCAGATCGCCGTATCCACCATCGTCGTCTGGCGCTGGACGGGCTACAACGCGCTGATCTATCTGGCGGGCATGCAGTCCATCCCGGGCGAGCTGTACGAGGCGGCCGAGATGGACGGCGCGTCGCGCTGGCGGCAGTTCCTCCATGTCACCCTGCCCGGGCTGCGGCCCACCATCGTCTTCACGGTCATCGTGTCGACGATCGGCGCGACCCAGCTCTTCGGTGAGCCGCTGCTCTTCGAGGGGTCCATGTCCGGTGGCATCTCGCACCAGTACCAGACGCTCGGACTCTATCTGTACGAGCAGGGCTGGGGCTTCTTCCATCTGGGCCGGGCGGCCGCCGTCGCCTGGGTGACCTTCGTCCTGATCGTGGTGCTCGTCGGGGTCAACGCCCCGGTGGCCCGCCACCGTTCCCGCGAGGAGGCCGGCCGATGACCGCGCTCGCCGCACCGCCGGCCGCCCCCGGGTCCGGCCGCACCGACCGGGACCCGCCTCGGGGCCGGAGAAGGAGACGGCGGGCCGGAGCCCTGCGCGGTGGCCCGCTCTCCTGGCTGATCCTCGGCCTCGCGCTGCTGATCTCGGTGTTCCCGTTCTACTGGACGATCGTCGCCGCCAGCCGGTCCAACGCCGATCTCGCGAAGGTCCCGCCGAGCCTGCTGCCGGGGCCGCATCTGATCGGGAACTTCGAGGCGGTGCTCGAAGAGGCGGAGATCGGCAGGGCGCTGCTGAACTCCCTCATCGTGTCCGGGTCCATCACCGTGGGTACGGTGCTGTGCTGCACACTGGCCGGGTTCGCCTTCGCCAAGCTGAGGTTCCGCGGCCGGGGCGCCCTGCTGACCCTGACCGTCGGCACGATGATGATCCCGCCGCAGCTCGGCGTCATCCCGCTCTTCATGCTGATCGCCGAACTCCAGTGGGTGAATCAGCTCCAGGCGGTGATCCTGCCGGGGCTGGTCTCGGCCTTCGGGGTGTTCTTCATGCGTCAGTACCTGGTGCAGTCGCTGCCGGACGAGCTGATCGAGGCGGCCCGGGTGGACGGGGCCTCCACCGCCCGGATCTTCCGGTCGATCGTGATCCCGATCGCCCGGCCCGGTATGGCGGTGCTCGGGATGCTCACCTTCATGACGGCGTGGAACGACTTCTTCTGGCCGATCGTCGCCCTGTCCTCGCAGGAGCCGACGGTGCAGGTCGCGCTGCGGCAGCTGGGCGGCGGCTATGTCCACGACCAGTCGGTGATCATGGCGGGCACGCTGCTCGGCACGCTCCCGGTGCTGCTGGTCTTCGGTCTGCTCGGCCGGCAGATCGTCGGCGGCATCATGCAGGGCGCCGTCAAGGGCTGACCTCCGCACCCGTCCGGCCCCGGTCCCCCCGCTCCCCTCACCCCCCTCACCCCCCTCACCCCCTGGAGTGTCAGAATCATGACCGCTGTCGATGCCCGCCCCGAGACCATGGCGGCGCTGCGGTTCCCCGCCGGATTCCGCTGGGGGACGGCCACCGCCGCCTATCAGATCGAGGGAGCGGCCGCGGAGGGCGGCCGCACGCCGTCCATCTGGGACACCTTCAGCAGGACGCCCGGCAAGGTCCGCAACGGCGACACCGGCGACATCGCCGCCGACCATCTGCACCGGATGCCGGACGATGTGGCGCTGATGAGGGATCTCGGGGTCACCGACTACCGTTTCTCGGTCTCCTGGCCCCGGGTCCAGCCGACCGGCCGGGGCCCCGCGGCGGAGCGCGGACTCGACTTCTACCGGCGGCTGGTGGACGAGCTGCTGGCGGCCGGGATCCGACCCGTCGCCACGCTCTACCACTGGGACCTGCCGCAGGAGCTGGAGGACGCGGGCGGCTGGCCGGAGCGGGACACCGCGCACCGGTTCACCGAGTACACCGCGCTCGTGGCCGGTGCGCTGGGCGACCGGGTGGCCACCTGGACCACGCTCAACGAGCCCTGGTGCGGGGCGTTCCTCGGCTACGGCAACGGCGTCCACGCCCCGGGGCGTACGAGCCATCCCGCCGCGCTGCGCGCCGCCCACCACTTCAATCTGGCGCACGGCGGGGCCACCCGGGTGCTGCGCGACCGGCTGCCGTCCACCGCCGAGATCTCGCTGACCCTCAATCTGCACGCGTTGCGGCCGCTGACGGACTCCCCTGCGGACCGGGACGCGGTGCGCCGGATCGACGCGGTCGGCAACCGTATCTTCCTGGACCCGGTCTTCCACGGGCGGCTGCCGGAGGATCTGGTCGAGGACACCGCGCCGGTCACCGACTGGTCCTTCGTGCGGGACGGCGACCTGGAGATCGTCTCCGCTCCCCTCGACTCCCTGGGCATCAACTACTACTCCCCCAGTGTTGTCTCGGCGGGCGGGTCGGGTTCGCCGTCACCGTCGCCGTCGCCGTGGGCGGGCGCGGAGGAGCGGGTCGCGTTCGCCCCGGCGGCCGGGCCCCGCACGGCGATGGGCTGGCCGGTGGACGCGGACGGACTGTACGAGCTGCTGACCCGGCTGCGCGACGAACTGCCGGGCCTGCCGCTGCTGGTGACCGAGAACGGGGCCGCGTACGACGACTACGCCGATCCGTCCGGGCAGGTGCACGACCCGGAGCGGGTGGCCTATCTGGCGGCGCATCTGTCCGCCGTCCACCGGGCGATCGAGGACGGCGTGGATGTACGCGGGTACTTCCTGTGGTCGCTGCTGGACAACTTCGAGTGGGCGCAGGGCTACAGCAAGCGGTTCGGCATCGTCCATGTGGACTTCGCGAGCCAGCGCCGTACGGTGAAGGACAGCGCCCGCTGGTACGCGGACGTCATCGCCCGGGGCGGGCTCACCCGCCCCTGAACACCCGCGCCGGGGGCGGCCGTCGACGGCTCGGCCGGCTCGGCCGGCTCACCGCGCGCCGGATCCGGGGCGCAGCCCGATCTCCGCGAGCAGCAGCCGGAGTTGCTGCTCGGCCAGGTGGCCGGTGTCGTCCCCGAGCCAGCGGAGATGGCCGAACGCCTCCAGGATGACGAGGCCGTGCAGACGGGTCCAGGCTCCGAGGACGACGGCCGCGGCGGCGGGCGGCAGGTCGGGGTGGATCGCGGCGGCACAGTGGGTCAGTGCCGGATCGGGCGCGACCTCGTCGGACGGCCGGAGCCGGCCCTGCCGCCAGCCCTCGACGAACAGCGGCAGGAAGGCCTCACCGATGCGACGGGTGGCCACACTGGTCGGGCCGTCCGGCGGGGCGGCGTAGCCGGGGACTGGGGTTCCGTAGACCAGGCCGAACTCCTGCGGGTGTTCGACGGCCCATCGGCGGTAGGCGACCAGTCCGGCGAAGAGCCGGTCGGCCACATCTGCGGCGGGGTCGGCGTCCCGGGCCCGCTCGACCGTGTCGGCGAGCCGGTCGAAGGCGTCGGTGATCAGCGCGGTCAGTAGTGCGTCCCGGCTGTCGAAGTAGCGGTAGAGCCCGGCCGGGCTCATGCCCAGGGCGGTCGCGACCGCCCGGAGCGAGAGCTGGGCCGCCCCGACCTCGCGCAACTGGCGGAGGGAAACGGCCTTGATCTCGTCCAGTGTCTCGGCGCGGAGCCGGTCACGGCGGGTGGGTACGGGCATATCGGCACCCTACCAAAGAGCGAACAGCGTTTACATCGTGAACGACGCACTCTATGTTGTGCGAACACCCGTCGCTTTGCGAACGCCCGACGCAAGGAGTGCGCAGCCATGTCCGTCACCCATCGGCCGGACCATCCCCTCGACGCGCCGCCCGGCGCCTTCGGCCCACGGCGTACCGCCGCCGCCCTGCTGACCGTCGAGGGCCTGCTGATCTTCGTTCCCCTGCTGGTGCTCGGGCCCGCGATCGGCTGGCCCGCCGGCCTCGACGACCCGGCCGCCGTCGCCCTGCCGCGGCTGCTTGAGCAGGAGAGCGCCGTCCGCGCCGGGTACGCCGTCTATCTGGCCTACTCCGTGCTGTTCCTGCCCGTCGCGGTGTGGACCACCCGGGTGCTGACCGGCGGTACGGACAGTGCGCTCAGCCGGGTGGCCATCGGGTTCGCCGTTGTCTCGACCCTCGCCCGCACGATCGGGATATCCCGCTGGCTGCTCCCGATGCCCGGTCTGGCCCAGACCTACGGCGACGCCTCCGACCCGTCCGACGCGTCCCTCCGTGAGGCGGTGGCCGTGCAGTACCAGGTGCTCAACGACTTCGGCGGCGGGATCGGCGAAGTCCTGGGCGTCTCGCTGTTCGCCGTGGGCTGGCTCGTGTGCACCGTGGTCGCGGCCCTGCGTACCGGCACCGCCCCCCGCTGGCTGCTGATCGCGGGCCTTGCCGCCGCGGCCGGTCTCGCGCTGCCGCTGGTGGAGATCGCCGGCGCCGACCCGGGCGCCGCCACCTCGGTCGGCACCGCTCTCCTGCATCTGTGGTTCCTGGCCGCTGCCGTCACCCTCGTCCGCCGGCGCCGGTGAGTCAGGGCCGCCGGCTCCGGGGCCGGGTGGCGTACCCGGCCGGAAACGCCGAGCGCCCTTCCGCCCCTGTGCCCCGGCCCCGCTGATCCTTCGGGTGAGCGGCTCGTACGCACCACCAGGAAAATGAGGCACCATGTCCACTCCTCTCCATGTTGTTCTCGGCGCCGGTGGCGGCATCGGCTCCTCCGTCGTCCAGGAGCTGGCCCGCCGGGGCCACCGCACCCGCGCCGTCCGGCGCCGCCCGGCCTTCGGCCAGCCGGCCGGTGTCACCGCCCTCGCCGCCGATGTCTCCACGGCCGAGGGTGCCCGCGCCGCCTGCGCGGACGCGACCGTCGTGTACCACTGCGTCCAGCCGCCCTACCACCGCTGGCCGCAGGAGTTCCCCCCGCTCACCGAGGCCGTCATCGAGGGCGCCACGGCGGCGGGCGCGAAACTCGTCCTCGCCGACAACCTCTACCTGTACGAACCGGTCGACGGTCCGGTGTCCGAGCAGACACCCCGGCGGCCGACAAGCCGGAAGGGCGCCGTACGCAAGGCGATGGCGGACCGGCTCCTCCGGGCCCACAGCACCGGCCGTCTGAAGGTGACCATCGGTCAGGCCAGCGACTACTACGGCCCCGGCGGTACCCACAGCGTCATCGGCACCGCGGTGGTGCCCGCCGTGCTGCGCGGCAGAACGGTGAACTGGCCCGGACGGCTCGACGTCCCCCACGCCCTGCACTATCTGCCGGACATCGCGGCCGCCCTGGTCACCCTCGGCGAGCGCGACGACTCCGACGGGCGGACCTTCGTCCTGCCCGCCGCCCCGGCTGTCACTCCGCGCCATTTCATCGAACAGCTCGCCACGGCGGCGGGCCGCCCCGCCCGTATGCGTGGAGTCACCAAACCGCTGATGCGACTCGCCGGCCTGGCCGACCCGGCGGCCCGTGAAATGGTGGACATCTGGTATCAGTTCAGCCGCCCCTGGACCGTCGACGACAGCCTGTACCGCCGCACCTTCGGCCCCGTGGAGACCACCGCTCCCGACGATGCCGTGACCGCGACGGTCGCCTGGCACCGCGCCCACCCGGCGACGACCGACTGACCGGCGCGGGCCGACGAAGGCCGCGGTACTCGGTCACTCCCTGGGCGGCGTGACCGCCTATCGGTTCGCCGCCCGGTATCCCCATCGTGTCACCGCGCTCATCGTCGAGGACAGCGGAACGGTCTGCGACATCGACCTGACCTTCGCACGGAATCCGCCCGTCCCGGGTCGCGACCCGGGACGGGCTCGTCGATGCCCTGGGCACGGCCGCGCCGTATCCGGAGCGGACGTTCAGAGAGCGTGCCGACACCCTGGCCCCCACATGGAAGAGAACGTTCCGCACCCGCACAATCGGCCATCCGAAGGGCGCGGGCACTGCCCGTCCGCTGAACCCGGTGGGTGAGGGCAACGAGGTGGGTACTGCCCTGTTGAGCGCGCTCACCCACGACCCGCACGCGGTCGGCCTGCACTCTCTTTTGGGCTCGACCAAAGGAACAGGAAGGGCAGGTCTCACCACATGCCATCTGAACTCGACTTCTCCAGCACAGACTTCTCCATGCCGTTCCCGCCGGCAGGACCCAACCAATCCCTCACCCAGGCGGAGATCGCGACATGGCAGTGGATCGACACGGCGGGCATTTGCCAGGCGCCCGCCAACCGACGCTATCTGCGGCGCACCCAGCCCGAACTGGTCTCCGCCTTGTACTACCCCCACGCCACCCCCGAGGTAGTCGGTCTGATCGGCCAGTGGACGGCCTTCGCCTTCATCCTCGACGACGAATTCGACGACGGACCAGCGGGGAAGCAACCCTCGTTCAGCGCGGAAGCCATTCAACACCTCACCGAAGTCATGCACGGCGCAGAGCCCACCAACCTCTTGAGTGAAGCACTGCTCGACCTCTGGAACCGACTCACCGCCGATCGGTCTGCGAGCTGGCGCAGGTCTTTCCGGACTGACGTCAGCAAGTGGCTGTGGACCTACTATGCCGAGACCATCGACCGCACGAGTGGTCGCCTTCCCTCCATCGACGAATACCAGATGCACCGCATCTACTCCGTCGGAATGCCCATGTACTTGGACATGTGCGAGATTGCATGCGCTATCGATCTCCCCGAGCCGGTACGACAACTCCCCGCATGGCGCGAGCTTCGTGACTCCGCCTGCCAGAGAGTCGGCCTTTACAACGACCTCCTGTCGGCCCGCAAGGAGCGCATCTCCGCGTACTCCCACAACGCGGTGTTCATCCTGGAGAAGAATCACCAACACTCGACCCCGGAGGCCGTCCGCCGAGTCAACAACTTAGTGACGACAAAAGTCAAAAAGATGATTTCCCTCGAAAAGCAGGTTCTCGACCAGGTCGCCACACTCGGCGACGAGGACCTGATCCCCGACATCCTGCAATGCTTGACGGCCTACCGGCAGCTCGTACGCGGTGATCATGATTACGCCTTCCTCAGCCAGCGCTACATGCAACCCGAGGAGGAACAGATGAAAGGCGCACACCACGTGAGCAATCTTCTCGGTGCGCGCCTTCCGGGTCCTTGACCATTCGACGACATTCCGGACCATGGCCACCGAGGCACTGGCCCACCGCAGGGTCCGGCTCCGCACGGGTCCGGAGCCGGACCTGGTCACGTGATCAGGGCAGCACGGTGTGGCCGGGTCTCACACCCCCGGACTCCGCCTTGTCGTCATGGACGTCCCCGTGTTCGGCGAGCGACGCCTCCGTGGGCCCGGAGCGGGTGACATGGCCGTCCGCGAGGACGAGCATCGTGTCCGTACACGTCGCCAGCAGGCGCAGATCGTGGCTGATGTGGACGACCGACAGAGCACGTTCCCCGCGGAGCCTTTCCAGCAGGTCCATGATGGCCTCGGCGGTGGAGGCGTCCAGTGCCGAGGTCACCTCGTCGCACAGGAGAACGTCCGGGTCCGCCGCGAGGGCCCGGGCGATGGAGGCCCGCTGGCGCTGGCCGCCGGAGAGTTCCGATGGATAGCGGCCGGTGAAATCCGCCGGGAGGCCGACATCGGCCAGCAGTTCCCGTACGCGGTCGGCGGTCGCGGCCCGGCCGGCGGTCCGGCGGTGCAGCCGCAAGGGGCGGCCTATGGCGGCCCCCAGGGTACGGGTGGGATTGAGCGTCCCCAGGGGGTCCTGGGGAACGAACTGAAGGCGGCGGCGCTGCTCCCGGCTCCGTCCCACAACCGTGGGCGCGAGGCGGGTGCCGTCCAGGGACACCGTGCCGGCGGTGGGCCGGTGCAGTCCCGCGATGGCCCGGATCAGCGTGGTCTTGCCGGAGCCGGAGGGCCCGGCGATCCCGGCGACGGCTCCGGGAGCGAGGCTGAACGCGATGTCGTGCAGTACGGGCACATCGGCACCGCGGCGACGGAACGCGGCGTGCAATCCGCTGACGGAGAGCACGGGCGCATCCGCCGCAGGAGCGATCCGGCGGACGGGCCGGGCCGGTGGACCGGTCCGGGGGCCCACGGCCGGGGAGAGGTTCACGACCTCGTCCGCGAGCCGGGACACGAGGTCACCGTCGTGGCAGGAGAGGGCGACGGCGAGCCGGTGACTGCGGGCGAGGTGGCGCAGCAGTTCGGCGATCTCGTCCCGCAGGGCGGGGTCGAGTCCGGCGGTCGGCTCGTCCAGGAGAAGGATCGACGGGTGGCGGGCGAGGGCACGCGCGAGGGCGACCCGGCGCTGCTGGCCGCCGGAGAGTTCACCGGGGCGGCGGGAGAGAAAGGCTCGGTCCCCGGGCAGGCGGACCTCCTCCAGCAGGGCGATGAGCGCCCGGGTGTCGCGGTTCACGGCGGTCTCGGAGAGGAGTCCGCGCACTCTCATATGGGGGTTGAGCCCGGTGGCGGGGTCCTGGCCGACATAGGCGAGCCGGTGGCGGCGGAGGGCGCGCAGGGCATCGGGGTCGAGGTCCAGGACGTCCCGGCCGTCGATCTCCACCCGGCCCGCGGTCCGGCGGGCCCCGTGCGGCAGTGCCCCGACGATCGCGCGGAGCAGGGTGGTCTTGCCGCTCCCGGAGACCCCGGTGAGGGCGGTGACCCGGCCGGGGGCGAGGCGGAGGTCGCCGCCGTCGAGAAGGAGCCGGCCGTTCGACGCCGTGATGGTCAGCCCGGTGACCTCGACGGTGACCTCGCGCCCGGCGGTCCGGCCCTCCGGGTACCACTGCGGAGTGTGGTTCACAGCGTGTTCACCGCTTTCCGGCCGCTCCTCGGGATGAGCGCGGAGGCGGCGAGATTGACGCTCATGGCCAGCAGACCGATGGCGATGCTGGGGGCCAGGACGGCCCAGGGGTTGAGGACGATCCCGGCGGCGTTCTCGCGGATCATCAGTGCCCAGTCCGCGGCCGGGGGCTGGGGCCCGACCTGGAGAAAGCCCGCGGTCGCCACGATGTAGACGGCAGCGACGAAGCGCAGCCCGAAGAGGGCGAGAAGGGTGGCGCGGAGGTTGGGCAGCACATCCCGGACGGCGAGGTGCCACAGGCGTTCGCCGCCGACGGCGGCGGCCTCGATATAGCCGGAGGCCGCGATGGGCGCCGCCGCGCCGGTGACGAGGCGGACGGCGTAGGGCACGCCCATCACGACGGCGGCGGTGACCACCGCGAGGCGTCCGCCGTCCGGCCAGGAGAGCGCGATGAGAAGGATGCCGAGTACGGCCGGGAGCAGCATGAGGACATCGGCGGTGCGCTCGATGACCCTCCCGACGACGGGGCGGAGGGCGGCGACGGTGCCGAGCAGAGCGGAGAGGGCGGTGACGACGAGAGCGATGAGGAGGGAGGTCACGATGAGTTCGCGACCGCCCGCGAGGAGGCGGCTGAGGACGTCCCGGCCGAGCTGGTCCCCGCCGAGGGGGGCGTCCCCGCCGGGTCCGGCGTACGGGACCACGACGGGGACGTCGATGGCGTGGGGGGCGAGCGAGGGGCCGGCGACGGCCACGAGGACGAGAAGGAGTGCGGGCACGGTACGGAGCAGGACACCGGTGGGCACGGGTCGCCTGCCCGGGGTGCTCCCCGCTGCTCCCTTCTCCGTACCCGGCGCGGGTGCCTGTGCGGGAAGCCGTTCCCGGACCGGTGCCGGCGGGACGGGTTCCGCCACCGGAGCGGCCGAGGGTTCCGGTGCCGGGTCCGGACCCCGGTCGGGGCCCGGAGTGGGGCCCGGGGTGGGGCGCTTCTGCTGCTCACTGGTCATAGACGTGCTCCGGAGGCCCAGGCGCGGATCAGATCGGCGGCCAGCAGGACGAGGGTGATGACGGTCCCGGTCACCGCCACGACGGCGGCGATGAGCGGACTGTCGCGGTCGGTGACGGCGCCCGCGAGGACGGATCCGATGCCCGGGTAGTTGAAGATGGTCTCCACCACGACCGCGCCGCCGAGGAGCATGCCGGTGGAGGTGGCGATCCCCGCCGTGATGGTGGGCAGCGCGCCGGGCAGCAGATGACGGGTGAGGACGCGGTGCCGGGGCAGCCCGTCGAGCACGGCGGTCTCCACATGCGGCGCGTCGGCCTCGTCGGCGAGGGCCGCGCGCACGATCCGGATGTTCCAGCCGATCTGCGGGATCGCCAGCGCCAGGACGGGCAGGACCATCATGTCCCAGGAGGCGGGGGTGCCGTCCGCCCCCGCGAGGGTGACGGCGGGGAGCCAGCCGGTCCACAGGGAGAAGACGAGGACCAGGGCGACCGCGACCACGAACTCGGGCAGGGCGAGGACGCCGGTGGCGGTGGCGGAGACCGTGCGGTCGACGGCCCCGCCGGGGCGCAGCGCGGCCCAGCAGCCCAGGCCGACCGAGACGAACAGGGTGATGAGCAGCGCCATGCCGCCGAGCAGCAGGGTGTTGGGGAAGGGGCGGGAGAGGAGGTCCGCGATGGACTCGCCGCGGGCGGAGACGCCGAGGTCCCCGGTGGGCAGTCCGGTCATCCAGTCGGCGAAGCGCTCGTGGACGGGGCGGTCGAGACCGAGCAGGACCCGCCGGGCGTCGATGTCGGCGCTGGTCTCGCCGCGTTCGGAGGTGGCGTTCGCGGCGTCGCCCGGGAGCAGTTCCACGGCGGCGAAGACGGCTGCGAGCAGCACGGCGAGCAGCAGCAGCCGACGGGCGAGGACCCCGCCGAGCCACCGGGTGCCGGACAGGGCCCAACGCAGGCGTGTGCCCGCGTCGGAACCCGGTGCGGCGGTGCCCGTGGGGCCGCTCGCGGTCAGCGGGCCAGCCATGCCCGCTCCAGCTGGACCCGTCCGTAGCCGGGCAGCTCGGGGAGGTCGCGGACGGCGGCGGTGGCGAGGTCGATGCCCTCGGCGACGCCCCAGAGCAGATAGCCGGAGTGCTCGTGCTCCAGGAGCTGGAGCTGGCGCAGGGCCCGGGTGCGGTCGGTCGGGTGCCGGGTGCCGATGGCTTTGCGGTAGGCGGTGTCGAAGTCGGCGTTCTCCCAGGCGGCTTCGTTCTGGGCGGCCTCGGAGACCATGGTCTTGCTGGCGAGGAAGACGACGGAGTCGTTGGTGCCCCAGTAGGTGGTGTAGAGGTCGCCCTTGAGCCAGGTCTTCTCGTAGAAGGCGGCGGATTCCTGCTTGACGACCTCGATCCGGACGTCCGCCTCACGGACCTGGGTGGCGAAGAGGGTGGCGGACTCGGCGAGTCCGGGGACGTCCTCGGTGGTGATGAGCCGGTAGGTCTTCGAGGTGTCGAAGTCGGCCTGCTTCAGCAGGGTTTTGGCCCGCTGGAGGTCGCGGGCGCGCTGCGGGATGTCCCGGGCGTAGGCGGGGTCGCCGGTGCCGAGGATGTCGTTGCCGACGCTGCCGTAGCCGGAGAGGACCTGGTCGACCATGGCCTTGCGGTCGACGGCGAGCCGCAGGGCTTCGCGTACCCGCCGGTCGGCGAAGGGTCCGGAGCCGGCGCGCATGACGATGGGCATGGCCATGTCGTCGGGGCGGCGGATGATCCGGATGTCCTTGCGCTTCTCGGCGGTACGGGCGGCGACGGCGCCGGCGTTGGAGGCGAGGTCGATCTGACCGGCGAGGAGGGCGTTGGCCATGGCCTGCGGGGATTCGAAGATCTTGACCTCGATGGCGTCGAGGAGGACCTCTCCGCCGTGCCACTTCTCGTTGCGTACGAGCCGGGCGTTGCCGGAGCGGTACCAGTCGAGGCGGAAGGGGCCGGTACCGGGGGCCTTCGCCAGCTCGCGCTCCGGGGTGTCCTTCTTGAGGACGAAGGTGGACAGCCGGGTCAGGAGCGGGAGTTCGGCGTTGGGGTAGTCGGAGACGAGAACGACCGTGTCGCCGTCGGCGGTGATGTTCGCGGCCTTGATGCCGGGCAGCCGGGAGGCCCCGGCGGGGGTGGACCGGAGCCGGCGCAGCGACCAGACGACATCCTCGGCGGTGACGGGGGTGCCGTCGTGGAAGGTGGCCCCGGGGGCCAGGGTGAAGCGCCAGGTCCGCAGGTCGGCGGAGGACTTCCAGGCGCTGGCGAGCCGGGGCGCGGTGTTGCTGTCGCCGCTTCCGGGCGCGGTGAGGGTGTCGTACAGGAGGGCGATGATGAGGTAGTCGCTCTCATTGGCCTGGGTGCCGTGGGGATCGCGGGTGACGGCGCCGGCGCGGCCGAGGGCGCCGACCCGGAGCGTGCCGCCCTTCCTGGGCTTGCCGCCACCGGCGGCGGGCCGTCCGGCGGGGGCGTTTCCGTCCGAGCAGGCGGCGAGGACCGCCGTCACGCCTATCGCCCCACCGGCCAGCAGAGCTTGTCGCCTGTTCACGTTCACGTACAGCCTCGATCCACGTCGGAGGAAGAACCACGACATTCTTAGGCTTGCCTATCCTTATAACAACCCGCGTCTCAAATTGATGGACCGTCAGACATGCGGATCGGCCGCGCATGAGACGCACGTCACCTTCCCCTGAACTCCGCCGACCAGGGGGGCAGTTGTCCAAACTTTGACGATTCATGGGCAATTGAAAAAGGTTTGCCTTACCTAACTTCAGTGCTACGGTCCGTGGTGCATCGGTAACCGGCCGAGGGCGGCACCGCTCCCGACGGAGCCCGCACCGGCCGTTCGACCGATGCCCGCCCCGCCGACGACGACGTCGGCGTCCCCCGGCGGCCCCGACACCTTCCGTCACACCGCGAAGCACCTCGACGCGTCCCGAGTACCGCGGACGCGCACAGCACGCGAAGTCACCGGAGCACGCACCCGCGCGCCCGCACCTCGACGCCTTCAGAAGGAAACGGAAACCCACGCATGAGCACGGCAGCCGCACCTGCCCGTCAGCTCGACCCCCGCTCCGCGGCCGAGATCCACCGGGCCGCCGAAGACCTCCTGGCCGAGTTGGGCAGCTCGGAGACCTCACCCGGCCTGCTGGACCGCGTCGCCGAGACCGCGGCCGGTCTCGGCGACCGCGTTCGCGAGCACTGCCGCCCCGTCGACACCGCGGACGGACTCTTCGTCCTGTCCGGCCTCACCGTCGACGACCAGGACATCGGCCCCACCCCGGCGAACTGGGCCACCGCCGGGGACAGCGGAGCCCTCCACGACCTGACCCTGCTGCTGCTCGCCTCGCTGATGGGCAACCCCATCGCCTGGCAGGGCCAGCAGGACGGACGGTTCGTGCACAACATCGTCCCCTCCCCCGGCCACGAGGAGGAACAGACCGGCGCCAGCAGCTCGGTGCTGCTCAGCCCGCACACCGAGGACGCCTTCCACCCCGGCCGGGCCCATCTGCTGATGCTCGGCTGCATGCGCAACCACGACCGGATCGCGACCACCGCCGCCAGCGTCCGCCGCGTCGCACTCTCCGACGGCGATCTGGAACTCCTCACCCGGCCCGTCCTGCCGATCCTGCCGGACGACGCCTACAGCGAGGCCCAGGGGTACGCCGGCGGGGAGCCCCCGCCGGTACCGACGCTGTACGCCACCGACGAGGGGCTGACCCTCCGCTACGACCCGGCGTACACCCCGCTGGAGCAGGCGGATGACGCCTACCGGGCCGCGTACGGCCGGTTGTCGGACGAACTCTCCCGCGTCTCCACCGCCGTGAGCCTGCACCCCGGCGAGGTGCTCGTCGTCGACAACGACCTCGTCGTCCACGGCCGGGTCCCCTTCACCGCCCGCTACGACGGCACCGATCGGTGGCTCAAGCGGGCCTCGGTCCGGGTCCCGGGCCGGCGCAGCCGCCCGGCCGCCGAGACCGTCGAGCACGGCTACGGACAGCGGGCGATCGAAGCGCCCGCGAGCACCGCGCGGGCGGTCTGAAGCACTCCCGCGAACACCCCGGCCGGGCCCGCCACCCGGGCCCGGCCGGGGCGACCGCCCATCCCCGGAATCCGCCGACCGACCGGAGGGACCACAGCCCCATGACCGACACCCCCCAGCACGCCCCGGCCGACGCCGACCAGCGGCTGCGCCTGCTGTCGCGCAGCGACCTCGCGGGCCTCGACATCCCCCTCGCGGACGTCGTCGCGACCGTCGAGGACGCCTACCGCACCCTGCACGCGGGACAGTCCGACAATCCCCGCAAGCTCACCGTCAAACCGGCCGACGGCCACTCCGTCTCGTACGCCATGCTCGGCCGCGACGGGTCCCGCGAGGTCGTCGCCGTCAAGACCTCGTACAAGCACGGCCTGGACAAGGACCGCTCCGAGCAGCACTACTACACCACCCTCTCGATCTACGACGATGTCACCGGGCTGCCGCTCGCGATGATGGACTGCGCCCGGATCGGAGCCCTGCGCACCCCCGCCGTCTCCGCGCTGATCGCCCGCGAGTGCGCCGTCCCCGGCGCCCGCTCGGCCCTCGTCATCGGCACCGGAACCCAGGGCCGGCTGGCGCTGCCGTTCCTGCTGACCACCCTGCCGCAGCTCGACCGGCTCATGCTCTCCGGCAGCCACCCCGAGGGCATCACCGCCGTACGGGAGGGGCTGCGCGCCCACTTCCCCGACCGCGAGGTGGAGATCGTCACGGATCTGCGGACCGCCGCCGCCGAGGCCGATGTCATCGTGGCGACCGCCGGCGGGCACACCGCGGCAGCCGTCGAGGCCGACTGGCTCCGGCCCGGCGCGCTCTCCGTCCTCGTCGGTCATGGGCTCGCCCCCTCCACCCTGCACCGCGCGGACCGGGTGATCGCCACCAGCGAGGCACAGATGAACGTCACGGGAACCGACATGGCCGACCCGGACGGCAAACTCCCTCCCGTCGACGTGGAGTTCCCCCCCGTCGTCGCGGGTACCGCCGTCGGCCGCCGCACCGCCACCGAGCGGATCTTCGCCTACAACAGTGGTCTCGTGGTCACGGACATCGCCCTCGGTCACCGCTTCGCGCAGCTCGCCATCGCCCAGGGCCTGGGCACCGAGGTGGCGCTGTGGCGGTGACCTCCACCCCGGTGCTGCCAGGACTGCCCGCGCTCCCGGATCCCGCCGCCGAGGCCGTCCTCGGCAGCGGACTGCTGGAGGAACTCTCGTACGCCTTCGGGGGTCCGTTCCACTTCCTCCTTCCGGACGCCTTCGACCGCAACCTCGCCGCCCTGCGCGCCGTACTCGCCGAGGCCGGTCTCGACGGGCAGGTGTACTACGCGAAGAAGGCCAACAAGGCCGCCGTCTGGGTCGAGCGCTGTGCCGAGCACGGCGCCGGGGTCGACGTCGCCTCCGCCGGTGAACTCCGCGAGGCCCTGGGCCATGGAGTACGCGGCGAGGACCTGGTGGTCACCGGCCCCGCCAAGAACCCCGAACTGCTGCGGCTCGCCGTCCGCCAGGGCGCGCTGATCGCCGTGGACTCCCTGGACGAGCTGGACACGGTCGTCATGACCGCACTCGGCGGCCGGGCCCGGCCGGCCCGTGTCCTGCTCAGAGTCCTGCCCGCCGCCCAGCCGCACAGCCGCTTCGGGCTCACCGGGGACGAGCTGGAGGCCGCCCTCCACCGCTGCGCCAAGGCGGGACCGGCGCTCCGTACCGAGGGTTTCAGCTTCCATCTCTCCGGCTACGACATCCAGGCCCGCGCCGATGTCGCCGGGACCGCGATCGGGCTCTGTCTCCGGGCCCGCGCCCTCGGCCTGGAGGCCGACCGGATCAGCGTCGGCGGCGGACTGCCCATCAGCTACACCGACGCCGCCAGCTGGCAGGAGTTCCTCGGCACCCAGCACAGCGGCCACTACCACGCCCGCAAGTCCTTCGGCACCGGCGACTTCTACCCGTACCACTCCCGCGTCTCCGGCGCCGGGGCGCTCCGGGCCCTGCTCGCCGCCCACCCGGAGGGACACGACCGCGCGCTGGCCGACCTCCTCCGGGAATCCGGCACCGCCCTGCTCCTCGAACCCGGCCGGGCCCTGCTGGACCGGGCCGGGGGCAGCGTCTTCCGGATCCAGGGCGTCAAGGAACGCGCCGGCTATCTGCTGCTCACGGTCGACGGCACCAGCCTGAGCCTGTCCGAGCAGTGGTTCGCCAGCGAGTATCTGCCCGACCCCCGGCTGATCTCCCCGGACGCCGACCGGACCGGAGTCGCCCGGACCGAGGTACGCACCGAGGACCGGACCGGGGTACGGACCGAGGCACGCAGCGGAGCGGCCGAGGGCCCCGCAGGAGCGCACCGGGCCGCCGTCGGCGCCGCGACCTGTCTGGAATCGGACATGCTCAGCTGGCGGAAGATCACCTTTCCCCGGCGACCGCGCGATGGTGACCTGCTGGTGTACCCCAACACCGCCGGCTACCAGATGGACTCCAACGAATCACCCTTCCACGACCTCCCCCTGCCACCCAAGGTCGTCATCGACCACACCGACCGCCCCCGGCCGCGCTGGCGGCTCGACCGGCACTTCCACTGAAGCCGACGCCCCCAGGAGCCCTGTCATGCCCGGAGCGCTCTCCCGACCCGCCGTGGTCACCCGTGTGTCCGACCTCATCGGCGCCACTCCGCTGCTGGAGCTGGCCGCCACCGAGACCGGCAGCAGGCTGCTGCTGAAACTGGAGATGTTCAACCCCACCGGCACGGCCAAGATCCGGATGGCACGGCAGATGGTCCTCGACGCCGAACGCCGGGGCGAGCTGCGCCCCGGCGGCCGGATCATCGAGTCCACCTCCGGCAACACCGGCCTCGGGCTCGCCGTCGTCGCCGCCGAACGCGGCTACGCCTTCACCGCCATCGTCGACAACCACGCCTGCGCCGACAAACTCCGCGCGATGAAGGCCATGGGCACCGAACTGGTCTCCGTCGCGGACGACGGCGCCGAGGAACTGGCCACCGCCGCCCGCGAGGAACTGGCCGAGGAGATGGCCCGCGGTCAGGAGAACACCGTCTTCACCGAGCAACACAACAATCCGAGCAACGGAGTCGGTTACTTCCCCGTCGCCCACGAGCTGGCCGAGGCCCTCGACGGTCGCGTCGACATCGTCATCGGTGCGGTCGGCACCGGCGGCATGCTCTGCGGCACCGCCCGGGAACTGCGCACCCTGATATCCGGCTTCACCACCATCGGCGTCGAACCGAAGGGCTCCATCGCCTTCGGCGGCCCGGCCCACGACTACTACCAGTCCGGCACCGGCACCCCCGAGGGCGCCGAGATCGGTGCCCTCGTCGACTTCGACCTCATCGACGAGGGGGTCAAGGTCGGGGATGTCGAGGCCTTCGCCACCTGCCGGGCCGTCGCCCGTACCGGACTCCTCATCGGCGGCTCCGCCGGCGGGGTCGTCCACGAGGCACTCACCCGGCTCCCCACACTCCCGCCCGGGACGACTATGGTCGCGCTCATCAACGACGGCGGGGAGAAGTACCTCGACACGGTCTACAACGACGACTGGATGCGTGCCCGCGGCCTGCTCTCCCCGGAGGCCGAGCGGGAGACCGACGAACTGCTCACCAAACTCCGCAGGAACCGATGACCTCATGCTGACCACTCTTCTCCGCGACAGCCGCGCCCTCGCGGTACTCGCCGTCCCGCTGATCCTCACCCAGCTCGCCCAGGTCGCCCTCAGTACCACCTCCACCGTGATGATGGGTCTCCTCGGCACGCGCGAGCTGGCGGCCGGCGGCCTCGCCCTGGTGATCTTCAACCAGCTCCGCACCATGGGCGTCGGCCTGATCACCTCCGTCGGCAACCAGATCGCCGCGGCGATGGCCCGAGCGGAGAAGAACGACGAGGGCTCCTCCGGGGCGGCCCGGGGCGAAGTCCGCGCCATCGTCCGGGCGAGCATGGCGGTGGCCACGCTCGCCGGGCTCGCCGGGGCCGTCCTGATGGTCCTCATCGGCCGGAGCCTGACCTGGCTCGGCCAGGACGCGGCCATCGTCCCCCTCGTCCAGGACATGCTGCTCGTCCTCGCCCCCGGCCTGCTGCCCTGTCTGTGGTTCCAGGCGATACGGCAGTTCACGGTCGGCATGCGGCGCCCGCAGGGCCTGCTCCAGATCACCCTCGCCTCGGTCGCCGTCAACGCGGGACTGGCCTGGGTCCTCATGGACGGCACCGGGTTCCTGCCCGAACTGGGCCTCGACGGCATCGGCATCGCGAGCTCACTCGTCCATCTGCTCTCCTTCCTCGCGCTGTACGCCTCCGCCCGGCGCGACCCCGAACTCGCGCCGATGCTCACGCTGAACATCACCCGGGCCGATCCCGCCACCGTCCGCCGGCTGATCCGCCTCGGTGTCCCGATCTCCGCGACCTACGGCTCCGAAGCGGGCTTCTTCTCGGTCACCGCACTCCTCGCGGGCTCCTTCGGCCCTGCGGCCCTCGCCGCGCACACCGCCGTCAACCAGCTTGTCTACATCGTCTTCCAGGTCGCGGTCGGCCTCTCCCACGCCGCGTCCATCAACGTCAGCCGCGAACTCGCCCTCGACCGTGTCGACCACGCCCGGCGGATCAAGAACACCGCCCTCGCCTGCGCCGCCGCCGTCATGACCGCCGTCGGCCTCGTCTATCTCACCCTCCCCGGGCTGGTCCTCGCCCCCTTCCTGGACTCCGGCGCGGACCGTGCCGTCGGCATCGCCACGGACCTGCTGATCGTCACCGCCTTCCTCCAGTTCTTCGACTGCGCCCAGAACATCGGCGTCGGCCTGCTGCGCGGTCTCGACGACACCAGGAGCGGCTTCCGGATCACCCTCGTCGGCTACTGGGCCGTGGGCCTGCCCGCCGCCTGGCTCCTCGCCCACACCCTGGAGCTGGACATCCTCGGCATCTGGCTCGGCCTCCTCACCGGCCTCGCCACCACCGCGGTCCTCCTGCTGCGCCGCTACTCCACCTCGCTGTCGCAGCGGGCCGGCCTCCCCGAAGCCAGCCCCGCGTCACCGTGACCCCGGAGTGATTTCGGCCGGGGCGGGGCCCGGTTCACGCGGCCCCGCCCCGGCTGTGGGACGACTCTCAGCGGTCGTCGCCGAGTTCCTCGTGCATCTGGGGCTGGTCGTCGCCCTGGCGGCTCAGGGCGTAGTCCTCGACCCTGTTGAACTGCTTGGACGCGATCCCGATGATCTCATCGTACGGATTGACCCCGACGGTCTTGTCCGCGGAGCCGCCCAGCAGTCCGCCGCCGATCCCGCTCAGCATGCCGTGGCCGGCCGACGCGAGCTTCGCGCCGGTGTCCAGGACCGCGTTGCGCGGAATACCCGCCATGTCGGCGTACTTGTCGGACAGCGCCCTGCGGACCATCGCGACGAACGGGGAGTACGAGGGTTCCGGCAGGTATTCCTCCTGGTAGAACTTCAGCGCCTGTGCGGTCATGAACCGGCCGTCCTCGGTCCGCTTCCACTCGTCGTCGCGCGCCGCGAGCCACAGGGCCGTCGCCTGGCCGACGTCCTTGGGTGTCAGCCACCGCTCCGGCGTGCCGAGGTAATGGTTGATGTAGTGCCAGGCGGCCATGAAGCCCTGTGCGTCGTTCCTGGAGACGGTGAGGCCGAGGTTCCGCATCGCTTCGAGGATCTGCACACTGAAGACATAGGTGGCGCCGCAGGTGTACTTCTGGGAGACCGGCTCGCCCCACTGCGCGTGGTCCCACTCGCCGCTCTTCCTGTGCAGCTGGCGCACCGAGGCATGCACCAGACGCACCTTGGTCACGGTGGCCGCGAGGGTGCCGTCGCTCAGCGCGCCCCGGTCGCCCATGCCGATGAACAGCCGTGACGACTGCGACAGGCGTCGGCCCGGTCCCTTGACCCCGCCCAGACGGCCCGTGGAGCGGAGGGTGTACGCCCCCGCCGGCGACAGATAGGTGCCGATCAGTCCGACGGTGCCCTGAAGCATCGAGGCCACGCCATGGTGATGGTCGAAGAAGCTCTCGGCGGCCGAGACATCGGCCCCGCTCCACCCCGGTGGGTCGACGGTGGCCCCCTTGAGGAACTCGGCCAGCCGGGGCGGCAGGCCGGACAGGTCCTGGCCGGGCTTCAGCGTGCCGATGGTCCTGAACAGGGCGTTGACCCCGTCGATCTCCCGGTTGTCGATCAGGTCGGACACGAGCTTGTCGGCCTCGGGGTCACCCGCCTGGTTCGCCACTTCGAGTTCGCTCGCGATATTGGCGGTCGTCAGTGCCACGGCTTGGTTCCGTTCCTCGGGGATCGGGGTGGTCCGGTCGCGGAGGGCTCCCGCAATCGGATCACCACGATGCTGACAACCCACGGAGCATGCCGGGACCGTCTTGATCACATGGAACGTTTCGCCCTCGCCCGATCGGGTGGAGCATTCCCTTGGCAGCGAAGGGGAGTTGACGACGGCAGGCGCGAGATGTCTCCCGGACGTCCGGCTCCCCGGTGGCCGAGGCGCCCCACCGGGGCGTCCCACGGACCGTTCCGGCGTACCCGCGGGCCGTCGGCGTAGCCCTTCACCGCGCCGAAGCGGGAACCGTTCATCCCGATCGGAACGGGCCTGGACTATCTCCTCGTACGCGGGAGGTACCGGACCGTGCCGTCCCGTGCTCCGGAGTGACGGATCAGAAGCCGTGCCGGGCTCCGCCGTCCACCGACAGCATGACTCCGGTGATGTAGGAAGCCGCGGGCGAGAGCATGAAGGCACCTGCGCGACCGAACTCCCGGGGCGTCCCGTAGCGGCGCAGAGGGATCCCGGATTCATTGACGGCGCGCTGAGCGTCGGGGTCGGGAGAGAGTCCGTCGAGTTCGCGCATACGGGCGGTGCCGATCCGCCCCGGAAGGAGGCCGAAGACGCGGATGCCCCGGGGACCGAGTTCATCGGCGAGGGACTTGGCGAAGCCCGCGAGTCCGGGGCGCAGGGCGTTGGAGATCGTCATGGCGGGGGCGGGTTCATGCACGGTGATGGAGAGGACGAATCCGACGGCGCCGCCGTCGTCGAGTTCCGCGGCGGCGGCCCGGGCCAGCCGTATGGAGCCGAGGAAAACCGAGTCGAGCGCGGACAGCCACTGTTCGTCGGTGTTGTCGGCGACACCTCCGACGGGGGGTCCGCCGACGCTGATGAGGATGCCGTGGAAACCGCCGAAACATGCGCGCGCGGTGGCGATCAGCCGCTGGGGGGCCTGTGGGTCGGCATTGTCCACGGCGACTCCCACCGCGTTCGGTCCGAGCCCGGCTGCCGCTTCGGCGGTACGGGATGCCTCACGGCCGGTGACGATCACCTTCGCGCCGTCGGCGACGAGCTCCCGTGCGACGGCGTGGCCGAGGCCACGGGTGCCACCCGTGACGATGTAGACGCGGTCCTTCAGTTCGAGATCCATGTACTTGTCCTGTCCGGCCGGCCGAGGGCCGACCGTGCTGTCATCGATGGTGGTCCGGCTGTGCCCACGGGTGCTGTTGGACACGGTGGGGCCATGGGCCGAGGGACGGAGGCGCGGCCCGCGAGGTGCGCTCGCCGACGAGCGGCGGTCCGTTCCGGGGGCGCCTGCCCGCAGGGTGCTAGCGGCGGCCCAGGGCGGCGGCGAGGGCATCGTCCACGAGCGCTCGCAGCTCTGTGTCGTCCTGTTCGGTTCCGGCCCAGGCGATATGTCCGTCCGGTCGGATCAGGGCGGCGCGCACGTCTTCCCAGCCGTGCGGGACATGGTCGAGTGCCCCACCTCGCACGGTGATCCGTTCCTCTCCGTGGGCGGCGAGTGCGCCATGGGTGGTGAGGTCGAGCAGGAGGTACGCGTCCGCCCGCAGCAGCGCGAAGAGGTCGGCGTCCGAGCCAATGAAGGTGAGGGCGGGTGCGCGGACGCCGACCAGGGGGTGCGCGTCCGGTGCGGTCGCGGGGTAGGCGACATCCAGCGCCGTGAGCCGCCCGGCCAGTACGTCGCCGAACTCCTTCGACTGGGTGATCATCCGGCTGAGCAGGGTGCGCAGGGCGCGCCCTTCGGGAGTGAAGCCGTGAAACAGGTAGGTCTGGGCGCGGCTGTGCTCCATGAGCTGCTCGCCGATGGGATACCGGTCGGTGTGGTAGGTGTCGAGCAGACCATCGGAAGCCCATCCGTTGATGGTGGCGGCCAGCTTCCAACCGAGGTTGAACGCGTCCTGGATGCCGACGTTCATGCCGACCCCGCCGGTGGGGTAGTGCTGGTGGGCGGCGTCGCCCGCGAGGACGACACGGCCGAGCCGGTAGTGGGTGGCCAGCCGGGTGGCGTTGCCGAACCGGGACAGCCACGACGGGTCGCGCATCCCGAAGTCGTCACCGGCGATGGCGATCGTCTTCCGCCGCAGCTCCGCCATGGTGAAGTCACCGGGCCACTGGGTGGTCGCACCGGCCGGGTCGGTGCCGGCGATACGCCACCGGCGGTCGGGCAGCGGCACGACCATCAGACCGCCGTGCTCGGTGAAGCTGCTGAATCCGGGCGGCGGCGGGTTGCCGAGCGTGACATCGCCGAGCCAGCCGAGGTACGTCGAGTCCGTGCCGGGGAAGCCGATCCCGGCGCCCTCGCGCACGGTGCTCCTGGTGCCGTCGCAGCCCACGAGGTAGTCCGCCCGGATCTCGTACGGCCCCTCGGGACCCGCCACCCGTACCGTTACCGAGTCGGCCTGCCCGGTGAACCCCGTCACCCGGTGCCCGCGCCGGACGGTGGCGCCGAGCCCGAGTGCCTGCTCCTCGAACAGCTCCTCGGTGCGGGCCTGCGGGATGAAGAGGGTGTAGGGGTGCGGCGTGTCCAGGACGGAGAAGTCGAGCCGGTCGGCGAGGTTCGCGAAATGACCGGTGGAGATCTTCAACGCCTCGTCGAGGAAGCGCTGGTGCAGCCCACGAGAGGCCAGTACTTCCACACTGCGCGGATGCACGGTGAGCGCCTTCGACCGCTGGTCGACCTCGGTGCGCTGCTCCAGGACCGTGACGGAGAGCGCGTTCCGGCACAACTCCGAGGCGAGCCAGAGCCCGACGGGACCGCCGCCGACGATGACGACCTGCTGCGTTTCCATGGACCATCCCTGTGTTCGGCGGCGACCGGATGCAGGTGCCGCATCAGCTCTAGGTCAGCGACCAAGAATGTGATGACACCGTAAGTAGGTCAGTGACCAAGAAGCAATCCGAGGGGCTGAAACCGGCCATTGGTGCTCCTGCGTGAGGGCCTGCGGGTTGGCCACCCCGCCCCATCCACGCCGTTGACCAGGTGCCCGGTGGGCTGCGCGCCGCGTGGCAGCGGCAGCCGGACCGTGAAGACCGTCTCGTCGGGGCTGCTCACCCGCTCGATCGTGCCGCTGTGGGCGCGGATCAGGGAGTCCGCGACCGACAGGCCCAGGCAACTGCCAGCGCGGTTACGGGTACGGGCCCTGTCCACACGGGAGAAGCGGCCGAAGACGCGGTCGCGGTCGGCGGACGGGATACCGGGGCCGGTGTCGGCCACCGTCACCAGGGCCACCCCGTCCTCCGTCGTGACGGAGACCGACGCCTCGGTGCCCGGTGGGGTGTGCACGGCCGCGCCGGTCAGCAGGTTGTCCAGTATCTGGCGCAGGCGTCGCGCATCCGCGGTCAGGCAACACCGGGGGCGTTCCGGGTGTCACCCGCAGTGGACGGCCGGGTTGGCTCGCCCGGAACGCGTCCGTGGCCTGCCGCACCAGGTCCACCAGGTCCGTCTTCGCCGACCGCAGTGGGGTCCCGAAGCCGCGGACCGTGTGGATCAGCGGTTCACCGGTCTCGTCCAGCTTGCGGCGGAGCCTGCTCACCACCAGTTCCACGACGTTCGACCGGCCTCCGAAGCCGTACTCCCCCACATGGTCGAGGATCTGGGCCTTGGTGAGCACGGTCGGAGAGCGGCGCATCAGATAGCGCAGCACCTCGTACTCGGTGGGGGTGAGGTCCTCGCCCAGGGAAAGGCCACCCGGAGCACCGAGCGCTGGAAGCCGGGCGGGCGCGCTGCGCCGCAGCACGGTCCGCAGCCGGGCCATCAACTCCTCCACCGCGAACGGTTTGACCAGAGAGTCGTCGCCGCCCCGGGTCGGTCCCGCCACCCGGTCCGCGACACCGTCCCGGGCGGTGAGGAACACCACGGGCACCATCGTCTCCGAACGCCGCAACCGGTCCAGCACCCCGACGCGGGATGGCGGCGATGTCGACGAGGGCGGAGAGGGCCGGCAGGCCGAGGGCGATCGAGACGCCCACCAGCAGCGGGTGGCCGGGTCGGCCGTGCAGGAGGGGGCGTCCGGTTCCGGGGCGACCACTGCCGGGGCGGGGCGGGCCGCCGGTGGTCAGGCGGGTGGTCGCGGCGCCGGTGGCACGGCCCGGATACCCGCGAGGACCACGTCGACGATGCGTTCCGCGTCCACGCGCGTGAACGGGCGCAGACCGCGGTTCACCACGAGGTGGACCGGGCCGGAGAGCATCTCACCGAGGAAGACGCTGTCGACCGGCGGCAGTTCGCCCTGACGGACGGCCAGGTCCACCCGCCGGCGCAGCGCGGCTCCGCGCTGTTCGAGGATCCTCGCCACCGTCTCGCGGACCGCGGGGTTCTCGTGAGTGGGCTGGAGAGCCAGTTCGAGCGCCCGGCCGAAAGGTGTGCCCAGTCCGCCCGCGATGGCCACCAGATAGTCCACCAGGTCATGGCGGAGGTCGCCGGTGTCGGCGATGGTCGCGAGGTCCTCGGCGTACTGGATCAGGGCCTCGGCGACCAGTTCCTCGCGGTCGGGCCAGTTGCGGTAGACGCTGGTCCGGTGGACGCCGGCCAGTTCGGCGACCTCGTCGTAGCGGAAGCCCGCGATGCCGTCGCGCGCCACCAGCTCGGCCGTCGCGCCGAGGATCCGCTCCCGCACCCGCGCGTTTCGGCCACCGGGGCGACGTGCCTGCGGGCCGTTCGCGATGCCGTCGGCCATTCCGCGCCCACCTCCTGTTCCTCCGCTCGGACGCCGATTGTCGTCAGGCCGGCCGTTGCGGTGCAAACCCAACACGGCTAGGGTCCCACTAAAGCGACACTCTGTCGTTTTAAGAGTCGCCGCGCAGTGCTCGGCGACGCCCGACCCCGAAACCTGGAGCGCGCACCATGCACATCCTCATCTCCGGAGCCGGTATCGCCGGGCTCGCCGCCGCCCGCGAACTCGGCGCCCGCGGCCACGACGTCACCGTCGTCGAACACGCCCACCACTTACGGCTCGAAGGGACACCCGTTGACATCCGCGGCGACGCGATCGGGGCCGTGGACCGGATGGGGCTGCTGGCGAGGATCCGGGAGCAGCGGCTCCGGATGTCCGAGTCCAGCTGCTTCGTCGACGGGGACGGCGTACCGGTGGGCCGCGTACCGGTGGCGGACACGAGCGGGGCCGACGAGGACGCCGATATCGAGATCCTGCGCGAGGACCTTGTCCTCACCCTTGCCGACGCGCTCCCGGACACCGTGACGATCCGCTTCGCGGACGCGGTCCGGTCACTCACCGACGACGACGGCAGCGACAACGGCAGCGACGGCGGCGGTGTCCACGTGTGTTTCGACTCCGGCCGCACCGGACGGTACGACCTCGTGGTCGGCGCCGACGGCCAGCACTCCGGCGTACGCGAGCTGGTTTTCGGGCCCGAGAAGGAGTATCTCCGGCATCTCGGCGTCCACTTCGCCCTCGTCGACCTCCCCGGCGACACCTGGTCCGGCGGCGTCAACATGATCCACAATGTTCCCGGTCGGCTCGCGGGCGTCTTCCGGTACAAGGACAGGACCGTCGCGGTCTTCCAGTTCCGCTCCGGTCCCCTCGACCACGACCACCGCGACACGGACGCCCGGAAACGGATCGTCCTCGACGCCTTCGCGGGCGTCACGTCGTGGCGGATCCCCCTGCTGCTCGACGCGGTCCGGGCCGCCCCCACCCTCTACGTCGACTCCGCGAGCCAGATCCGGCTGCCGTCCTGGCACCGCGGCCGGGTCGTCCTCGTCGGGGACGCGGGATACTGCCCGGCCTTCCTCTCCGGCCGGGGCACGTCACTCGCGCTCACCGGCGCCCGCTTCCTCGCGGAGGAACTCGAACGGAACGGCGACGACCACACCACCGCGTTCGAACGGTACGAGGCGAGACAGCGCCCCTACGTCACCTCCGCCCAAGCGAGCGCCGAAGCCGGCCGCGACCGTCTGTTGCCGGCCACCCGGGCCGATCTCGCCGCCCGGGACGCGGGGCTGCGCGCGGCGGCCGGCCGGCCGCTGGCCGTGAGGAGTTCGTCATGACCGACGTGGAGCACCAGTGGAGCGGGCGGCTCGCCCTCAGGGTCGCCGTGCTGATCCTCGCCACCGTCCTGGCCGACCTCGCCATCACCTCTCCCCTCATGGTCCTGCCCCAGATGCTCGACCACTTCGACACCGACCAGGCCGCGTGGCTGAACGTGAGCGCGATGCTGGCGGGGGCCATCTGGTCGCCGTTGCTCGCGAAGAGCTGCGACGTCTTCGGCGAGCGCCGGATACTCGTCGTCACGCTCCTGCTGACCTGCGCGGGCGCGCTGGTCTGCCTCACCGCGTCCCATATCGGAATCTTCCTGGCGGGGCGTTTCCTCCAGGGCGCCGCCCTGGCCACGGTCTTCATCACCGTGGCCCTCACGCTCCGGCTCTGCGCCCCGCGCGTGGCGATGGCCGCGGTCGGTCTGGTGACCTCCGGCTCGGCGCTCGTCGGAGTGCTGGAACCGTTCCTGATGCAGCCGGTCATCGATCTGCTCGGCTACCGGAGCGTGTTCGTCGTGGGGGCACTGCTCGCCGCGGTGGCCGCGCTCTGCGTCCACGCCCTCATTCCGAGGACGCCGGTCCGGGGCGGGGGGCGGATCGACGTACGCGGGGCGCTCCTGCTCGGCGGCGGCCTGGGCGCGGTCCTCGCGTACGCCACCCTCGGCGGGGACTCCGGGTGGCTGTCCGGCGGCATGGTCGTCCTGTTGGGGACGGGTGTCGCGGCGCTGGCCGGCTGGGTGTCCCTCGCCCTGCGGACCGAGGAGCCGATCGTCGACATCCGGGCCCTCAGCCGTCCGATCGTGCTGACGCTGCTGGCCCTGTTGCTGGCCGCAGGTTCGTTCCGGAGCATGATGCAGCTGACGGGCCTCGTCGCCCAGGTGCCGCCGGACCTCGGTCTCGGCTACGGGCTCGGCGACGGCGGGGCGGTCGCCGTACTGCTCGCCACCCCCTCGTTCGGCATCCTCGTCGGCGGCACGCTCGCCGGCCGGCTCGCGGTGCGGTTCGGCCCCGCGCCGCCCCTTCTCGGCGGTATCGCCCTCGGGGCGGTCGGGACCCTCGCGATGCCGGCCGGGGTCTCGGCTCTCCCCCTGGCGATCGTCTGCGGCGCCACACTCGGCACCGCCGCCGGTGCGATCGCCGCGTCCGGCTACAACCTGGCGACCGGTCTCACCCCGCCCGAGCGGCAGGGCACGGTCTCCGGCCTGGTGTCGGTCGTCCTGGCCCTCGGATCGGTCGTCTTCAACGTCGCCGGAGGCGAAGTTCTCAAGGCCACCCGGATCCCCGGTGTTCTCGCCGACGGCGCCCCGGTGAGCACGGCGGCCGGAGTCCACCTCTACATCCTGATGGCCGCGGCACTGTTCGCGCTCGCCGCCGTGCCGGTGATCGCGCTCCTGCGAAGCCCCGCACGGTTCCGGGAACCGCCCTCCGAACCGGCGGAGGACCCGGCCCCCGACCGTGTCGCGCGTGCGTAGAAGAAATCTGCCCGATCAGGCGGGATGGTGCCGATGAGCAGATCATTCGAGCGGCTGCGGATCGGGGCGCGTCTGCTGTCGCCCGAGGACCTGCCGCCCCGCGTCTTCGCCGATCTGCGCCGTTTCCATGGGACTTCGCCGCCTTCAAGGTCGACCGGGCCCTCGACACGCCCGTCCCCTGGACCGCCGGGCATGCGGCGGGCGCGGGCACCGTACACGTCGCGGACTCCGTGGACGGCCTCACCCGGTTCGCCGCACAGATCGCCATGGGACAGGTCCCGGACCGCCCCTTCCCGCTCCTCGGCCGGATGACCACCGCCGACCCCACCCGGTCGCCCGCCAGCACCGAGTCCGCCTGGGCCTGCACCCACGTACCGCACGAGATCCGCGCCGACGCCGGGGACGATGGACTCACCGGCATGTGGAACACGGCCGGGCAGGAGACCATGGCGGACCGGATCGAACGGCGGGTGGAGCAGTACGCGCCGGGCTTCCGGAATCGGATCGGCGCCCGCCGACTCCTCGCCCCACCCACACGGGAATCGGCGGACGCCACCCTCCACGGCGGGGCGCTCAACGGCGGCACCACCAGCCTCCACCGGCAGGCCGTTCCGGCCGCTGCCCGGCACCGACCGCCGCGCTGTCTCTCAAAACGCCAGGTCAGTGCACCCTTCCGCGCTTCTTCAGCGGCCCCGGCGGGCGTTCGGGAGCCGCCAGCGGGCCGCCGTCGTACCCCTTCACCTCGCCGAAGCGGGAACCGTTCATCCGGTCGGAACGGGCCTGGACTATCTCCTCGTTGGAGCGTCCGATGAAGTTCCACCACATACCACGTAGATCCCGTCTTCGCGCAGGTCAGGGGCTTCGCGCACGATGCGCCGTCAGCAAGAGGTCAGCATCGTACGCGGGAGGTACCGGACCATGGCCACCAAGGCACTGGCCCACGGCATGGGCAGCTTCTTCAAGGACTGCGCGCACCCGAAGACCGGCTGGACCCGGTGTCCCCACACGTACACCATCAGGTATCGCAGCGCGACGGGCCGCCAGGTCGAGGAGTCCGGGTTCACCACCCAGGACCAGGCCGTCGACCGTTTGACGAAGGTCTAGAAGGCGAAGAAGGAAGCCGCCCGGGGCCAGACCAAGGCCGAGCGCATCCAGAAGTACGGCTCCATGCGGTTCGGCGCGTACGCGGCCGAGTGGAAGGAGGGCCAGCGCGACCTCGCCGCATCCTCCCTCCGCCACCTGGACTCGCTTCTGGAGCACCATCTGCTGCCCGCTCTGGAGAGCCGGCGGATGGACACCTTCGACCACAAGGTGGTGGACGGCTTCATCCGGACGATGGAGCGCAACGGCGTCGGCCTCGCCACCCAGGCCAACGCCTACGACAGGCTGAAGTCCATCCTGCTCGACGCCAACCGGCTCGGCCTCTACGAGGACAATCCGCTCGACGGTGTGAAGCCCCCGCAGTACGACCCCGCGCGTGCCGTCATCCCGTCCCTGCCCCAGCTCCACGGCATACGCAACGCAGGCGACGACGCCTTCCGCCTCGTCGCCGACCTGATGAGCGGCTGCGGCATGCGCAACGGCGAGGCGGCGGCCGTCAACCTCAAGAACATCGTCGCGGACGACGTCTACCGCATCACCGAACAGGTCAACCAGACCACGAGGCAGTACGCCCGCCTCAAGCACCGCAAGACCGGCGACTACCGTGACGTCCCTCTTCCCGCCCGGGTGAAGGAGGCGATCGAGGGGTACGCCGACACGTACGGGACGACGGCGGACGGCTACCTGCTCCGCCACCCGAGCAAGCCGGACCAGCCCTTCCCGTACTACTGCGTCCACAACCAGTGGCGCCGGATGAAGGCTGGCGGCGAGGTCGACATCCCCGAGGGCATGGTGGTGTACGGCTTCCGCCACTTCTTCGCCTCGAACTGCCTCGGTCACGGCATCCCGATCACCGATGTCGCCGAGTGGATGGGCCACAAGAGCCTGGACATCACCTTCAAGGTCTACCGCCACCTCATGCCGGGCTCCATCAGCAAAGCGGCGAAGATCCTCGACGTCGGCCTCGCCGCCTGACAACGCACGGTGCCCTCCGCCATGGGAGACGGAGGGCACCACGGTTTCCCGGCCGCCGATGGCAGAGACTCATGTTCTCTCTAACCGAGCCGCTGCTGTTTGATCCACATCTGAATTTCCGAAGCCCGGAACTGGATTTTGGCGCTCCGTCCCCGGCCGAACTTGTATGGAGTCAAACCGGCCTTGGGAGCCTCTTTGTACACCCATGTCACCGACATGTTGAGATACTCAGCAACCTGCTTCACGTCCATGAACTGTGCAGCCATCTCTGTCCTCCGTGAGCCCTTTGCCCTGCTGTCGTCGGTTGATCGTCCATGCGTCGATCAGCTGGTGATCCAAGGATGGGCAACGAGTGTGATTTGGCTCGACCGTTCATTTCCGATAGGTGGGATGGAGACTACGAGGGTGACCGGAGGGCCTTCTCCGTCCAGGCTGGCAGTGGCGCTGGGCGTCAGTTGCAAGGGCGACGAGCGTGCGGTCGGGTGAACAGTGTCCGCAATCGGGAAGGAACTTCACTCGCTTCTTTGGTGGCCGTTCATGAACGGTGGCTCGCGCGAGACCACCCGCTCCATTCCCGGCGACGGTCGCCTACGCCCGACGCGCTGCGAACGGTATTGCTGCCAAGCTCAACCCCTCAAGGGTTGAGGACGCATACCATCACCACATCCTGAACAGTCCTCAATGTCGAGGGCCTGGACCGTCCGGCAGTGGTCACAGCTCCAGTGCGTCGGGGCGGGCGTGACCTGATGCGCGTCCTCCGGACGGACTGACAGGTCTGCGTCCCGGCGCAGCGCCTCCCCGATCGCGCTGCTGGGGTCGAGATGCGGCACAGCGGAGATCAGCATCCTCGCCGCCAACCGGTAGTCCGCCGACTCCGAGAAAGCGGCCCGTGCCAGGAGGGTGGGGCGCCGATCACCCGAGGTCATGATGGCGACGCCGTACAAGAGGCCCGCCCGGTCGCGAGGCCAATGGGTCATGTCCCTGTCGAACAGCTTCTGACCGTCCCAGGGAACCCTACTTTCCCGGACGTTGATCAGCACGTTCGCCGCTGAGTACGCCATCCACGAGGAGTCCGCTTCCAGACACGCCAGCAGCGCCGTCTGCTGTGCCTCCGTAAGGACCTGCCCAACATCGGGTAGTAGCGACGGCTTGACCAGAGGTGATGTGCCCACGACAAACCATTCGTCCTGCAGGGAGCCAGGCGTGCTTAGCTGGATGCGACAAGCCTGCGCAGCCACGGCCGCCTTGTCGATGCCGTACGCGTCCGCAGTCGCGTCGAGCCATGCCCGGCGTTCCGATGTGCTGTCGTGGGCGAAGGCGCGATCGACGTCGATCACCAGAGCATCGGAGTATCCGGTCGCCGCAAGGAGGTCACCGAGCGCGGTGAGCGACCAGAAGTCTCCGTCCGGGGATTCCGGGCACGGCTGATCGAGGGACACAAGGTCGGAGAGAAA
Organism: Streptomyces sp. NPDC000594; assembly: GCF_040299965.1. NCBI lineage: Bacteria > Bacillati > Actinomycetota > Actinomycetes > Kitasatosporales > Streptomycetaceae > Streptomyces > Streptomyces sp. NPDC000594. Next base: position 579,617 of record NZ_JBEPCY010000001.1, on the reverse strand, counting down.
GGCTTCCGTGTCATCCCGCATGTCGGATGTCCAGTCCCGCAGCTTGGGAAAGCGATCTCTCCAACGCCGACGTGTGTCGAATCCCATGCGTGTGAGCGCGGCGTAGATCTGATCGGCGACGCGACCTGGCGCGTACTTCGCGAGGGTGAACACACGTTCACCTGCGTCGTCAGGAAGCTCACCGAGATGCTCGATCGCGCCCAAGGCGACCTGCTCCACTCCCGGTGCGAGCCGACCTCCAACGAAAGCTCCCCGACTGCGCCGCCCTTTCCGGACGACCTCGTGGTTTTGTGGCAAGGGAAGCTCCAGTACCGCGCGGAGCGCATCTAGATCCACCCTGCTCAAGGGAGACATGTCCGTACGAGCGTCTGTCAGGGCGCACAGGGCCCGAGCGATAGACTCGGCGGTGCTGTCAAGCTGGGACAGGGCCACGAGGTCCGCCCGTCGCCGTCGCGCGGCCAACGGCAAGGCCAGCAGACACGCGGCCTCCACGAAGGGCCAGGGTCCCGCGGCACGCGTCTTGTCCCACAACATCGGATGGAACTTCGGGGGCTTACTCGGGCCTCGCGGGAGGATTGGCTCACCCGCGAGCGCGCCGAGGGCTCCGTTCGCCAACTGGCCCAGGACCCGTTCCGTCTCACCATCGGAAAGAGTCACGACACCGCGTTCCGCGAGATCAGTCACCATCAGGGTGGCCTCCCGCCGTGTCTCGCCGACGTCAAGTAGAGCCTGGACCGTACGGGGATCGAGTCCGGCGGCGAGCGCGATCGCTCCGTCAGAGTCCGTGTGGACGAGGGCATGGCGCAGCCAATCCCGCAGCTCCTCGCGTCCGGATGACCGTGCCCACCTGGCCGTGGCGATCTCTGCGAAAACCTTGCTCCGGGCGGTCAGTTCGTCTTGGCCGTTCACCACGAACACGGCGACGTGCTCGTCCCAGAACCGGAGCACATGTTCCGCCACTTCCCTGGCCGCAGAGGGTGCCATGGCCCAGTGCAGAGGATCCCTCAGCATCCCGGTCAAGGACTCGAGGGCGCGTCCGGCGGACGGGGTTGCTTCGCCGTCGAGGAGCCGTCCAAGCGTGACAAATCCGTCGAGGAGCATGTCCGTCGTCAGCGCAGGCGCCCAAGGCCGGGCCGCAGCGAAGGACCCTCGCAGTCGCTCCTGTTCCCACCGGTGCACGGACTGTTCCACCGCGCGGTGCAGCAATGCCGCGCGCCCCTTGGGAAGATCGGCGTCCCGTGTGTTCGCACAAACGAGAGCGAGCAGGGCAGCGAGCAGCGGGACCGCGAGCAACTGCGAGTGTTCCTTCTTGGCGTTCTTGATCCAGGCGCGTCGCGTAGCCAGAAAAACCGCTCGGTCCGGATCGGGAATCCGTGTCTCGGCACAGGCGACGAGGATGCTGTCGACTGTCGCATCGAGATCCCGTGGAGACTCGAGTTCCACACGGGGCAGACCAATTCGTGCCGCGGTCCCTTGGGCGTTAGCCCGGGTTGTCACCACAAATCCGCAGGAGGGATGCAGGGACGTAAGGATTTCTTCGAGCTGCTGCGCGACCCAAGGGGCGCGCGCCCCGCATTCGTCGAGCCCGTCACAGAGAACGAGCACGCGCCCTTGGCTCATCTCCTCATGAAGGTGCGCAAGTAGTGGCACGCGGTCCGAGTCCGGCACCGTGTTCTCCACGGCGTCCTCGATCAGACCGTCGACGGTCAGGCGTCCTGGCTGCGCTTTGAGTAGACGCGACAGTGATACGGGGATCGGTACGGGGGCGTCAGCCCGGCTGGCGCAGTGGGCCGCGATTTCCCGCACCGCCAACGATTTCCCCGAGCCTGGTTGCCCCACGATGAGCATGCGGCGCCAGCGTCTCAGGATGGGGAGGAGGGAGGTAGCGGTGTGCTGGCCCTCCACGTCGATCTGGAGGCCACCGATGAGGTTGTTCACGACGAGGGGCCGAAGGTCATCAGCGAGCAGGCTGAGGTCAATGCGTCCAGCCTCCGCCGTGAGTCGGGTGAGATACGCGTCAACGGCGTTCCGCTGGAATGCCAGGCGCATCGCCACCGATCCCTCTTGGTCCGGGAGCACGGTCACCCCGGCAGCAGCCAGAGCGACACCCCAATCCTCGGCAGAACTCCCGAGCGCCTCGCCCGCCTGGCGGTGAAATAAATCGGCCAGGGCACTCACTGCTTGGTGTCCCTGCTCGTTCCCGACAACGAGGTCCATCAGGGCGGCTAGGAGGTCGCGGTGCGGTGCCGGTCCGGTCGCGCCAGGTAGGTGGAGGATACGCGCCCGGTCAAGGACAAGTTTGTGCAACTGTGGAGGAAGCCGGTCGGTGAGGAGTGCGAGGGCCTTGGACTCGTCACCAGTCTCCATGCCCAGGCCCGCACGGTGGCGTCGCAGAGCCCCGTCGAGTTTCTTGACCGGCCCGACGAGTTCCTCGCCGGCGATGACCAGAAGATCGTCGGGACCGAGCGTCGGAACCTGTCCCACCCACCCCGTCAGCGTCTCTTCGAGCGGTCGCCCCCGGTCGATCTTCCGCTTCGCGGAGACATACACGCGACGCCCGTCGGAGAAGGTGACACGGATGTCGTCGGTCGGGTCGCTGGTCTCGAAGTCCAGCCGGACGGGCCACACCCCTGCGGGCACATCCAGCCCCGACACCGGGCGGCCACGGAGCCCGTGCACGGCGAGGTGCACAGCCAGCTCGCACCGGAAGACACTGCCAACTTCTCCAGCTCGCCCCGCCCTGCTCAACCCGACCGTGCTCCCGCCCGTCCGAACCACGCTTCCTGCCCAGACTTCTGGCGGAGCACCGCCCCATCGTAAGCAGCAGACCTGGGTTCAGACTGGCCGAGCTGACGGGCAAGTGATCGAGGCCGACGAAGAGAGGGAAGGAATCCGTGTCCCTGGGCCTGAGCTAGTTGAGCTAATGCGAGGTTCAGTAGGTCGCCTTCGGGATTCGAACCCGTGACCTATGCATTACGAGCACGTGAGAGATCATGCCGGGCCGTGTCGGCTGGTGTTGCCGGATGCCGTCGTGCCTGATCAGAGCACTGATGCCGGTCCGCCGGATGCCGGGCCGTATTGCACCGTCCAAAGGCGTCCGCGCTCCCCTGATGGCTGCCGGTGACCGCCGATACTCGGTCGGCGGCCGCTCTCTGGTGCGGAAGCGGTCTTTGTCGTCATCCGACAGTCACTTCTTCGGGGAGGTCACGGGGGCTGGAGGCGAGGAGGCAGCGGTCCGGAAGCTTGCCGACGAGAAGGCTGTCCAGGCGACGGTACGGAGTGTGGGGTCAGATGCCGGTCTTGGCCGTGATCCAGGGGCGGTGGGCGGCGACGTTGGTGTAGACGGCGGGGAACCGGTTGCTGCAGACGGAGTGGCCCCAGCTGACGATGCCGAGCACTCGGCCGTTCTGGGCGAGTGGGCTGCCGCTGTCGCCTTCGCAGGGGGTCAGGCCGGTGGCTTTGTCGAAGGTGCAGACGTGGCCGGTGGTGATGTTCTGGCCCAGCCAGCGCAGTTGGCACTCGGCCAGGGGCAGGATCGTGACGGTGGCCTGCTGGAGGGTGTTCGGCCGCGGGCCGTCGCTGCTGAGCTTTCCCCAGCCGGTCACCGTCGCGCTCCCGCCGGGGTACGCGAGCGGGTCCGGGAGGGCGATCGGCTGGACCAGCGGGGTGTAGACGATCGGCGTGCTCAGCTTCAGCAGCCCGATGTCGTTCGGGACGCCGGCGGCGTTGCCGTTGTAGTTCTCGTGCCGGATCACCTCCTGCACCCCGTAGGCCGTGCCCGTCGGGTCGATGGTGTTCGACCCGACCACCACCCGCATCCGGTCGGCCCTGGCATTCTCCAGGCAGTGGGCCGCGGTCAGCACCCACCGCTCGCCGATGACCGACCCGCCGCACCCGGGCTGCCAGCCGCCGGAAACCCGGGAGTGGAGCAACACCTGATACGGGTACGCGCCCGCCGGGGCGTCCGTCCCGCCCACGATCGCGGACGCCGGCCCCGCACCGACGCCGACCAGCCCTGCCGTCACCAGCACCGCTCCCAGTGCCGACGCCACCGCCCGTCCGAACCGGCCGATCCCGCGCACCCTCATGCCGCCACCCCTCGCCCGACGCTGCACCCCCTTCTGTAGGGAATGCGATCGTTTCGGAGCGTGGTGGTCAGGTGCGCGGGCCGGCAAGCGGTGAACCGGCCGTTCCCGGACGGCGGGACCGGCCGGGTCACCGCAAGGCGTGGCCGGCCCGGCGGGGCACCGGTTCAGGCGCCGATGCCGATGGTGAGGCTGAAGATCTCGCGTACGGAGGTCCCGAACGTCAGCAGGGTCGCGGACCCGAGCAGGGCGAACGCGGACGCGGGGAGTGCGGTGGCCGCTGTCGCGGCGCGGCGGATGACGGTCATGGACGGGTCCTTGTCACGGGGTTTGACGGGCGAGTGGTCAGAGCGGGGTGATCACGGGGCCGAGGGTGTAGATCAGGGCGATGATGGCGTCGGTCAGGGTCATGGAGTCCTCTTTCCGGGTTCGGTGGTGTGGGCGCAGCGGCAGGGTGGTGGTGCGGCCTGTTGTTCTTCGAGGTGGCGCAGGCGGCGGGAGAGTTCCTGGACGGCGGCGATCAGCACGCCCTGGCCGTCGACGACGTCGATGGTCGTCTCGCGGCGGCCGTAGCCGAAGGCGGCCCGCCAGTCCTGGGCCATGGGGCCGATGTGCAGGGTGTCGGGGTCCCAGTCGTAGCGCCACTCGCTGACGGGCAGGTCGTCCAGGAGGGCGAGGATCTGCGTACGGGTGAGGGGTTCGGCCCTCTCGGTCCTCGGGGGCCGGGGCCTCAAGAACGTCGAGGCGAACCCCCGGACCAGGGCGGCGATACGCATGGCGGACTCCGGCCGGCGACGGTGCTGGAACCGCTCGCCGGTGTGCTGGATCGTCGGGACGGGTCAGCTGAGGGGCTTGATGTCGTGCTTCACATCGCGGTTGCTCGTGATCAGGGGCACGATGATCGGCTCAAGGGCATCGACAATCCGCCGGACTGCTTCGAGCACGTTCATGAGAACTCCACGGTGGCACAGAGGTGATCGGTCGATCGTCATTCCATCAGCCCGGCCCGGCCGTTCGCGGGGAAAGATCACAAGTGATCGCCGGTGGCCGGATTCGATCATGCCCTGGTGGGCGAGAAGGCCCATCCCCGTCCCGCACCAGGTGCATGCCCCCACCACGCCGGCCACCCGTCGCACCGGCGGGAGCCGTGTCCGTCAGCCGGGGCCGGACTGCGGACCGCCCGCAGGGCGCGGCCGAAACCATCCGGCCGCCGACGGGACGCGCCACGGACCCCGCCTCGCATCCCGCGCCGTCGGACACGGCACCCCGTCCGCACCCGGCCTGAGCCGGGCTGCGGCAGGTGCAGCCCGTCCGCAGCAGCCCGTCGACGCACGGGGGAGACCCGCCGTCGCTCCGGGCCCGCAGCCCGGCGACGCTGGTCACGCCGTCTGCCGCCCGTCGGCGGAGCCTGCCGGTTCGGCCGTGTCCGCCGCAGGCGTTGGGGCAGGTGCGGCTCAGGCCGGGTGGAAGTGGAAGGTGTCGTTGCGCATCCCCTGGCCGAGCTCGTTGCACTTGAAGGGGATGACGGGCGAACCGTCCCCCATCGAGGCGTCCTTCACATGCCAGCAGTGTGTGCTGAGAGAGATCACGTTGGTGCCGTTGTAGACCCTGACCTGCTCACCCGGCCACCAGTGAAACCTGGTGACGAATGCCGAGTCGGTCGTCGAATCCCTGCACCGAAACTGGGCCACCGGAATGTAGTCGTGGGGAACCATGAAGAGGCACTTCCCGTAGGACGTGCGGAACTGGTACGTGCTCGGGAGGTTCTCGGCGACGGCCAGGGTGAACCGCTGTTGGGCACTGCCGTCACAGGTCGCCGTGACCAGCCGCACCCAGTCGTCCCCGGAGTCCCGCTCCAGCCCCAGGCACTTGCCGGAGTTGTCGACGGTGATCGTGTGCGGGCCCGTCCCCGGCTGGGCCTGAGCAGGAGCGGCCGGTAACAGCAGCACCAGACCTGCAGCGGCGGACAACGCCGCGAGGAAACGCCTGTACATCAAGAAGACCTCCTGAGAGACACGGTGACCGACAGCCGCCCGACCGGCGACCGAGCCGGTCAACGCTAACCACCCACCCCACACCCGACAATCACCCACACGGGCGACGGATGATCACCCCCCTCGGGCCAGCGACAGACTGCCCACCCGAGAGCCCGGACGGCAGGCGAAGGCGAACCCGGCCCATAGCCACCGTGCCCGGCTGTCACGCCCGCGCCCTGATCACGTTTCCGTATCGGCGGAATATCCGCTGGTCCGGGGGATTCTCGACCCAGTCGATCTGCCGATGGGCTGGGGGTTCGTGTGGGTGATCTGAAGGCGTTCCGTGTGGATGGCGGGCGTGCTGTGAAGATGGCGGGGTCGTCGGTGGCGCTGGAGCGGGAGCTGCAGTCGCTCATTGAGGGGAACATGGAGGCGATGCTGGGGATTCGGTTCCTGGCGTCGGAGTACGAGACGGGGCGGCACCGGGGGCGGATCGACTCGCTGAGGCTGGACGAGACCGGGGCGCCGGTGATCGTCGAGTACAAGCGGACCCGGGACAAAGAGGTGGTGACCCAGGCGCTGTCGTACCTGGCGTGGCTGAACGACAGCCACGCCGAGTTCGAGGGCCTGGTGCGGGACCGGCTCGGGGCGGAGGCGGCGGGGTCGGTGTACTGGAGCCGTCCGCGGATCGTGTGTGTGGCGGGGGACTTCACGCCGCACACGGTGGTGGCGCTGGAGATGCGCGGTGCTGACGGAGTCGGGCTCGGTGCAGCGGGAGGCCCTCCAGTGCTACTTCGGGTACCGGCGGATGAAGAACGTGGCGTCGGTGAAGGTGCAGCCCCGGAAGCGGACGCTGGTGGTGACGCTGAAGGTGGACCCGGACTCGGTGGAGCTGGTCGAGGGCTTCACCCGGGACGTCCGCGGTATCGGATTCCACGGCACAGGGGCTCTGGAGGCGCGGATCAGATCGCACGCCGATCTGGAGCGGGCCGGTGATCTGATCCGGCGGAGCGTCGAGGCCTGCTGAGCCTGGAGAGCGTTCGAGGGCGGTTGCGGCACCGGGTGATCCTGGGTGCCGCAACCGCCCTCGTCTCGTTTCCGCCCCGGCCCGGGGGCGGGGTCTTCTCACTGCTCCGGTCCGGCGAGGTCGACGTCGTCCCGGGTGAGGACGGCCTGGCGCAGCCGCTGCTCGGCGACTTCGGCGTAGTGGTCGGACAGCTCGATCCCGACGAAGCTCCGGCCCTCCCGCAGGGCGGCGACTCCGGTGGAGCCGGAGCCGGTGAAGGGGTCGAGGACGGTGCCGCCGGGGCGGGCGACCTGGACGAGCCGGCGCACTACCTCGATGGGCTTCTGGGTGATGTGGACCCGGTCCTTGCGGGGCTGGGAGGCGATGTAGTGGCCGGGACGCGGGCTTGATCCACGGGATGGTGCCGGACCAGGTCCAGCCCGCCATCTGCAGCGCGTCCGACGTCGTCGGCTCCTGCCGCCAGTCCGTGAACACCATCACCACCGCGTGCTCGCGGGCCGCCCGGTACGAGCGCTGGTCGCGGTTCTCGCCCGGGAAGTTGAGGTCTTGGGCTGCGAGGTGTGCGGCCTGGCCCCTGTGCAGTCAGTGCGCTGCCGCGTGCGTCGGGGGTGTGGCCCGCGGTGCGCAGTTCCCGTTCGGCGTACTGGAGCGGGATGTGCGCGTCGGCACCCGTGCGTGAGTACCCGCAGGTACTTGCCCCAGCGCGACAGGCTCAGCAGCAGCTGGAGGGCGCCGGCCAAAGCGACTCCTGCGGTTCCACTCCGCTGCTCGACGCCTCCTTGCCAGCCATCTCTTTCAACATCTACCGAAGCAGCCGGTGCCCAAGTCTTGTAGCTGCTCGACAATTCGGCCGCGCTTCGCGTTGCCGTTCTTCAAGCACACAGCCAATGCCTCAGCATGAGCCAGTCACTCCCGAGCTCTCCAGATGTGCACACAGGAACAAGCTCGCACTGCCCGGCGGTAACTCCAGCGCACGCCTACCACCGGAAATGATTACTCGTCAGTAAAGTCAGCATTGGGTCAGCATTAGGTCTACCTAACCCGGCCACAGAACGCCACACTCGGGAATGACCACAGCCCGCTCCGCGCCCGCCGGAACGGCCCCGCGGGCCGACCTGGCGGGCCCGGCCGGAGCCCCGCGACCACGGCGACAGCCGGGCTGCTCTACTCCTCAAATCGCCAGGTCAGCGCACCCGCCCCCGCTTCTTCAGCGGCCCCGGCGGGAGTTCGGGAGCCGCCAGCGGGCCGCCGTCGTACCCCTTCACCTCGCCGAAGCGGGAACCGTTCATCCAGTCGGAACGGGCCTGGACGATCTCCTCGTTGGAGCGTCCGATGAAGTTCCACCACATGATCAGCTCCTCCTCGAAGGGTTCGCCGCCCAGGAGCATCAGGGCCGCGTCGGACTCGGCGCGGATCGGGAGGGTGGAGCGGCCGCAGCCGAGGTAGAGCATGGAGCCGGGGAGGACGGGGACGCCGTCGACATGGGCCTCGCCGGACATGGCGAGGACGGCGTACTCGAAGTCGGGCAGCAGGGGCAGCCGGAGATCGGCGCCCCGGGTGAGGGTGAGGTCGGCGCCGACCAGGGGGGTGTAGGTGGTGCCGGGGGAGGTGGCGCCGTCGAGGGTGCCGAGGAGGACGGTGGCGCTGAGGCCGGGCGCGGTGACCGTGGGCAGGTCGGGGTGGTGCTGGAAGTGGGGCTCGACGTTCCGGTGGGTGTCGGGCAGCGCCACCCACAGCTGGGCGCCATGGAGGAAGCGGGCGTGCGAGCGGGGGCTCTCCTCGGAGTGGCTGATCGCCCGGCCGGAGGTCATCAGGCCCAGTTCGCGGGGGCGGATGGTGGCCAGGCTCCCGGTGCTGTCGCGGTGCAGCACCTCGCCCTGGTGGAGCCAGCTGACGGTCTGCAGGCCCATATGGGGGTGGGGCGGGACCTGCATGCCGGGCTCGTCGGCGATGTCGTCCGGGCCGTAGTGGTCGACGAAGGCCCATGCCCCCACCATGCGGCGGCCGAGGTTGGGCAGCAGTCGGCGGACCTCGGTGGACTCGCCGAGGCGCACCCGGCGCGGACTCAGGAGCTCGCGGACCGGCTCGGCGACGACAAAGCCGCGCCCACCGCAGACGGAGGGGGTCGCCTGGCGATCGAGATTGCTCATGACGCTCAACCTATTCCTGTTCGGGCGGCCGCCGTCAGCCCCCACACCGACAGGCTGGTGGAATATTCAACCAACCCCTCTGGTTGACCCGTCCGTAAGACGCCCGAGCACCACCCGAGAAGGAGATCCCGTGAGCGAGACCTACTACGAGTTCGGCACCGCCGCCGATCGGTGGGACCGGGCGCAGTTGTTCTTCGATTCCAAGGAGTACGGCACCGCCGTCCGGATCCTCCAGGGCCTGGTGGAGGAGGCGCCGGGGCAGGTCGCCCAGCGGCTGCTGCTGGCCCGTGCGTACTACCACTCCGCCCGGCTGACCAGTGCCGAGTCGGAGCTGCGGAAGATCCTGGAGCTGGACCCGGTGGAGCACTACGCCCACCTGATGCTCGGCCGCACGCTGGAGCGGCAGGGGCGGGACGCCGAGGCGGCCCCGCACCTGCGGATGGCCCAGGCGATGTCGGGCGACTGACCCCGGCACCCGCGCCGTGTCGGGCCACCGACACGGCGCCCCGCCGCTGGACCGGCCCCCGGTCCGTCTCCCCTCACCCCCGAGGGAGACGGACCGGGGGCCTTCTCGTCAATAATTGAGGAACGCTCGTTCTTGACCGATCGTTCCTCAAAGGAGTACCGTCAGGACATGGGACGACCCAGAGGATTTGACGAGGCAGAGGTGGTGCGACGGGCCGCGCGGCTCTTCGCGGACCGGTCGTACGACGGAGTCTCCATCGACGACCTGGTCACCCATCTCGAACTGCACCGCAACAGTCTGTACAAGACCTTCGGCAGCAAGCGGGGGCTCTATCTCGCGGCACTGCGCTGGTCACTGGAGCACGAGGTCGCACCGCTGATCGAGGGAATCGGCCGCTCCGGCCCCCCCGGTCCGGTGCTCGACGAGGCCATCGGGACCCCCGACGGGCCCGGCGCGCTCGATCTGCTGCTGCTCGCCGCCGCCGAGCGAGCACCTGCGGATCCCGAGGTCGCCGGGTTGGTCGGCCGGACATTCGCCGCTCTGGACGAGGCGCTGTCCGGCCGGGTCCCGATAGCGGAGCGCGGTTCGGTGGGCGCCCTGACGGCCGCGCTCATCGGACTGCGCCTCCGTGTCCGGTCGGGTACGGGGGGCCCGCAGGCCGCCGAGGCCGGCGCCGCTCTGGCACGACTGCTCGACCGCCACTGAACCATCACCCGCGAGGAGTATCCATGGCACTGGTGAGCATCGACGGCAACGATCTGATCGTGGAACTGGAGGGTCTGGACAAGTTCTGGGCGCTCAAGAACCGGCTGGCCATCCCGCTGGCCCATGTCCGCGGGGCGACCTCGGACCCCGGCATCGTCCGGGAGCCCAAGGGCCTGCGCGCCCCCGGCACCCATCTCCCCGGGGTGATCACCGCGGGGACGTTCCACACCGACGACGGGCGGGTGTTCTGGGCGGTGCGCGACCCGGCGAAGGCCGTTGTCATCGAGCTGGCCGATCAGCGGTACGCCCGGCTGGTGGTCGAGGTGTCCGACCCCCGGGCGACGGTCGATCTCATCGAGCACGCCCAGCGGGCGGAGGCATAGCGGCGCCGGGGACACAGCCCCGCCCGATGCCCCACACATGGCCCGGAGCCCCGCACAGGGTGTGCGGGGCTCCGGTACGCGCGGTGGGACCTCCGTCAGCGGCTCTCGATGACCCGGAGCACCGTCTCGTCCCGGAGTTCGCAGTAGCGCTCCGCGCCATCGGGCCAGTAGCGCCAGGGCAGCGCGCCGACATACCCGTCCACCAGGCGGAACTGCTCCACCGCCGCCTCGTCCCGGTCCTGGAGCGAGAGGAAGTACGCCAGCATGTGCCGCACCTCCGCCAGCCGGGGGTGGCCCGGATCGGCCGCGTGCGCGTCCGCGAGGGCCGCGTCCACCAGGGCCCGCATCTCGGGCGAGCGCTCGACCTCGGCGTCGTCCGACTCGTCGTGCTCATAGTGGGCGATCAGCGGGAACACCTTGATCAGCGAACCGAGCGGTGCGTCCGCCGCGGCCCGCTGGGCGAACTCCATGGCCAGCTCCTTCGAGCCGCGCCACTTCTCGCACCAGAACTGGAGCGCCGAGAAGTGCGCCTCGTAGTGGTGGGGCGCCCGTGCGGTGATCTCGTCCCAGATACGGTCCATGTCGGCCTGCGGGTAGCCGAGGCCCAGGGCCGTCCAGATCTCGCTGATGAACGGCGTGGGGTCGTCCGGGTTGAGCGCCGCGGCGCGCGCGTTCTCCTCGCGCGAGCGGGCCAGAGTGCGGTGGAAGCCCTCGAACTGCTCCCCCGTCGTGTGCTGGGCGCGCTGCCCGCCCCGTACGTTCCAGGCCAGTCGTACGGTGCTGCGCGCACGGATCAGCGCGGCGTCCGGGTCGTCGGGCCGCTCCGTCTCCCAGGCCAGCAGCCAGGCGTCGTCCTTCGCGGCGACGCCCGACAGCCGCTCCGAGTACCGGGCCCGCCACTCCCAGTCCCGCCCCGTCGCCGCCAGCAGATCGGCGGTGGGCCGCCAGTCCCCGGTGCCCGCGGCCGTCACCGCGCGGGTCAGGGCCTCCGGCTCGGGGCAGGAGTGATCGGTGTTCTGCCGTTCGGCGGGGAGGAAGCCCTCGGCGATGACCTCATCGGGCGTCTCGCCGTTCTCCGGGTCCTCGTCGGAGGCCGAGCGCCAGCCCTCGATCGCCCCCTGGACGATGGCCTTGAGGAACCAGAGACCCAGCGCGGCCAGGGCGAGCACGATGGGGGTCAGAACGACCCAGAGCAGTGTGGACAAGGAACAGACGTCCGTTTCGTGAAAATTCGTGAGCGAGGGGGGCGATACGAGGGGTGGTACGCGGAGTGGTACGAGGGCCGGTCCGGGCGACCGGACCGGAGGGCGGAGGCACGGGGGTCAGGGCGCCGGGGTGGGCAGCAGGGCCCGCAGCGGGCGGGTGTCCGGTACGTCCGCGACGGCCGCCTCGACCGCCGCGTCGAGATCGCGCTCGCCGCCGTCGGCCGCCGTCGCCAGCTGGGCCGTGGCCGGCCGGGACCAGGAGAACTCCCAGCGCAGCAGGGAGCGCGAGCCGAGTTCGGCGAGGACCATACCGCTCACGGAGGAGTGCAGGGCCGGCCGGACGAACTCACGGAAGGCACGTCCCTCGGCCGCCGCGGCCTCGTCGGAGAGCGGCATCCGCTGGGCCACCTTCCAGAGCCTGCCCTCGTCGATCAGTCCGAGGACGACGGAGAGGGTCGGCTGCTCACCGGTGTAGCGGGCGACCGCCTGGTGGAGCGGGGAACGGAAGTCGGCGACCTGGCCGGCCATGGCCCGCTCCAGCAGATCCTGCCAGTCGTCGGCGCGCGGCAGGGCACGTGCCCGCGGGGTGAGGACGGCGTCCTCCAGGGCGAGCAGGGTGCGGTCGGGGTCGGTCAGCAGGGCGAGGGCGGCCCCGGCGCTCTCATGGGTCCTGCCGTCGTCGGGCAGGGCCTCGATCCGGCGGACCCGGTCGGCGATGGGCGGGTGCGAGTCGTACGGCGACGGTGTCTCGGCGGGGAGTTCGTCCCGGAGCTTCAGCAGTTCCAGCGCACGGGCCGACAGCAGCCGTCCGAAGCCGCCGAAGAACTCACCGCGCGGCGGCAGCACTTCCGCCTCCTGCCCCAGGGTGGCGTACGAGCGCAGATAGAAGTCATGGGCCGCGTCGAGGACCGGCAGCTCGCGCAGGGCGGACACGGTCGCCTCCCGGCCGGCGATCCGGGCGGAGGCGAGATCGGCGGCGTACTCCTGCCGGCGGGCACCGGCCCGGGTGGCACGGAAGTAGAAGTCCGCGTAGAGGGTGTAGATCCGCGCCATGGCACGGTAGGTCATCCCCGCCCGGCCCGGCTCGTCCTCACCGGGGACCTCCTTCGGCGTACGACCCTTGGCCTCGGCCCTGGCCGCCTTCTTGCGCATCTTCTCGCGCTCGCGCTCGGCCGCGTTCCCGGAGCGCTCCTCGAAGTGCCGGATGGTCCGGATGATCTGGGTCCGGCCGCGTACGGTGAGGGCGGCCAGCCGGGTGTCGGAGTTGATGTAGTGCCCCAGCTCATGGGCGATGACCGCACGCAACTGGGCCTCGCCGAGCCCCTGCATCAGGGGGACGCCGAGGATGAGCGTGCGGGGGCCGGGGAGCAGTCCGAGGAACCGGGAGCGTTCGAAGACGGCGGCGTTCACCTCGGCGGTGAGGACGATCTCGGCGGGGGCGCGGGTCCCGACCCGCTCGGCCAGCTCCCGTACGGTGCGCCACAGCTCGGGCTCGTCGGCCTCGGTGACCCGGACTCCGTCCGGCCCCTCCGCCTTCGGGGTGCGCAGCATGAACATGCCCCGCACCACCGGTATCGCCAGCAGGACGGAGAGCAGATACAGCTTGGCGGCTATCCCGGCCGGGACGAAGAGATAGAGCAGATAGTCGACGCCGCCGAGGACGGCGAGCAGCAGAACACCGAGCAGATAGAAGCCGGCGAGCAGGACCAGGGCACGTACGGCACGCACAGTTGCGCCCATCGGGCAGTTCCCCCAGGAGGCGACGATCACCATGTGATCAAAAACGACGTAAACAAGAAGATTAGATCAAGACAAAATGTGCGGGAGGCAGTGGAGTATCGCTCACCGGTCGGCCCGTAATCAAACAGATCGGTCGGGATCGGCCAACGGGAGGGCGGCCGGGCCCTCCGGCCGTCCCCCGCCGCCGGGCGGTCGCCACGGTGCCGCGCGGCGTCCACCGACCCCGTCACCCGGGCCCGGTCGCGGGCCCGGTGGGAGCGGAGCGGCTCAGCAGCTCCGCAGCGCGCCGCCGACCCTGACGACGGCCCAGAGGGTGTGCAGGTCCACCAGGGGGGTCGGCGCCTCCTCGGCGGCGGGACGGGTGTCGACGGCCGCGGTCCGGCCGGTGGCGCCGACGGCGGCAGGCACCCCGTCGGATTCGCGGACCGTATCCGCGAGCGTGGCGGCGGCGGATGAGGTGCCGATATCCGTCATCACGGAAATGCCCCTTCTGGGTATGTGGGATGCCGAGGTCATGACGGTAAGGGGGCCGGGAGTGAGCAGGTCACGGGGAAGGCCGGCAGGGGGCAAGGCGGCGGGGAGAAGGGCGGTACCGGGCTGTGCGGTACGGGGCTGTGCGGTCCGGGACTGTGCGGTACGGGGCGGGGTGCCACCGGGTACGGGTCAGGAGCGGCGGATCACCACATCCCCCAGGCTCGTCCGGGCCCGTACCTCCACCGTCCCGTCCGAGCCCGACGGCCCCTCGGCGGGTCCCAGGGAGTTACGGACCTTGCCGAAGCGCGAGTTGACATCGAGCCAGGCGGCGATGGGCTCGGGGATGCCGATCTCCAGATCCCCGGCCGAGGTCTGGAGGTCGACCGGGCCGCCCCGGACGCTGCCGATCCGGATCCTGCCCTGTGCGGAGCGCGCGTCGACACGGGCATGGGCGACGCCGACGGTGATCCTGCCGTTGGAGGAATTGACCTTGAGGTCGCCCCACACCTCCCCCACCACCGTCTCCCCGTTGAGGTTCTTGATCGTGGCATTGCCGCGCAGCTCTCCGGTGTCCACACGGCCCGCTCCGGTGATGACCACCTCGCCGGTCGCCCGGTCCACCGCGACATCGCCGAGTCCGGTCCGTACGTTCGTCTCGTCCGCCTCGGTGACCCGGACGTCCCCGACGGAGGTGTGGAGGCGGCACTCCCCCAGACGGCCCTCGGCGGTCAGATCGGCCACGGCGCCCTTCGCGTGGACCGAGGACCCCTCGGGCACCTCGATGATCACCGAGATCGATCCGCTCCTGCCGAAGAGCGACCGCTTGCGCGGGCCCTTGACCAGGAGACGGCCCCGTGTGTACGACACCTGCGTCTGCTGTGCGGCCCGTACGTCCGCGTCGGCGGCGCCGTCGTCGGGCAGCACCTCGACCACGGTGTCCGCGCGGTCGGTGGCGGCGATCCGCGCCGAACCGACCTCGAAGTCCAGGGTCACGGAGATGGGCTCGGGCGTATCGAACTGAGGCATGGCTATCCCGTCGTGATGGCTTGGAGGAACGTTCCGGGGGGCATGAGGGGCCGCCCCGGCACCGGCGGAGCGGGAACGGAGGGCTCGGACAGCGGGCCGGGGCAGGGGCAAGGGCAGGGAGGACGAGCGGGGAGGGGTGCGCCGCGCGGGCCCGTCAGCGCACCCAGCCGGTGTAGCTGGCGCCGCCGCGCTGGCCGCCGCGTGCGGTCGGACCGCCCGGCCCGGCGGGCTCCAGCGCGATGGCGACCGCGCGGACCAGCCAGGCGTTGACCGACAGGCCCTCGCGGCTCGCGGCGTCCTCGACCCGGGCCTTGAGGTGGGCGGGGAGCCGGAAGTTGATCCGGGCGGTGCCGCCTTCGTCGCCCTCGGCGGCGGACGCGGGCTGCGGAGGTGCCGGGGCGGGCGCTTTCCGGCGCGCCCCCGGGTCGTCATGATCCTCGCCGCCCGGAGGCGCGGTCACCACGAACTCCGGGTCCAGACCGCGCAGTCGTACATCGACCGAGCCCGGCGCGAGATCGCGGGTGACCTCGTCCATGGCCGCCGAGAGCGCGTTCAGCAGGGTGAGCCGGGCGGCGGACTCCAGGGGCGCGGTGAGCCGCTGGGCCAGGGCACGTGCTTCGTCACCGCCGGCGTCCGCGGCGACGGCGAGTTCGTGCCGAAGATGATCGACATACGGAGTGAGGTCCATTACGCCACTATGGCACCATGATGGCGCCACCGCAAGGGGGAGTGGCGCAACCATGGCACCACTGGCACCATGATGGTCATTCCCGCAGGTCAGGATGGATCTGATCCGGGGATGCCACCGCTGGTGTTACGGGTCGGGCGCCAAGGCCCGGCGCCACTTCTGCCACTGCGGGGCGCCACCTCTGGCACCACAGGGGTCACGTGCGCCCGGGGGGCACCCGGCCCGCCGGGGTCACCCGGCCGGGAGCCCCGGGCCCGGAGCCCGAGCCGCCGGGACCGAGACCGGGGCCGGGGTCCTCGGGAGTCTTCCCCGGTGGACCCGATGAGCGGTCGGCGATGGCTCAGCCGCCGCCCTCCCCCGCCCGTACCAGACCCAGCTCATAGGCCATGATCACCGCCTGGGCGCGGTCCCGCAGCGCGAGCTTGGCGAAGAGCCGGTTGATATGGGTCTTGACGGTGTGATCCGTGATCACCAGCCGCTCCGAGATCTCGGCGTTGGAGAGCCCCCGGGCGATCAGGACGAGCACCTCGGCCTCACGGGCGGTCAGATCCGCCACCGTGGCGACCGGTCGGCGGGACATCGCACGGCTGTTGACGAACTCCCCGATCAGCCGTTTGGTGATCTCCGGCGACAGCAGGGCGTTCCCGGCGGCCACCACCCGTACCGCATGCAGCAGTTCGGGGAAGGTCGCGTCCTTCAGCAGAAAGCCGGAGGCCCCGGCGGCCAGCGCCTCGTACACATACTCGTCCAGATCGAAGGTGGTCAGCATCAGCGCCCGGGTGGCCCCGTCCGACGCGGCCACGATCTCCCGGGCGGCCTCGATACCGTTCATGTGCGGCATCCGGATGTCCAGAAGGACGAGATCCGGCCGGGTCGCCGCCGCCACCCGGACCGCCTCGGCGCCGTCCGCGGCCTCCCCGACGACCTCGATGTCCGGCTGGGTGGCGAGCAGTCCGACGAACCCGGTGCGCACCACGGCCTGGTCGTCGGCGACCACGGTACGGATCACCCGGCCCGCCGCCGCACCCGCTGCGGGCGGGGAGAAGGCCCCGAGGCCGTCGTCCACCCCGCTCACCCCGCTCACGCTGTTCACCACGGAAGTTCCGCCCTCGTTCACCACGGGAGTTCCGCCCTCACCACGAATCCGCCGTCCGGGCCCGCGCCCGCCGTCAGCCGGCCGCCGACCAGTGCGGCCCGCTCCCGCATCCCGGTCAGACCGTGTCCGTCATGGCCTCCCTGTCCGCCATGGCCGCCACCGGGCACCGCAGTCGCCGTCGCCACCGGCCCGGGACCGTTGTCGCGGACACACAGGGTCAGCGTGCGGGCCGACCCGTCGGAACCGTAGTCGATCTCCACCTCCGCCCGTGCCCCGGGGGCGTGCTTACGGGTGTTGGTCAGCGCCTCCTGCACGATCCGATAGGCCGACAGCTCCCAGCCGGCGGGCAGATCGGGCCGGTCCCCCAGAACCGTGAGACCGGCGTCGCCGCCGACCGCGCGGTGCTGGTCGAGCAGGGCGGGCAGATGGTCCAGACCGGGCTGGGGGGCGGTGGGCGCGGCCCCGCCGGACGGCCCGTCAGGGGTCCGCAGCACCCCGAGCAGCCGGCGCAGCTCGGTCATCGAGGACCGCGCGGTGACCGCTATCTGCTGGATGCCGTCGCGGGCCCGCGGGCTCAGCTCCGGTGTGGTGTACGTCAGGCTCTCCGCCTGCACCGCGATCATCGAGACCGAGTGCGCGACGATGTCGTGCAGCTCACGGGCGATGGCGGTCCGCTCCGCCGCGGCGGCCTGCCGCCGCTCCATGGCGATCAGCCGGGCCTGTGCGAGGGCGCGCTCCCTGCGGGTCTCCGCGCGGGCCCGGACCGCGTCCCCCATGGAGACCGCGCCGATGACCACCACCGTCAGCACGAACGCCTCGGTGAACAGCCCGAGGGAGCCGGGCTCGCCCAGCTCGGGCAGGGGCAGACCGTCGGGCCGGGTCCAGCGGGCGATGTGCCAGAGGTTGACCGCGAGGGCGCCCAGCGCACCGCAGACCACGATCACGACGGGGTGCTGGACCCGGTGACGCCCCAGGGTGTACAGGCCGTTGAGACCGCTGACGATGGTCACCACATAGAGGTTCTCCCCGGCGGCGAACGCCACCAGACCGGCCGCGACCGTGAGCACCGCGAGGGGCGGGAAGTGGACCCGCCACATCAGGGACGCCGCCGACAGCAGCACTCCGACGGTGACGGTCACCGATCCCGGGTAGAGCACCAGTTCCCCGAGGGCGCAGACGGTCAGGGCGCCCCCGCTGATCCAGGGGTGACCGCTGGTCCAGGGGCGGCCGGGTGCCGGGGTCCAGGTGCGCGGTCGGGACCGGACCTCCCTCCATGACGTGCTCATGCGCCCATTCTCCCGGCCGGCCGGCGGGGGCCGCGTCGCCGCACGGGTGGAGGGTGGGGGCCGGTGTCGTACCACGGGGTGACCACGGGGTGGGATCTCCCGGCTGACGCCTTCACCTGGCCGGATTTCTACCGTCGACTCCCATGAACGATCGATGGGAACGCCGGGGATCGACGATCCGCGCGACCGACCACCTCCGGGCCACCGACCACCCCCGGGCCACCGGCCGGGGCCGAGCAGACGAGGGCATCCGCATATGACCCGTACCCGCACCCTGGTGGTCACCAATGACTTCCCGCCCCGGCGAGGCGGGATCGAGACCTTCGTCCGGCAACTGACCGACCGCTTCCCGGCGGACGGGGTGGTGGTGCTCACCTCGTCCGAGCCCGGTGCGGCCGACCACGACGCCGCACTGCCGTATCCCGTGGTCCGCCATCCCGCGCACACCCTGCTCCCGGTGCCCTCCGTCGGCGCGCTGGCCGTGGCGACCGCCCTGGCCCATGGCTGCGACCGGGTCTGGTTCGGCGCGGCGGCACCGCTGGGGCTGCTCGCCCCGGTGCTGCGACGCTCGGCCGGGGTGGTGCGCGCGGTCGCCACGACCCATGGCCACGAGGTGTGGTGGGCGAGGACCCCGGGCACCCGGTCGCTGCTGCGGCGGATCGGGACGGGGGTCGATGTGATCACCTGTCTGGGGCCGCGCACCCGGGCCCCGATCGCGGCGGCGCTCGCCCCGGGGACACGGGTGGCACGGCTGGTGCCGGGGGTCGACACCGACGCCTTCCGCCCGGACCCGGGACGGGCCCCTCACCCGGGAACCTCCGGCACGGAACGGATCGCGGTACGGACCACGGGACGGATCGCGGGCGGGGAGAGGATCCGGGAGCGGTACGGTCTGGGCCGCCGCCCGGTCGTCCTGTGCACGGCCCGGCTCGTCCCGCGCAAGGGGCAGGACACCCTGATCAGGGCGCTTCCCTGGGTGCGCCGGGTGGTGCCCGACGCCTTGCTGCTGCTGGTGGGGGACGGCCCGTACGAGCGGGAGCTGCGCCGGCTGGCCGACAGCGAGGGGGTGACGGACGCCGTCGTCTTCGCGGGCGGGCATCCGCACACCGCCATGCCGGACTTCTGCGCGGCGGCCGATGTCTTCGCCATGCCCTGCCGCTCCCGGCGCCGGGGGCTGGAGGTGGAGGGGCTCGGCATCGTCTTCCTGGAGGCGGCGGCGGCCGGGCTGCCGGTGGTGGCGGGGGACTCGGGCGGCGCGCCGGACGCGGTGCTCGACGGCGAGAGCGGCTATGTGGTCGACGGGCGTTCCGTCGCGGCGGTGGGCGACCGCCTGGTGCGGCTGATCCAGGACGGGGACCTGGCACGGGACATGGGGGAACGGGGGCGGCGCTGGGTGGCCTCCGCGTGGGACTGGGACCGTTCGTACGAGACGCTCGCCGGGTTGCTGGAGATCACGCCGGCGGACCGGCCGGGGTGACGGATCCTCACCCCGGCTCCCGCGCACGGCCGGTCGGTTTACGGGGCGGTCGGTGTACGGCCGGGTCGGCGCACGAGCGGGGGCACCCGGCCCGCCGTATCCCGGGCGGCCGGGACACATTGTGCGTGGTGAGAGCGGCACTGGGGTCACGGTGAGAGCACTGTTGCGCACTCCGTGTAGGGAACATACTCTCTGCCCGCACGGCTCCCACACCATCCGCACGGTTCTCTCGCACGCGCAACTCCCGTACCGCATATGCCCAAGGCACCGCCGTGCCGCGCCCGCACCGGGGCGCGTCCGTACCGGAGCACCACGAGACCCACGCACCACGCGGTACGGGTACGGGTACGGGTACGCAGCACCTGTACACGGCCCGGCTCCCGCACCGGAGGCCGGGTCGTCCGCCCTGTTCCCCCCGACAGGAGTGCACCATGACCGAAGTCCCCCTCCCCCCATTCCTCGATCCGGACCTCCATATCGCCGTGGTCGGCATGGCGGGCCGGTTCCCCGGCTCGGCCGATGTGGCCGAGTTCTGGCGGCACTGTGTGGCCGGAGACGACTGTGTGACCGTAGGGAAGCCCGACCCCACCGACCCCACCGACCCCGGCCGGGTCCCGGCGGCCGGTCTGCTGGACGACCCGGACCGCTTCGATGCCGCCTTCTTCGGTCTGAGCCCCGCCGAGGCGGAGACCCTCGACCCCCAGCACCGGATCTTCCTGGAGATCACCTGGCACGCCCTGGAGTCGGCGCGGGTGGTACCGGGCGACGACCGGCTGAGCGTCGCCCTCTACGCCTCCGCCGCCCCCAGCGGCTACCGGGTCGGCGGCGCCCCGGCGGACGCCTTCGAGGAGTACCGGCGGATGCTCGCCAACACCCCCGACTTCCTCGCCACCCGCGTCTCCCATCTGCTCGATCTGCGGGGCGAGGCGCTGACCGTCCAGACCGCCTGCTCCTCCTCGCTGGTCGCGGTGCATCTGGCGGCCCAGAGCCTGCGCACGGGACAGTGCGACGTCGCCCTCGCGGGCGGTGTCTCCGTCGACCCCGACCAGGCGCTCGGCCATGTCTACCAGGAAGGCATGATCTACTCCCCCGACGGCCGGTGCCGCCCCTTCGACGCCCGCGCCAACGGCACGGTCAACGGCAACGGCGGCGCGGTGGTGGTCCTCCAGCGCCTCGGCGACGCCCTGGAGCAGGGCCGTACCGTGCACGCCGTGCTGCGGGCGACCGCGACCAACAACGACGGCCGGGCCAAGAGCAGCTTCATGGCCCCCACCGCACGCGGACAGTCCGAGGTGATCGCCTCGGCGCTGGCCCTGGCCGAGGTGCCCGCCGAGTCGATCGGCTACTTCGAGGCCCATGGCACCGGTACCCGGATCGGCGACCCGATCGAGATCGAGGCCGCCACCCGCGCCCACCGGCTCTTCACCGACCGGGCCGGCTACTGCGCCCTCGGGTCCCTCAAGGCCAATTTCGGCCATCTGGGCCGGGCGGCGGGCGTCGCGGGTCTGATCAAGGCGGTGTGCGCGGTACGGGACGGTATCCGGCCCCCGCTCCTCGGCTGCGTCGACCCCCACCCCGATCTCGCCCTGGAGCGGACCCCGTTCCGGGTGCCGACCCGGGCGGAGCGCTGGGACGAGCCCCACCGGCGGGCGGCCGTCAGCTCGTTCGGGGTCGGCGGCACCAACGCGCACGCGGTGATCGAGCGGTACGTGCCCGCGCCGGCCGGACGGGTGCCGTGGACACCCCGGCCGCTGGCCCTGCCGGTCTCGGCCCCCGACCGGGACGGGCTGCTGCGGCTCGGCCGGTTATTGGCGGACGCCATCGCGCCGCAGGACCGCATGACTCCCGAGGGCACCGGCACACCGCAGGACCGTACGGCTCCCGAGGACAGCGGCACACCGCCGGACCGGCCCATGGCCCCGGAGGGCTGCGGCGGCACGATCGCGGCGGCGCACTCCCCCGTAACGACAGAACCGGCCGGGCCACCCGCGCACCCTGCACACACCACGCACACCACGCACCCCGTCCAGCGAAGACCTGCTCGTCTCCCGGGCGTGGACGGCCCGGAGGCCACGGCCCCGTCGCTGCCGTCGATCGCCCGCACCCTGGCCACCGGGCGCGCGGCCCACCGGGGCGCCCGCGCCGTGGTCGTGACCCGGGCGGCAGGGGACGCGGCCCGGGCCCTGCGCACCCTCACCGGACCCGCCCCCGGGGGACCGGTCGGCGGCCCCCTGGTGTTCGCCTTTCCCGGGCAGGCGGGCGCCGGGGCGGCGGGATTCGCCGCGCTCCACCGCGACCACCCCGTCTTCCGGGCGGAGATCGACGCCTGTGCCAGCGCCCTCGGCCATGACCCCGCCGCCCTGCTGACGGCCGCCGCCGACCCGGGCGGCAACCCGTACCAGCCCGCGCTGCTGGCCGTCGGGATCGCCTGTGCCCGGCTGGCCGCGCACGCCGGGGTCCACCCCGACGCCCTCCTCGGCAGCAGCCTCGGCGAACTGGCCGCCGCCCATCTCGCGGGCGTCTTCGAGCGTTCCGCGCTGATGCGGCTGGCCCGGGTACGGGACGAGCTGATGCGCGCCACCGCACCCGGGGTGATGCTCTCGGTGGCGGCGGGCCCCGAGGAGGTAGCCGATCTCCTCGGCCCGGAACTCGCCCTCGCCGCCGTGAACGCCCCCGACCGCGTGGTCCTCTCCGGGACCCCCGGCGCCGCCGGACGCGCCGAACGCCTGCTGGCCGGGCGCGCCGTCCGCTGCCGCCGGCTCCCCGGCGCGCTCGCCTTCCACTCGCCCCTCCTCGACCCGGTCCTCGGCCGGTACGAGCGGGCCGTGCGGGAGGCCGCGCCCCGGCCGGCCGGGATCCCCGCCGTCTCCACCCTGACCGGCGACCGGATCGACCCGGACGACTGGGCGGACCCCCTGTACTGGGTACGCCAGTGCCGCGAGCCCATACGCCTCGCCGACGCCGTCGGACGGCTGCTCGACGACGGTCACCACCGCTATCTGGAGACCGGGCCCGGCGCCGCGCTGAGCGGGCTGCTGCCGCGCATCGCCGGTGACCGCCGGGTGAGCGCCGTCCCCCTGAGCGGGCGGAACGGCGGGAGCGACGGGACGACGGCGTTCCTCACCGCGCTCGGCCGGGTCTGGCAGGACGGCGGCACGGTCGACTGGGACGCCCTGAACGACACCGGGCCGTATCCGTACGCGGAGCTGCCGGGCCACCCCTTCGCCGACGAACGCCACTGGCGGCACGAGCCCCCGGCCACCCCGGCACCATCGGTGGCCGCACGGGCGCCGCATCCGCTGCTGGACGCCGTGGTCGAACTGCCCGACGGCGGTGCCGTGCTGAGCGGCCGGCTGTCACTGCGGACCCATCCCTGGCTGGCCGACCACGCCGTCGCGGGGACGGCGGTCCTGCCCGGCACCGGGCTGCTGGAACTGGCCCTGTGCGCCGGACGGGCGGTGGGCCGGGAACGGGTGACCGAGCTGAGCCTGAACGTACCGCTGGCCCTGCCCGCCGAGGGCGCGGTGGCGCTGCGGGTGATGGTCGCCCCCGCCCCGGGCGGCCCCGGCGGCGACGCGGGCGGCGGCTGCGCGGTGACCGTGCACTCCCGTCCCGAGGAGCCGTCCGACAGCCCCTGGACCCGCCATGCCGAGGGCCTGCTGACCGGCGGAACCTCCCCCGGCCCGGACGGGGTTCCCCCCTGGCCCGACGGGGACTTCGGGTGGCCCGGCGACGGCTCCACGCGGCCCGACGGGGTCTCCGGGTGGCCTGTCGGAGCGACTCCGGTCCCGGTCGCCGACTTCTACACCGGCGACGGTCCGGGCCCGGACGGCGCGTTCGTCTACGGTCCCGGGTTCCAGGGGCTGCGGACGGTCGCGCGCCTCGGGGACGAGGTCCTCGCCGAGGTGTCCCTGCCCCCGTCCGGCGGCGCGCCGGGCGGCGCCGGAGCGTTCGGGCTCCATCCGGCCCTGCTGGACGCCGCGTTGCACGCGGTGGTCGCGGGCGGGCTGGTCCCGCCGGAGGACATCCGCGCGGGCGTGGCGCCCTTCGCCTTCGGCGGGGTCGATCTGCACACCCCGGGGGCGGCTGCCCTGCGGGTCCGGATCACCGCGACCGGCCCCCGTACCGTACGGCTGACCGCGACGGATCCCGCCGGACGGCCGGTGCTCGCGATCGGCTCGCTGACCCTGCGGCCGCTGCCCGGCGGGCGGTTCACGGCCGTCTCCGCCGACACGCCGCCGGAGAGCGGTCAGGACGCGCTCTTCCGGATGGAGTGGCTGCCCGTACCGCCACCGGACACGAACACCGGCACCGAAACCGAGACCGGCCACGGCACCGGCATGGGCATGGGCACCACAGGCACCGGCTCCGGCACGGGCCCGGAGCAGTCACGGCCCATGGCCCCGCCGGTGGCACGGGTGCGGTCGGCCGCCGCGCTCGCCGCCCTGACCGGCGCTCCCCCGCTGGTGGTCCTGGAGTGCCCGCCCGCCACCGCCGACCCCGTGGCCGGGACCCGCGAGGCCACCGGCCGGGTCCTGGCCGTCCTGCACGCCTGGCTGACGGACGAGCGGTGGTCGGGCTCCCGGCTGGCCGTCGTCACCCGGGGCGCGGTGACCCCGCTCCCGGACGACACCCTGCGCGACCCGGCCGGGGCCGCCGTCTGGGGGCTCGTCCGCTCGGCGCAGACCGAACACCCGGGCCGTATCGCCCTGGTGGACACCGACGACGACCCGGCCTCCGCACTCCTGCTCGCCCCGGTCGCGGACGGCGGGGAACCCCAGGCGGCGCTGCGCGCGGGGACCGTCCTGGTACCCCGGCTCGCCCGCGCGGACGCGCCGCCCGCCTGGCCCTGGCGGCTGGCGCCGGGCCCCGACGGCACCGTGGACGGGCTGCGCCGTATCCCCGCACCCGAGGCCATGGCCCCGCTCGCCGCCCAGGAGGTGCGGGTGGCGCTGCGCGCCGTCGGGCTGAACTTCCGCGATGTCCTCATCACCCTCGGCATGTATCCGGACGCGGTCGCCGAGCTGGGCAGCGAGGGCGCCGGAGTGGTCCTGGAGGTGGGCTCCGGGGTACGGGGAACGGCCCCGGGCGACCGGGTCCTCGGCCTCTTCCCCGGCGGCTTCGGGCCGGTCGCCGTCACCGACCACCGGCTGATCGCGCCGGTACCGTCCGACTGGCCGGACGAGCGGGCCGCCTCCGTCCCGGTGGCGTTCCTCACCGCGTACTACGGACTGGCGTCGCTGGGGCGGCTGCGCCCCGGCGAGAAGGTGCTGATCCACGCGGCGGCGGGCGGGGTCGGACTCGCCGCCGTCCAGCTCGCCCAGTATCTGGGGGCGGAGGTCTACGGCACGGCGTCCCCCGCCAAATGGGACACCCTGCGCGAACGGGGGGTGCCCGAGGAGCGGCTGGCCTCCTCCCGCAGCACCGACTTCGCCCGGCGCTTCCCCCGCATGGATGTCGTCCTCAACTGCCTCAAGGGCGAACTCACCGATGCCTCGCTGCGGCTGCTCGCGCCCGGCGGGCGCTTCCTGGAGCTGGGGAAGGCGGACCTCCGCACGGAGCGGGGGCCGGAGTATCTGGCGTACGACCTGATGACGGCCGGTCCCGACACGGTGGGGGCCATGCTCGCCGAGGTGATGGCGCTCTTCGCACGGGGGGTGCTCACCCCGCTGCCGGTCCGCTCCTGGGAGGCGGACCGGGCCGGGGACGCCTTCCGGCTGATGGCGGGCGCGGGCCATGTCGGCAAGCTGGTGGTGACCTTCCCGCCCGGACCGGACCCGAACGGCACGGTGCTGATCACCGGTGCCACCGGGATGCTGGGGTCCCTGGTCGCCCGTCATCTGGTGACCCGTCATGGGGTACGCGGCCTGCTGCTGGTCTCCCGCCGGGGCGACCGGGCCGATGGCGCCGACGGGCTGGCCCGCGAGCTCACGGCCCTGGGCGCCCGGGTGACGGTCGCCTCCTGCGACACCGGGGACCGGGAGGCGGTGCGGCGGCTGCTCGCGGGCATCCCGGAGCGGCATCCGCTGACCGGTGTGGTGCACGCGGCGGGCGTCCTGGACGACGGGGTGGTCGCGGCGCTGACCCCCGAACGGCTGGACACCGTGCTGCGGCCGAAGGCCGACGGCGCCTGGTATCTCCATGAGCTGACCGCCGACCGCGGGCTGCCGCTCTTTGTGCTGTTCTCCTCGATCGCGGGCACGATGGGCGCGGCCGGGCAGGGCAGTTACGCGGCGGCCAACTCCTTCCTCGACGCGCTCGCCCGCCACCGGCGGGAACGCGGCCTTGCGGCGCAGTCCCTGGCCTGGGGGTGGTGGGGGCCGCCGGGCGGGATGACCGCGCGTCTCACCGCCACCGACCAGGAGCGGATCCGCCGGGCGGGGGTGCTGCCGCTCTCGGCGGAGGACGGGCTCGCCCTGCTGGACCGCTCGTACGCGCTGGGCGCGGAGGCGCTGGTGGCCTCGGCGATGGATCTGCGGGCGCTGGCCCGGCAGCCGGAGGTCCCGGCGGTCTGGCGGGGGCTGGTCGAGCCGGTGCCGGCCCGGCGGGCGGCGGCCCCGCCGTCGCCGGACGGGCTGGAGGAGCTGATCCACGCCCAGCTGGCGCTGGTGCTGGGTCGGCCGGTGGAGCCGGGCCGGGCCTTCGAGGAGCTGGGGCTCGACTCGCTCAACGCGGTGGAGCTGCGCAACCATCTCCACCGGGCGACCGGGCTGCGGCTGCCGCCCGCCGTGGTCTTCGACCACCCGGACCCCACCGCCCTCGCCCGGCATCTGTCCGGGCTGCTCGCGGAGGGTCCCCGATGACCGCGTCCGCGCGGGACTCCGCCGAACGGGCGCTGTGGGCCCGGCGCGAGGCCCACCCGGAGCATGCGGGGGCCACCTGTGTCCAGGTGCTGGAGCTGGCCGGGGACATCGACCCCGTACGGCTGCGGGCGGCCCTCACCCAGGTGGTGAACGCGCAGGACGCGCTCCGGACGGTCTTCCGGGACGGCGCTGAGCCGTCCCGAGTGGTCGGCGGCCCGGTGGACACGGTCGATCTGCCGGTACGGGAGGTGCCCGACCCGAGAGGGATCGACGAACGGGCCGCCGCCCTCGGCCGCTGGCGCCCGGATGTCCGCTCCGGCTGCTGGCGGGCCGAGCTGGTGGTCGCGCCGGGCACGACGGCGCTGCTGCTGGCGGCGGACGCGCTGGTCTTCGGCGGCCGTTCGCCCGAGGTGTACGAGGCGTCCCTCTGCGACGCCTACACCTCGGGCCCCCGCCCGGCCCCGGCACCCGCCGGCGTACCCCCCAGGCCCCTGGCTCCGGCTCCGGCTCCGGCTCCGGCTCCGGCTCCCGGGGGCGTACCGCACGGGCGAGCCACCGGCCTGCCGGGGCCCCTGGCTCCGGCTCCCGCCGGACGGACGACACCGTCCCCCGGCACCCACGCCCCACCCGGAGCCCCGGGATCCGTCACCGACACCGCGCCCACCGTCGCGGGCCCGGCAGCCGGGGACGCGATCGGAGCCGACTCCCCCACCCGTACGCCACAGCCCTTCGGGCGTACGGCGCACCACGCGCACATCGCGGCCCCCGACGCCCAGGCCTCACCTGAAGTCAGGGGGTCGCTGCCTACCGCCGTCCCGGTGGTCGGCGGAGGATCCGCGCCGAACACCGGACCCGCTTCCGGGGGCGCGGTCGGACTCCCCCGCCCCCTCGACACGGCAGGGTCCTCAGGGCGTACGGCGCACCACGCGCACATCGCGGCCCCCGGAGTCGGCGGGTCCGTCGTCGGCGTCGTCGCGGAGGCGCCGGT
Source organism: Streptomyces sp. NPDC000594 (assembly GCF_040299965.1). Taxonomy (NCBI): domain Bacteria; kingdom Bacillati; phylum Actinomycetota; class Actinomycetes; order Kitasatosporales; family Streptomycetaceae; genus Streptomyces; species Streptomyces sp. NPDC000594. The sequence goes on along the minus strand of NZ_JBEPCY010000001.1, from coordinate 552,042 downwards.
GGGTGGCTCCGAAGGGGTGCTGGCGGAGCCGATGGAGGTGGCCGGGGGCGCGGTGGAGGAGGAGGTCCGGTCGGCCGGAGGGGACCATGTCCGGCGGGGGCTGGAGGAGTTGGCGCGCCGGGAGGGGGTCACCCTGCGGACGGTGGTGGTCGCGGCGCTCACCGCGCTGTTCCACCGGCGCGGGGCCGATCCCGTCGTCGGGGTCGATGCCCCCGGCGAGGGACCGTGGGCGATCGGTCCCGGGCCCGTACCCGTCCTGGTACGGGCGAAGGCCGACGACGCCCTGCCGTTCTCCGCCCATCTGCGCGCGCCCGCCGAGCCGGTGGCCCCGGCGGGTGCCGAGGAGCCCGTACCGCCCCGGATCGTCCTGGTGGAGGAGGGCGGCCGGACCCCGGTGGCGTATCCGGTCGTCCGGCGTCGGCAGCCGCCGCCGTCCGGGCCCGGGGTGTTCGACCTGACCGTGCGGCTCGGCCGGTCCCCCGGGGAGGGGCCGCTGCTCCGCTGGACCGCCGGGCCCCGGCCACTGCTGGAGGGGACCGTCGCCCGGCTGGCGGCGGCGCTCGACGCGGTGCTGGCCGCCGTCGTGGCGGACCCGGATGTCCCCGTCGGCCTGCTGCCGTCGATGGGCCCGGCGGAGGAGGACACCGTCCTCGGGGGGCGGCTGCCCGACCCGCCGCCGCGCACCACCCTCACGGAGCTGTTCGCGCGTCAGGTCGCCGCCGCGCCCGACGCACCCGCGGTGATCGCGGAGGGGCGGCGGCTGAGCTATCGGGAGCTGGCCCGCCGGGCCGACCGGATCGCGGGGGCCGCCCGTGCCGCCGGGGCCGGGCCGGGGCGGCCGGCGCTGGTCGTCCTGGAGAAGTCACCGGACCTGGTGGCGGCGCTCCTCGCGGTGGTGCGGCTCGGTTCCTGCTATGTGCCGCTCGCCCCCGAACACGCGCCCACCCGTCTGACCGAGCTGGTGCGCCGTTCCGGGGCCGCCGTGGTCATCGGCCGGGCGTCCCTGCTCGACGGGCCCGCCGGGGCGGATCTGCCCGCCGGTGTACGGACCGTGGCCCTGGACCCCGGGGACGCGGATACCGGCACCGGCCCGCCGCCTCGGGAGGACCCCGTCCGGGTCCTTCCGGACTCGCTCGCCTATGTGATGCCGACCTCCGGCACCACGGGGACGCCCAAGCTGGTCGGCGTACCGCACCGGGCCGTGGTCCGGCTGGTACGGGGGAACGCGACGCTGCCGCTGGGCCCGGCCGACCGCACCGCGCTGGTCGCGAACTCGTCGTTCGACGCGGCCACGTTCGAGGTGTGGGGCGCGCTGGTGAACGGCGGCGCGATCGTCGTACCCGACCCGGCGGAGGCGGCGGACCCGGCGCTGCTCTGCGCGCTGATCCAGCGTCAGGGGGTCACGGCGGGGTTCTTCACCGTCTCCCTCTTCGCCCGGATGGTGGAGGCGGCCCCGGGGCGGCTCGCCGGGATGCGTCATCTGCTGGTCGGCGGGGAGGCGGTGCCACCCGGGCTGCTGGCGGAGGCGGCCCGTCATGTCCCCCGGGAGATCCTGGTGAACGGGTACGGACCCACCGAGAACACCACCTTCTCCACCTGCCACCGGCTGGACCGGGACCCGGCCGCGCTGCGGTCGGTGCCGATCGGCGCGGCGCTGCACGGCTCCCGGGTGCAGGTGCTCGACGCACGGCTGCGCCCGGCGCCCGTGGGGGCGGTCGGTGAGATCGTCGTCGCGGGCGCGGGGCTCGCCCTCGGCTATCTCAACGACCCGGCGCTGACCGCCGAACGCTTCACCGCCCATCCCTGGGCGCCCGGTGAGCGGATCTACCGCACCGGGGACCGGGGACGGCTGCTCCCCGACGGGACGGTGGAGTTCCTCGGGCGTGGGGACCGGCAGGTGAAGATCCGGGGCTTCCGGGTGGAGCTGGGTGCGGTGGAGTCCGCGCTGGAGGAACACCCCCGGGTGCGCCGGGCGGTGGCCTTCACCCTGGACTCCCCCACCGGGCTCCGGCTCTGCGCCGCGGTCGAGTGCGGTGGACCCGGCGCACCGCCCGGGGTGCCGGAGCTGCGGCGCTGGGCGCTGGGCCGGCTGGCCCCGTACCAGGTACCGGGGCGGCTGCTGGTCCCGGCGGCGCTGCCGCTCACCTCCAACGGGAAGGCGGACACGGCGGCGCTGCGGTCGCTGGCGCGTGCCGTCCCGCAGGAGGCCGGGCGGGCGCCCCGCTCACCGGTGGAGCGGCTGGTGGCCGAGGTGTGGGCGGCCGTGCTCGGAGTGGAGCGGGTCGGTCTCGACGACGAACCGTTCGCGCTGGGCGCCGATTCGGTGGCGGTGGTCGCGGTCGCCGGGGAGCTGGCGCGGCGGCTGGACAGGGCGGTGCCGGCCCATCTGGTCCATGAGTCGACGGCCGTCGGCGCGCTCGCGGCGCTGCTGGCGCCCGTGGAGTGCGGGGCCCCGGACCCGGGGGACGACCAGGTGCGCCGCCGGGTGGCGGCGTTGCGTACGGCGACGGCGAAGGCGGCGCTGGCCCGGTCCCGCGCGGCCCGCGCCGCCCGGCCCCCGGGCCCGCCCCGGGAGTGACCGTGCGGGGTCCTCCCCGCGGCTCAGGCCGGGCCGCCGGACGCCAGCCGGACGATCTGCCGCCACCGGGGGCGCGGGCGCACGGGCGGCACCCCGGGGCGGTTCCGGGGGACCAGGACCCGCAGGGCACGGGGGCGGAGTGCGCAGATCACCGGGGTGGGCAGGGTCAGGGCCTCGCCGTCGACCGCGACCGGCAGTTCGGGGGCGGTGGAGGTGACCCGGACCCGGTCCGCGGTGAGCACGGTCAGCCCGGTGGCCTGGGTGCCGCGCAGCGCCACCTCGGCGGCCTGCGCGGCGCCGTCCACCCGGATGCCGACAGCCCCGAGCACACCCCCGTCGAGCCGGGCCCGGCGGCCCGCGCCCAGCAGATCCCCGGTGGTGTAGGGGTTGTTGCTGACGAGCAGGGCCTGGAGGCCGGGGAGCGGGACCTGGCCGGCGTACGCGTCGAGCCGCTTCCCCGGCTCCTGGAGCAGCAGATCGGGGAGGGCGTCGAGGATGGTGCCCGCCTGGGCGCCCCGGTAGCGGGGGTCCCGGACGACCTCCGCGTACACCCCGAAGGAGACGGTGTTGACGAAGGGCCGGCCGGCGACCGTGCCGAGGTCCACCCGGATCTCCTCGCCGTCGGTGAGGGCGTCGAGGCAGCGGGCGGGGTCCTGGCGGTCCAGGCCGAGGTCCATGGCGAAGTGGTTGCGGGTCCCGGCGGTGATCACCAGGAAGGGCAGGTCCTCGTCGGCGGCGACGGCGGCGACCAGGGCCTGGGTGCCGTCGCCGCCCGCGACCCCGAGGAGGTCCGCGCCGTCGGCGACCGCCCGGTGGGCGAGTGCGGTGATGTCCGCCCGGCCGTCGGTGGGCAGCAGGACCACCCGGGCGCCGAGGCTCTCGGCCCGTTCGGCCAGGTGGAAGCGGGCGACCTTGCCGCCGCCGGAGGCCGGGTTCATCAGCAGCACGGGCCGGCGCGGCCGCTGGGCGGGGACGGCGGATGTCCGCCGGGACGGCCTGCGGGCGCGCCGCAGCGCGGACCGGGCGGAGCCGATCGCGGCGGCCCAGAGCGCGATGGCGAGCACGGCCGGGCCCCAGAGCCCATGGCCGGTGTAGAGGACGACGACCGTCACCGGGGCGGCGAGGAGCAGCAGGACGCCGAGGGCCCGCAGCGGGCCCCGGTGGGCGAGGACCCACCAGCCGCCGACGGCGGCGGCGACGAGGCCCGCCAGCCCGCCCGCCACCACGAGGAGACCGCCGCCGCCGACCACCCCGACGAGCGCGGCCACCGAGGCCGCGGCGCAGAGCAGCGCCAGCCGGGCCCACCACCGGGCCGCCCCCGGCACCCGTCCGCCGCCGGTCTCCGCCGTCACCCCGTGCCTCCCGTTCCACTCCGGTCCGGCCGTCTGTGTCCTGATGCATCCTGGCCGACGGAGGGCTCACCGCCCGGCAGGGCGCGCCCGGCGGGGTTCACATGGGGCGCACTCCGGTGATGAGCAGCGGCAGGGAGAGCAGCAGCAGTGCCGTGCCCCGTTCTATCCAGCGGTACTTGGCGCGGATGATGGCACTGGTGTTCCGCAGGGAGGCGAGCAGCGGGGCGGCGGGGTCGTGCGCTGCCCGGTCGAAGGCGTGGCGGAGGGCGGTGTCGTCACCCTCCGTCAGATGTTCGAAGTAGCCGGGTCCTGTCGCGGCGTTACGGCGGCCGGCGCGGTGGCGGGGCGCGATGGCGCCGACACAGCAGCCGATGGCCAGCAGGGTGAGGGTGACGGCGCTCCACCAGAGCGGGTCCCAGGGGTCGGTGGCCGGGGCGCTGTCCCCGGAGCCCGCCCGGGTGGCCGCGACAAAGGCGCCGAGGACCGCGCCGAGGAAGCCGAGGAGGACAGCGGCCTTGGTGTCGGCGCGGGTGATCTCGGCGCTGTTGGCGGCCAGTAACCGTTCCATGGCGGCCACGGGGGTGGTACGGGGGCCGCCGCCCCATCCCCGGGTGGCGGTCCGCCGCCGGTGCCGGGGGCGGGCGGGCCGTGCGGCGGCGGGCCCGGGGCCGGCCATGGCGGGCGGGGCCGGGGCGGTGGCGGTCATCCCGGGCGCCCGGGGGTGGGGTGGGCGCCGCCCGGGGTCCCGGCGGACGGCGGGGCGGTCCGGGCCGGTGGTACCCGCCGTCCCAGGGCCAGCAGCCTGTCCCGTACCAGATGGGAGAGTTCCGCCCGCTCCTGCTCGGTGAGGTGGCCCAGCAGTCCGGCCATCTCGTCCTGCCAGCCGGCCGGGGCGCGGAGGAGGTTCTGGTGGCCCACGGACCAGTCGAGCACCTGGCTGACCTGGTCCGGGTGGCGCAGCAGCCAGAGCGCGGCCAGGGCGGCGGGGCCGCCGGTCACCGCTTCGAGGCAGAAGGCGTACTCCTCGCGGTGGTGCGGGGTCCAGGAGTTGGGGGTTCCGCCGCCGGAGCGGCCGAGCCTCAGCTCACCGTCCATCTCCCGGTCGTGCGCTCCGGTGACGCGGTAGGTGATTCCGGCCTCGTGGAGGGGCCAGGGGACGGCCAGCTCCGCGGCGAGGTCGTCGGCGCAGAGTTCGGCCGACTGGGCGGCGCGGTGGCTCTCCAGTGCCCGGATCCGCTGGTCGAGGTCCTTGCGGACCTCGGGCCAGCCGTCGATGGTCGCGTTCCGGACCACCTGGACGGGGTCATGGGCCCACCACATGACCTGGAGGTCCACGGGTTCGGTGCCGTAGACGGTGGGCAGGGCGACCACACGGGTGGCCGGGTGCTCGTCCAGGCGTACGTGGTAGGCGCTGTCGTAGCCGCCCAGGGCCGCCGGTACGGGGGCCGAGCGGTGGACCGCCGTGGCGGGGTCCACCGGGCCGGGTGCACCGGGTGGGCGGGGTTCGCGGGCACCGTGGAGATGGAGGAGGCCGTCCCGGCCCCGGAGGACCAGGGCCCGGTCCTGCCGGGCGGACCAGCGCCGGCGGATGATCTCCCACCAGGGGGAACGGGGTGCCCGGGTGTAGAGGGGGGCCGGGGCCCCGTCGGTGCGGATCATCATGTCCTCCCATGGGGGTGAGTGTCGGCGCCGGCCGGTGCGGCGCCCGTGCCGGCCGCCCGGGGCGGTCCGCTCCGCCAGCGGGCCAGTGCGGTGTGCGCGGCCTCGCGGCCCGGCAGCTCCGGATCGCCGTGCCGGTCGATGTCGACGAAGAGCCGCAGTTCGCCGACGCCCATGCCCTGGGCGAGCGTGGTGAGCAGGATGTCGAGGGCGGCGCGCTCGGCCGGTTCCCACCGCGCCGCCCGGCACCACGACAGCAGGGCTCTGCCGACGGAGGGGTAGAGCCGCTCGTCGGCGAGGGCGCGGCGGATCAGGGCGACGGTCGTGGCGGCGTACGCGTCCCCGTCCCGCAGCCGTTCCTGGAACCAGAGCGGGTCCCGGAGGAGCAGCTCGGGGAGGAGCCCCAGGGCCAGCTCCGCGTCGGGGCCGCCGCCCTCGGTCCAGCCCGCCAGCTCCTCGAAGACCAAGGACTGGCTGCCGGAGGTGAAGAGGGCGAGCAGGGCCTCCCGGATGGCCCGGCCGACGGTGCGCTCGTGTTCGTCGTCCAGGGTGCGGAGCATCCTCCGCAGCAGACGCAGGGCCAGATCGGGCCGGGCGGCGCCGAAGTCGGTGGCGCAGGCGTACGCCACGGTGGTCCGGACCTGCCAGCCACGCTGGCGGCTCCACTCCCGCAGCCGGTACTTGATCTCGGTGACCAGCACCGGGTCCTCGGCGGCCATACCGAGGGCGTAGGCGGCGATGAAGCGGCAGCGGGCGGCATCGGAGCGGGCGAGTTCATGGATGTGCTGGAGCGCGCGGCGGCCGCCGCCCCAGCTCGCCGCCAGCCCGATGACCCGGCCCGCTGGGACCATGAGTTCGTTCTCGTCCCGGGCGGCGACTCCGCCGAGCCAGTCGGTGAGCAGGGCGGAGATCCGGCCGTACTGCCGCCAGGCGTAGCGGAGCACGGCGGTCCCCCGGCCGTGGCGGGTGAAGTGCACCGGTTCGACGGTGTAGGTGTAGCGGAGGCCGGTGCGGACCTCCTTGGGCGCGATACGGGCGCCCACGAGCCTGAGCAGTTCGTCCAGGGAGCGGTGGAGGGCGAAGTCGGGGTTGGTGTGCGGGGGTTCACCCGGGCCATGGGTGCGGTCGACACCCATGGCGCGGTCGGGGCCGGCGGGCAGAAGGCTGTGCAGCCGGCCGTCGGCGAGGGTGAGCAGCCGGTCGGCCTGCTCCCGGACGATCCGGTGGTCATGGCCCTCGAAGACACAGGTCGCCAGGGCGAAGGCCAGTGCCTCGGGGTCGTCCGCGAGCTTTCCCAGCAACTCGGGGGCCTCCCGCTCGGCCAGGAAGCTCAGACGGTCCCGCAGCCCGGCGGCGTCCGCCGCGTCGGTGGCCGCCACCACCGCCGAGACCACCTCCACGACCTGCGCGGGGACCAGTTCGGCGGTGAGCAGCGCGTCGAGCAGCCCGGGGGCGAACCGGGCCAGTACCCGGGCCCGCTCCGCCGGGTCCGGTACCTCGGCGGCGAGGCGGGTGTCGAACACCGCGCGGGGTGGCGGGGGTGCGCAGTGGACCGGGGTGAGATGGAGGTCGCGTTCGAGGGTGAGGGTCTGGCCGGGCTCGTCGGCGAGGACGACGACCATCCGGGCGCCCGCCTCGGCGAGCAGTCTGCGGAGGTTGCCGATCATGCCGGGGCCCAGATAGGCGGGGAGCAGCCCGTCCAGGAGATAGCCGTCCACGCCGGTGCCGGTGGGGCGCCAGTCGGCGAGATTCTCGGTGTCGTCCACGGCGCGGAGGCTGAGGCCGCCCCCGCTGTGGCGGCTCAGCAGATTGATCGCGGCGGTGCGGCGGCCGGTGCCGCGTTCGCCGGTGAGGAAGAGGATGCGGGTGTCGAGCTGTTCCAGTGCGCGGGGGAACCAGTCGGGTTCGGCGAAGCCGAAGCCCGCGTCGAGGATCTCGGCGGCCGGGATGGGCCCTTCGCGGGCCCTGATCCGCCGGGCGCCGCCGCCGGTGGGGCCGTGCTGGTTCTCCACCCGCTGGTCGCCGTGGACCGCACCGGAGTTGACGGTCCCGTTCGGCGCGTAGGTGTAGTTGATGTAGGGGCGCGCGCCCTGGTTCTCCCGTGCGGAGGTTTCCAGGAGTTCGGCGAAGAGCCTCTCCATGTCCTCCTCGCCGGTGTCGGGCCGCCGGGTGCCCTCCGGTGCGTCTCCGGCGCCCTCCGGCGGGGTGCCCGTAGGCGGCGCGGACCGCTCCTCCTCACCGGGTCCGGGAGGTTCGGGTGCGGTGTTCACCGGCGGCGCCCCTCACGCTTGTCGCCCGCGACGGTGTCGCCCTGATCGCCGTGGACGGTGCCCGCCTTGTTGCCGCCGACCCAGTCCCCGCCGATGGAGCCGATCGAGTCGCCCCCGATCTCGGTGGTGGAGGTGGTGTTGGTGATGTTCTGGCCGCCGTGGACCGTGCCGCTGTTGACCGCTCCACCGTCCGCGCGGTTGATCACCGTCGACCGGGTGGGGGCGGGCCCGGCTCCGCTCGCCGCCTCCGTGTCGTCCCGTTCCGCGGCCGCCTTCTCATGGTCGTCGATGACCCGGTCGCCGAGGATGCTCCGGTCGTACAGCCGTCCCGACGGCGCGGGGATGTACAGCCAGGCCCGCTGGTCGAAGGTCTTGCCCTCGACGGTGGCGGGGACCTCGATGAAGTGGTCGGGGTGGCGGCCGCTCCAGCCGCCCTCCACCACGTCCTGGAAGCAGCGGTCGGAGAGGATCGCGGCGACATGCGTGACATGCTCCCCGGAGGCGGCCAGCACCGCCCTGACCGGGCGGGAGTCCAGCAGCCGGTGGGTGTCGTTGCGCGGGGTGCCATTGCCGTCGAAGGCGTCCCCGGTGTCGGGGAGCGGGCCCACATGGAGGCTGACCCGGAGCCGGATCGGGGCCGCGCCCAGCGAGTTCACCCGGAACTCCGCGAGCAGCTCCTGGAGGGTGTGCAGCCAGGGGTGGACCACAAAGGGCAGCAGGGCAGGGTCGAAGCCGAAGACATAGCCGTCCCCGGTGGAGGCCGGGAATCGGCGCTTCTCCCAGACCTCGTCGAGGCCGGCCCGGCGCAGCGAGGTCTCGACGAGCTGGACGACGGCCCGGCTGATGGGGGCGTGCTCGACGGACGGACGGCCGGTGAAGTCCTTGGCGTCGACCGCGAGGACGGCCCGGTACGGGGGCAGCGGACGGCTGCGGGTGTAGGGGTGGGCGGTCTCCTCGGGCAGCGGGAGGCCGGGCAGGGGCGACTTCGTCATCGGAACTCTCCTCGGGCCGCCCGGGGGCGGTGTCTCGGGTGAGGTACGGGCCGTGCCGGGGCCGGTGGGCGGCCTCCGGGCACATCAAAGCCTCGCGGGCGGCGGTCCTCCGGTGTGCCCGTCGAGTGCGGTATCACGGTGAGCCCCGTCACAGGGCGGGCCCACCGGGGTCGGTCAGCCTCCGGATCCCGCGGTACGGCGCAGCGCTGCCAGGTCCGTGACCAGGATTCGGCCGCGCGCGGGATGGACTCCCAGGGGTTCGAGGGTGGCGAGTGCGGCGGTGACCGTATTGCGGGAGAGCCCCAGATGGCGGCCCAGCTCCTGGCGGGTGAGGGCCAGCTCCAGGGGGCCGGCCGGGGTCCCCGTACCGGGGCCGGCCATATCGGCCAGGGCGACCAGGGTGGTGGCGAGCCGGGCCACCACATCGCCCGCGCCGCGCGCCTGGTCGGACTCGCGCAGTCTGGTCAGGGCGTAGCGCACCAGGACGGGGAAGAGATTGCGCTCCGCGGCGAAGTCCAGGAACCGGTCCTTGGTGACCACGCCCACCGCACAGCGCGATATCGCCTGGACGGTCGCCGATCGCAGCTGGTCGTCCAGGACGGCGACCTCGCCGAGCAGTTCCCCGGGGCCCCGGAAGGCCAGCAGGGTGGCGGCTCCGTGCTCCTCTCTGACCACCTTGACCACGCCGCCGAGCACGGCGAGGACATGGGTGCCGGGCTCGCCCTGGCGGAGCAGGACGGTGCCCGCCGGGTGGGAGCGCTCGTACGCCTGGGAGATCAGTGCCGACCAGACGGCGTCGCCGACGAAGTGACGCAGTGTCCGCCCTTCGGGGACCGGGGTCCCCGCCGCGTGTTCCCTCATACGACCGACTGTAGGGCGGGGCACTGACAACGGCGGCGGGTTCCAGTCGGAGGAGGGGAGGGGCGGGGGCGGGCCGTTATGCCGGGCGCCCGGCGATGTGCCGGTGGGCCCAGTCGGTCACCCCGCCGAACAGGGTCGCGGCCCGGACCGGGTCGCCGGTGCGGGTGGGCTGGTCCACCTCGAAGTCATGGCCGGTCAGACCGCATTCGTCCTCGGCGAGGCGGGCGATGCGGTAGGCCAGCTCCATGACGGGGAGCGCCGCCGGGCCGCTCCAGCGGTACGGGATCTCGATGGCGGCCGTGTTCCCGTAGTACTGGAACAGCACCGAACCGTGCGGACCATCGGACCAGAAGGACAGGCTGTACGGGTACTCCTGCGGCTCGACCGGTCCGATCTCCCGGGTCACCCGGTCCAGGAGGCGGTCCCACCCGGCCCGTTCGCCGTCGGTGAGCCGGAGCGGGTCGGGGTCGGCGTCGGGGTCGAAGCCGGCGTTCAGTAGGTCCAGGGCCTCCGCGACGGTGGCCGAGTCCGTCCCCACCCGGACGAGGGTGATCTCGTAGGTCATGATCCGGACGGTACGGCGCCGCCCGGCCCCGCGACGACCGCTTTTCCGCAGGCGACCGCTTTCCGGCGGCGATCCCCGTACAGCGGCGGTCTCAGTGCGGGGGCGGTGGGGGGAGGTCGGCCGGGGAGGGCGGGGAACCGGGCCAGACCAGGAGGACGGGGCAGGGCGCGTGGTCCACCACGAAGCGGGTGGCCGGGCCCAGGCTGCGGGGGCCGAGGCGGGAGCGGTCGCCGTCGCGGGCGCAGACGAGCAGCTCGGCCCCCTCGGCCTCGGCCACCACCTCGCGTTCGGCCCGGCCGGTGCGCTCGACCCGGTCGCAGGGGCGGGCGAGCCGCCGGGCGGCCCGGTCGAGGAGGTCGTCGGCGGAGACCGCCGCCAGCCGCTCCAGCCGGTCGGCGGGGTCATGGCCGGGGCGGGCGCGGCCGAGGAGGGAGGCATAGGCGCCGCGGGCCGCCGCGGCGGTGTCCGGCGAGGTGATGTGCACCAGGACGGTCCGCCCGTCGCCGGGTGGACGGTCGCGGGCCGCGTCCACACACGCGGTCCAGGTGCCTTCCACGATCCAGACGACGACGGCCATGTCAGCCTCCGATGACGGCCAGCGATCCCCACAGTGCCACCGTCGACAGTACGAGGGTGGCGGGCACCGTGAGGAGCCCCAGGCGGGTGAATTCCCCGAGGCCCACATCGGTGTCATGGGCATGGAGGATCCGCCGCCACAGCAGGGTGGCGAGCGATCCGGCGTAGGTGAGGTTGGGGCCGATGTTCACCCCGATCAGGACGGCGAGGACCGCGCCGGCGCCGGAGGGGGCCACCAAGGGCAGCAGGACCAGGGTGGCGGGCAGGTTGTTGACAAGGTTCGCCAGGACGGCGGCGAGGACCGCGAGACCCAGCAGCGCCGCCAGCCCCGTGCCGTCGGGGACGAGCCGGCCGAGCGCCTCGCCGAGACCGCCGTCGACGACCGCGCGCACCACGATGCCGAGTGCGAGCACAAAGGCGAGGAAGGGGACGGCGGCGGCGCCCAGCAGGGCGCGCGGGGTGGTGCTCCGGCGGCGCAGCGCGCGGACGGCGAGCACGGTGGCCCCGGCGACGGCCGCCCAGACGGGTTCGGCCCCCGCCGCCGAGGTGACGACGAACGCGGCGAGGGTGCAGACCACGGTCACCAGGGCGAAGCGCGGTACCTCCACCGGTTCGGTGTCCGGGTCGGCGCCGTCCGCCGGCCCGGCGTGCAGATCGGTCGCGAAGAACCGGCGGAACAGCAGGTACTCGACGCCGATGGCGACCAGCCAGGGCAGGGCCATCAGGGCGGTGAAGCGGGTGAAGGAGAGCCCGGCGGCGTCGAACGCGAGCAGGTTGGTGAGATTGGAGACGGGCAGCAGCAGGGAGGCCGTGTTGGCGAGGTGGGTGCACGCGTACACATGGGGTTTCGCCCGGACGCCGAGGCGCAGGGCGGTCGCGAAGACCACCGGGGTGAGCAGGACCACGGTGGCGTCCAGGCTGAGCGCCGCCGTGACGACGGACGCCACGGCGAAGACCCGGGTCAGCAGGGGTCCTGGCCGGCCGGCGCCGCGGGCCATCCAGGCGCCGCAGGCCCGGAAGAGCCCCTCCTTGTCGCAGAGGTGCGCCAGCACCAGGATCGCGGCGAGGAAGCCGACGACCGGCGCCAGATGGGCCGCCTCGGCCAGCGCGTCGTCCAGGGAGATCGCCCCGGCGGCGATGACGACCACCGCCGCCGGGACCGCGACCACCGCCTCCGGCCAGCCCCAGGGACGTACCACCGCACAGAGCAGCACCGCCACCAGCAGGACACCGGCCACCGCTTCTTGGGCCCAGCCGTTCATCTACCCCTCACTCTTCTCGGAGTTGGCCGAAACCCATTGCCCACGCGGGGCGGGTACGGCGATCATCTCCGCATGGACGACACACCGAAGCACCTCCCCGACACGCTGGAATCACTGCGTGCGAAGGCCCGTGCCGCCGGTTTCGGCATGTCCTCGGAGGACCGCACGGGCAGCCTCCTCGCGGCCCTGGCGGCCACCCGGCCGCAGGGCCGGATCCTGGAGCTCGGCACCGGCGTGGGAGAGGGTACCGCCTGGCTGCTCAGCGGCATGGACGCGGACTCCCGTCTGGTCACGGTGGAGCTGGATCCCGCGCTCCAGTCGCTCGCCCGGGAGCAGCTGGGGGCCGACCCCCGGGTCACCTGGGTCACCGGGGACGGCGGCGAGTGGCTGGAACAGTACGACGGCGAACCGTTCGACCTGGTCTTCGCCGACACCTGGCCGGGCAAGTTCACCCATCTCGACCGGGCCCTCGCCCTGGTGGCGCCCGGGGGGACCTATCTGGTGGACGATCTGCTGCCGCAGCCGGGGTGGCCCGAGGGGCATGCCTCCTCGGTGGCCGGGCTGCTGGAGCGGCTGGAGGAGCGCGCCGACTTCCGTTCGGTACGGATGACCTGGGCGAGCGGGCTGCTCATGGCGGTGCGGCCGGCGGGCTGACGGCAGGCGGGCTGACGGCAGGCGGACTGACGGCAGGCGGGTCGGCGGCCGGACCTTTGGCGGACCGGCCGCGGGCGGGCCGACGGGTGACGGGCCGGCGGGCGCCGGGGGTACGTGGTCGGGGACCCGGGTTCAGGGCTGCCGCGCCGCCCGCCACTCCGGTGCCAGCACCGACCAGATCTCCTCGTCGTGCCGCTCGCCCCGGTAGGCGTAGCTCTGCCGCAGGGTGCCCTCCCGGGTCATCCCGAGCCGCCGCGCCACGGCGATGCTGGGGGCGTTGGCCGGGGACACCCACCACTCCACCCGGTGGACACCGCGTTCCTCGACCGCCCAGTCGATGAGCACCCGGGCGGCGCGGGTGACCAGCCCCCGGCCGACCGCCGCGGGCTCCAGCCAGCAGCCCGCCTCGGCGACCCCCTGCGCCACCTCCAGTCTGCGCAGGATGACCGCGCCGACCAGGGTGCCCTGCCACCGGATACCGGCGATGCGCCCGGCGTCGGCGGCGGTCCGGTCCGCGTAGGTCTGGAGGAACACCCGGCTGGAGTCCAGGTCCGTGACGATGTCGGGGAGCCCGTTGTGGCGGCCGATGAACTCCCGGCCCCGGTCGATATGGGCGAGGAACTCCTCGGCCTGCCAGGGCTCCAGCGGGCACAGCTCGGCTCCGTCGCCGCCCAGGGATATCGCGTACATCGTCACCCTTCATCACGCCGGGAAGTCCCGTTCCCGGCATGTCCGGCCGGGACGGATGAAAGGGATCCTCGCATGGAGCACGGCCCGGTCGCGCACGGGCCGCCCCAGACGCGGTACGGCACCGTGCCCGGGGCGGTCCGCGGAGGGGCCGGCGGCCGGCTTCCGCGAGGAGGTCCCTCGGGGAAGAACGGCCACCGGCCCCGTACCGCTGTGCCGGGTCCCGGCCTGTCAGCGGCCCGCACCGGGCCCGTACGGAGCCGGTGCGGGGTCCGCCGTCCGTGTCAGCTGACGTTCACATCGACACAGACATAGAAGGCCATGGGCGTGTCGGCGATGTTCCAGACCGCCAGCACCTTCTGCTTACCGCTCAGGCTGCCGAAGTTGACGGAGTGGCTCACGGAGTAACCGGGGCGTGCGCCGCCGTCGTTGAACTCGGCGATCTTCCGGCCCCCGGCGAAGTACTGCCAGGTGCTGGTCGCGTGCGCCGCCGTCAGACGCCAGTTGAAGGTGGTCGTCCGGCCGACGGGGGTGACCCGCCAGCCCTTGCCGTCGTTGTCGAGTTCGGAGAAGGCGGAATTGCCCCCGCTACAGCTGCGCAGGCCCTTGGGGCCCTCCACGCTCTGGGGTTCGTACTGGATGGGTCCGCAGGGAATGGTGCGGGCCGCGCACTGGGCCTGGCGGCTCGGGGGTGAGGAGATATATCCATGAGCGCTGGCGGAACTCGCCGGCAGCATGACGGCGAGGAGTGGGGCGATTGCCGCGCCGAGGGCGATGGCCAGCGTCTTCTTCCGGTGCATGTCAGCTCCTTGGGTGTGGGGGAGGAGCACTCCGGGCAGGACGGGCGTGCCGGGGCGGCGACCGGCCGTGTCGCACCGATCGCCGGGGGATACCGGACGTGACCGCTCTGCCCACTTGGTCTGGACCATAGCGCTTGACAGCGCATCGTCAAGAGGGCGCGCGTTCACGGGGCATATGAGGGATGGCCGAGAATGTTCCCCTCCCGGCCGCCACCGCGCCCCGTGGCGGACCACCGCCCGCCCCGGCCCGCGGCCGCCCGCAGGCCTGGCACGGACCGTCAGCTGTCCTGGCCCGAACGGTCCCGGGGCCGCCTGATACCTGCCGTCATGTGTCCCACCGCCCGCAGGCGCAGTGGAGCCAAGAGCCGCACATCAGGCAGCCTTCCGCGTCCTCTTCGAGCCAGCGGTAGGGGTTCTCCTCCTCTGCGATATCACCGACATCGACGGCATCACCGACGACCAGCCGCAGATGGGTGATGTCGCCAGGGTTCCTGCGGGAGCGGGTACCTCTGGTGGCCGGACCACGGTCCGGCGGGGGGCCGCACGAGGCGGCGGTGGAGGTCATCGGCAGTGTCCTTCCCGGCACCGGTCGGATGGGATCCCCGACCGGCCCGAACCGCCGCACGCGGACGACAGCTGCCGGCCTCGAAGCCGCGGCAAGGGCATGGGGTCAGGGAAGAGACGCACACCTTCCGGTCGGGACACCGACTCTTCGACGAGCACTCCGCCGGTGTGCCCGGACCGTGGAAGGTACTTCCCTTATACCCCTCCGCGACCGTGCCCGACCCCCGCAGGGCCCGCGGACCGGAACGGCCTTCCTGACAGGGCGGACCCCGGGCACCTGACACGGGTGCCAGGGTGGACCCTCGGCGCCTGACACGGGTGAACCCGCCTGCCCCTGACGGGTTCCCCCGCCCGGTCTCCCCCACGCCGGAACCCCGGCGCACCCTGACGGGGGCCGGGGCTCCGGGCTTCCGGGAATCCGGGATATCAGCCCTTGCGGGTGCCGCACAGGGCGGCGTCGAGGAGTCGGTCGGTACGGGCGTCACGGTCGTCGAGGGCGACGTTGGTGGTGCGTATGACGACGGCCCCGCGCCTGCCCCGGTCCGTGAAGCCATTGGCGTTCAGATGGCCGAGGGTGGTCCCGCCATGGCCCCAGAAGCCCCCGCCGCAGCTCAGGGACCGCCAGAAGATGCCGAGCCCGGCCTTCTCGACCACCTGGCGGCCGTCCGGGGGCATATCCACCGTCGTCCGCATCTGGGCCAGCTGCGCCGGCTTCAGCAGCTTCCCACCGAGCAGGCCCTGCCAGAAGCGCACCAGGTCGTTCGAGGTGGTGACGAGGTCGCCCGCCGCGCCGCCCCAGGTCATGTTCACCCGGGTACTGTCGACCAGTGAGGCGCCCGGCTTGAACTGGTGGTAGCCCTTGGCATGCGGCTTCGGCAGTCCGGTACGCGATCCCGGGGAGAAGGTGTGCTTCAGACCGAGCGGCTCGATGACCCGGTCGTGGACCTCCTGACTCCAGTGGTTTCCTGTCACCTTCTCGATGATCATCCCGGCGAGTATATAGCCGGTGTTGGAGTAGCGGTGGGAGGCACCGGGCTCGAAGAGGGGCCGCTCCCGCAGGGCCAGCGCGACCAGCTGCTCCGGCCGGAAGTCGTCGTAGCGCTTCTCCAGGAACTGCTTCTCGTCCAGGATGGGCAGGTGAGGGGCGTAGTCGGGCAGGCCGCTGGTGTGCTGGAGCAGCTGCCGTACGGTGATCCTGGCGCCGTCGTGGCCATTGCCGCCGACCAGGCCGGGCAGCCAGCGTTCGACGGTGTCGTCCAGGCGCATCCTGCCCTCACCGACCAGTTGGAGCACCACGGTGGAGACAAAGGTCTTGGTGTTGCTGCCCATCCGGAGATAGCCCTGATGGGGCATGGGACGGTCGCCACCGAGACGTGCGGTGCCGCTGCGCGCGTAGCTCCGTTCGGCCCCTTCCACCAGGGTGGCCTGGGCGCCGACCACTCCGTCGTGGCGGACGATGTCGTCCAGACCCCGCTGGAGATCCTTCCTGTCGAAACCGGAGCCGGAGCCGGGTCCGGAACCGGAGGCGGAGCCGGAACCCGGCCCGGACCCGGGAAGCGACGCGGCCGCGGAGGCCGACGCGGGCTCCGACGGCCCGTCACCGGCCCCCGCCCAGGCGGTGGAGGCCGGCATCGCCAGCGCCGCCGTGCCGACGACCACCGCCACCGCCCCCAGGGCGATCCCCCGGCGTACCGGGGCGGGATTCCGTGTCTGCGTCATGCTGAATGCCTTACAGGAGGGGATGGGTTCCTGCGGTCGACCGCCCTGGTGCCCGGGGGCCGAGATATCGGGCGTGTCACCCGCCGCAAGATCATTCAGCCATGGCGGAAGGCCCGGCGGCCATGAAGGCTTCCCCCGGAGCGGGGGTGATGACAGCACCACCCGCACCCGGGGGCAGGCAGCCCCTGGGACAGGACGCGGAATCCTGTTCCGTGGCCCGATGAGCGGCTGGTGGTCCCGGCGTGAGGAGCGGGCACGCTCGGAGGCCGACACGAGCGTGCCGGGCGGCCGCAGCGGCCTCCCCAGGGCGCCGGACGACTCCGGCCGTGTCACTGGCCCACGGGGCCGCCCAGGCGGGTGGCGAGCTGGGTTCGGCGGGAGATGCCCAGCTTGCGGTAGGCCTGGGTCAGATGGGTCTCCACGGTGCGGCGGGCGAGATGGAGGCTGGCACAGATCTGCGCGTTGGTGAATCCCTGGACGGCGAGGTCGACGATACGGCGCTCCGACCGGGTCAGTAACGGTGCGGGCGCGGTGCGGCCGACGGGCTCGGGGGCGCCGCAGGTGCGCAGGGCCAGCTGGGCACCTGCGAGCAGGCGGGGCACCGGCGGGGGTGTGGGCGGCGCGCCCGGTGGTCCGGCCGGCCGGTCGGCGCGGGGGTCGTTCTCCGGTACGGAGGTCAGGTCCCGGGCGAGGCCGAGCGCCTCGGTGAGGGTGGTGCGGGCCTTGTGGGTGTGGCCGGAGGCCCGCTGGGCGCGGCCGAGGTCGGTCAGGGCCTCGATCAGTTCGACCGGCGCGGGTGCCGTCCGCAGCAGCGCCACGGCCTCGGTGAGGCAGTCGAGTCCCGGCCGCCCGCCGAGGGCGGCGGCGCGGGAGCGGAGGGCGGTTCCCACCGCACGGGGTGTCCCCCAGGCGTGCGCGTGGCGGAGCTCCTCGTCCGACAGGACGTGGGCCTCGGGGCGGCGGCCCAGCCGGGCGAGGGCGAGGACGGCCCCGGACCGCCAGGGCTGCCCCAGGGGTCCGGTGAAGCCCCGGGCGCCGGTCCGGGCACCACAGGCCAGAAAGCCGGTCAGGGCCTCGTCCCAGCGGCCCGTGTCGAGGTGGAGGCGGGCCCGTGCGTACAGGACCGCGTCCCAGGTCCAGCAGGTGTCCCCGGGCGGCGGGTCGAGCGGGTGCAGCTGGTGCCGGGCCCGCTCGGTGAGGCCCAGCTCATGGTGGGCGAGGGCGGTGAGGGCACGGAGGTGGGGCAGCCGGACGGCGGGGTCCCGGGTGCGCTCCAGGAGGCGGGTGCCATCGGTGACCAGCGCGGCGAACCGCCCGGCCGCCAGGTCCAGCGCGGTACGGATGGCCAGCAGTTGCTGATGGCCGAGGCTGGTGAGGTCCGGCGGCAGCGGCGCGGCGGGCAGCCCGCGCCCGATCAGGGCGCGGGACTCGTCCGGCCGGTCGGCCCAGCGCAACAGGGTGGCGACGACGGCGAGATGGTCGTCGCGGAACCGGGGGTCGACCGGTGCGTACGCCAGCGCGGTGGCCCGGTCGAGAGTGGTACGGGCGTCGATCCGGCCGGTGCCGCCCTCGTACAGGGTGAGCAGGGCATGGATCAGTGGCTGGGTGTCGGGGGGCGCGGTGCCGGTCAGTTCGCGCAGCTCCCGGGCGGCGCGGTGCCACTCCTGGGCGTCATGGGCGGCGAACCGGGCGGTGGCCAGCCGTAGGGCGGTGGCGGACCGCTCGCCGTCGGGTGCGCGGCCGGGATCGCCGCCGGGGGTACGGGCGAGGTCGCCACCGGGGGTACGGAGGACGTCGCCACCGGGCGTACGGACGAGGTCGCCGAGGACCTGGATCGCCGTAGGGATCCGCCCCTGTGCGGCGAGCGCGCCGCCGAGGGCCGAGGCGACGGCATGGGGGTCGGGGCACTCCGCGCCCTGGAGGTTCTCCTGGAGGCGGCGGGTGCCGGCGCGGGCGGAGCCGAACATGTCGAGGGCGCTCAGCCGCAGGGTGAGGCCGAGATGGGCGGCGGCGTCGGCGGGACCGGTCAGCGCATGGCGCAGCAGCCGGGCCGCGCGGTCGGTCCGGCCCTGGCGCAGGGCGTCGTCCGCGGCCTCGTCCAGGGTCCGGGTGATCCACGCGTCGCCGGTGTGAGGTGTCCGCAGCAGGACCTCCGCCACATCCGGGGCGGGGGTGCCGCGTTCGTAGAGGGCGCGGGCGAGACGGCGGCGGTATCGCCGGAGTTCGGCGGGGACGGCGGTGGCGAGGACGCTCTCCCGGACCGGTGCGGGGGCCAGCATGGCGGTGAGCCCGGTGGGCCCCGCCGGGGAGAGCGCGGTGGCGCACAGCTCAGGGGGCAGGCCCGCGACGGCGGTGACCAGCGCGGGGTCGGTCGGTGCGGAAGTCTCCAGGAGCAGGGCGAGGGCGAGCGCGGCCGGCCGCCGTTCGGGGGCGGCGGGGTTGCGCAGCCAGCGGTCGAGTGCGGCGCGGTAGCGGTCGCCGACGAGATCCCGCGGGGTACGGGGAACCGGCCGCCCGGTCAGGGCGCGCAGCAGCATCGGGTTGCCCGCACCCGCCGTGGCGGCCAGCTCGGCGAGGTCGGCGCTCAGGGCGTGGGGCGCGAGCAGCCGGGCGACCGCGCCGGGGTCGAGGGGCGGCAGCGGCAGGTCGGTACCGGTGTCCGGGTGGAGTCCGGTGTCCCTGCCGCCGGGGGCCGGAGCGCCGGGGCGGGTACGGGTGGTCAGGACCAGCAGGACGGGGAGGGCGGCCAGCCGGTGGGTGAGATAGCCGAGCCAGCGGAGGGAGGGCCCGTCGGCGAGGTGCAGGTCGTCCACCGCGAGCAGGACCGGGCCCTGCGCGGTCAGGGCGGTCAGACGCTCCATCAGCCCATGGAAGAGGCGTTGCTCGGCGGCGGGGGTGGGCTCGGCGAAGGGCAGGGCGTCGGAGACCGCGGAGGCCGCCAGGAGCCGGCGGATCAGCGCGAAGGCGAAGCGGGTCTCCCCGGGCGCGGCGTGCGCGCGCAGGGGGCGGAAGGGTCCGGCGCCGGTCTCGCGGCGGACGATCTCCTCCAGCAGTGCGGTGCGCCCGCTGCCCGTGTCGCCGTGGAGCAGCAGCCAGCCGCCCCGGCCGGCCCGCGCCTCGGCGGCGCACCGCGCGGCTTCGGCGAGCGCCGTGTCCCGTTCCCCTGCCACCGCCATGGCCCCCTCCTGGCCGGTCCCGTCACCTCGGTCGGTGGGTCCCGCTGCGTGCGGGTGCCGGATACGAGGACGGAGACTGATCGGTGTACGTTCCATGGAAGGGTGCGCCAGTTCCGGCCATGATCGTGGGCCTTTCCCCGCCGCGTCGGCGCACCGCCCGGTGCCGACACGGGCGCCCGGACCGCCCCTTGGCCCGAGCCGCACCCGGACGGGCCGGACACGACCGCCCCGGGGGCACGACAGCCGCGGCGAAGACACGGTGGAGACGCGGCGGCACCGCCCGTACACCCGAAAGCCGTACACACCCGCACACCCGCACACACCCGGCACCCGGCATCTGCCGGGCCGACCGGACGGGCCTCCCCGAAGCCGAACGGACTTCCCGGGGCCGGACGCGGCTCCCCGGCGCGGCCGTCCGGCCGGCCCGTGGGGACACGGCCACCGGACGACCGCCCCGGGGTGGTTCGTGGATTTCCACGATGTGCCGGGGGTGGGCCCCGGTACAGGCTGGGCAGGACCGCCGGGAGACAGCGGCAGGGCCCCGACCGGGCCCCGTCCCGCGCCATGGGAAGCGGCGGCACCTCCACACCCCACCCACAAGGGAGAACAGACATGCCCGCACAGAAGCGCCTCCGCGTCCTCACGGGCGCGGGCACCGCCGTCGCCGCGCTGGCCCTGGGGCTGACCGTGGCGCCCGCCGCCCCGGCCGCGCCCGCCCCGGCGGAGAAGTCCCCGCGGATCGTGCCCGCCGCGGCGGCGAAGCCCGGCACCTCGGCCGTGCGGGCGCCCGCGGGCTCCCCCGTCGCCATCAACGGCAGACTCCAGGTCTGCGGCACCCAGCTCTGCAACCAGTACGGCAAGCCCATCCAGCTCCGGGGCATGTCCACCCATGGCATCGGCTGGTTCCCCGGCTGTTACACCGACGGCTCGCTGAACGCGCTGGCGAACGACTGGAAGGCCGATGTCCTGCGGGTGTCGCTGTACATCCCGCAGTCGGACAAGGGCTATCTGGAGAACCCCACCCACTACATCAACCAGGTCCACGACCTGATCGAGAAGGCCAGCGCCCGCGGCATGTATGTGATCGTGGACTGGCATCTGCTGGGCAACTACCCCACCCGGACGCCCGGGGACGCGGACCCCTGGACCTATATGCAGCAGGCGAAGGACTTCTTCCAGGCCATCGCCACCCGGCACAGCAACAAGACCAACCTGCTCTACGAGATCGCCAATGAGCCCAACGGCCAGAACTGGCAGAACCAGCGCGTCGACTGGTGGACGATCAAGTCCTACGCCGAGCAGCTCATCCCGCACATCCGCAGCTTCGACTCCCGTTCCCCGGTGCTCGTCGGCACCCCCGACTGGGCGTCCTTCAGCATGTCCTCCGCGAACGGCGCCTTCAACGAGAACGAGGTCGTGAACAACCCGCTCACGATCCCGAACATCATGTACACCTTCCACTTCTACGCCGCCTCGCACGGTGACCGCTATCTCCAGGCCCTGGACCGCGCCTCCGCCAAGGTGCCGGTCTTTGTCTCGGAGTTCGGCACCCAGAACGCCGCGGGCGAGGGCGCCAACGACTTCACGATGACCGACAAGTATCTGTCGCTGATGGCCCGCAAGAAGATCAGCTGGGTGAACTGGAACTTCTCCGACGACCAGCGCAGCGGCGCCGTCTTCAAGGAGGGCACCTGCGCCAAGAACGGCCCCTGGACCGGGACGGCGCCGCTGAAGGAGGCCGGGGTCTGGATCCGGGGCAAGATCCGCACCGCGGACAACTTCCCGACCGGCTGACCCCCGCGACCACCGGAGCGGGAGACGTCCCCGCAGGGCCGCCGACCGCCGGAGCGGGAGGCCTCCCCGCGGGGCCGCCGGGCCCGCTCCGGCGGTGGCGCTCATGCCGGGGCGGGCTCCTCGTCCGGGCCGGCGCCCGCCGCACGGGCCCAGGCCGCCCCCGGCCGGGTCTCCGGCAGCGCGGCGAAGCAGGCCGCGCTGAGCAGCCCGACACCGGTGAGCCAGGCGGCCACTCCCCACGGCGGGCCGTCGCCCCCGGAGAGCGCCGTCGCCACGATGGGGGTGAGCGCCCCGCCCAGGATCCCGGCGAGGTTGTAGCCGACGGCGGCACCGGTGCACCGGACCCGTGGCTCGTACAGCTCCGGCAGATACGCGGCGATCACCGAGAACATCGTGACCAGGGCGATCAGCGCGATCAGGAAGCCCAGGAACATCAGCACCGGTTCACCGGTGTGCAGCAGCGCGATGAACGGGAACATCCAGCCGGCCGCGAGCAGGCTGCCCGCCAGGCACATCGGGCGGCGGCCGAAGCGGTCGCCGAGGATCGCGGCGAACGGCGTCAGTGTCCCCTGGACCGCGACCGCCGCCGTCACCAGGGACAGCATCAGGACGGGGCTGAGGCCCAGCCGGTCGGTTCCGTACACCAGCGACCAGGTACTCACGGCGTAGAAGACCCCGTACCCCACGGAGAGGCCGCCCGCGGTGAGCAGCAGCAGCCGCCAGTGGTCCCGTAGCACCTCACGGGCGGGCGCGTCGGCACGGCGTCCGCTCTCGGCCAGCTCCCGGAAGTGCGGGGTCTCGGCGAGCGAGGCCCGCAGCAGCAGACCGCCGATGGTCAGGACGCCCGCGGCCCAGAACGGCACCCGCCAGCCCCAGGAGAGGAACTGCGCGGGGGAGAGCGACGCGGTCAGGGCCAGGGTCGTGCCGTTGGCGAGCAGAAAGCCCAGCGGCGGCCCCATCTGGGGGAAGCTGCCCCAGAGCGCGCGCCGCTCCGGTGGCGCGTGCTCGGCGGTGAGCAGCACGGCGCCGCCCCACTCGCCGCCGAGTCCGATCCCCTGGACGAAGCGGAGCACCAGCAGGAGTACGGGGGCGGCCAGGCCGATGCTGCCGTAGGCCGGGAGGAGCCCCACGGCGGTGGTGGCGAGCCCGGTGGTGAGCAGCGACGCGACCAGGACCGGGCGCCGTCCGTAGCGGTCGCCGATATGGCCGAACAGCAGGGAGCCGAGCGGGCGGGCGATGAAGCCGACGGCGAAGGTGCCGAAGGCGGCCAGGGTGCCGGTGAGCGGTGAGAAGGTGGGGAAGAAGAGCGGCCCGAGGACGAGTGCCGCGGCGGTGCCGTAGACGAAGAAGTCGTAGAACTCGATGGCGGTTCCCACGAGCGACGCCGACGCGACCCGCAGCATCGACGGATCGCCGCTGGGACCGGACGGGGACACTGCGGGACGATGCGCAGACATACCGGGTCAACTGTGCTGATCCACACGGGGTTACGGGCCGCTGCCGGGCGATCCGCGCCCGCACCCACGACCGCACCCACGACCGCGCGTGCCTTCGCCGCCGACCGACGGACCCGGTCGGCGGAAGGGCTCAGCCGATGAGCCCGGCCTCGCGCGCCCAGGCCACCGCCACGTCGTCCGCGTCCTCCTTCTCCTTGTCCACCAGCCGGTTCAGTCCGGTCAGCGCCTCCGTCGTCAGGACGGTCCCGAGCCCGGCCAGCGCCTTGCGCACCCGGGAGTCGGCGCGGCGGTCCGCGATCAGCGGGACCACATGCTGGCCGGGGATCAGATTCCTGGGGTCACCGAGCACGACCCACCCCTCCGCCTCGATGTCGGTGTCCGTGGTGAAGAGGTTGGCGACATCCACATCGCCCTTCCGCAGCGCGCCCTTGACCAGGGGGCCCGAGGAGTCCAGGGACTTGAACTCCTTGAACTCGACCCCGTACACCTCCTTCAGTCCCACCACCCCCACCACCCGGGTCTTGACCTCGGGCAGGGCGCCGATGGTCAGTTCGCCGTTGTGCTTCGCCAGATCGGCGAGGGTGCGCAGACCGTATTTCTCGGCGGTCGCACGGGTGACGGCGAACGCGTCGGAGTTCTCGGCCAGACCGTAGGGGAGGATCTGGAGCCCGGCGGGCAGGGCCATGGCGATACGGTTCTGCATCTCGCCCTCCTCCGTCGCCTTCGCCTTCTCGTCGAGATGGTGGAGGAGAGCCCCCTGGTACTCGGGGAGCAGATCGATCTCACCGCCCCGGACGGCGGGGAAGAGGATCTCCCGGCTGCCGATGTTCGGCCGGACCCGGACCTTCACCCCCGCCTCCTTCAGCACGGCGGCATAGAGATGGCCGAGGATCTGGTTCTCGGTGAAGTTGGCGGTGCCGATGGTGATGCCGTCCTCGCTGGAGCCGCCGCCGGAGAGATCACCTCCGCCGTCGAGGGAGGTGATCCCGCCGCTGCATGCGGCCAGGGCGGGTACGGAGGCGGCGGCGAGCAGCCCGCCGAGCAGGGCGCGCCGGGGGGTGGGAGAGCCGGGGAGAGGGCGAGGCATGATGCGTCCGTTCTGCCGTTGCTGCGGGCCGGGGAGGTGCGCGGTGCTCGGGCCGGATGGGGCCGGCGGATCCGGAGGACGGCGCCGGGTGGGCCGGCGGGGTCCGGAGGAGGGGCTTCAGGCGGGGCGGTTGCCGAACATGACCCGCTGGAGCGCCGCGAGGGCGAGGTCGAGCACCAGGGCGACGGCGGCGACCAGCACCGCACCGCCGAGCACCTGTACGAGATCGCGCTGGGCGAGCCCGTCGAAGACATAGCGGCCCAGCCCGCCGAAGCTGACATAGGCGGCGATGGTGGCGGTCGCCACCACCTGGATCAGGGCCAGCCGCAGCCCGGTCATGATCAGCGGCAGCGCCAGCGGGATCTCCACCCTCAGCAGGACCTGATGGGCGCGCATGCCCTGCCCCCGGGCCGCGTCCCGGGTGTCGGGGTCGACGGCGCGCATCCCGGCATAGGTGTTGGTGACGATGGACGGGACGGCGAGTGCGACGAGGGAGACATAGACCGGGGTCATCGAGAGCCCGCTGGCCAGGAAGACCAGCACGATCAGTCCGACGGTCGGCAGGGCGCGGCCGAAGGAGGAGAGGTTGATCGCGAGAAAGGCACCGCGGCCGGTGTGCCCGATGAGCAGGCCGATCGGCAGGGCGATCACGGCGGCGATGACGGTGGCGATCAGCGAGTACTCCAGGTGCTCGCCGAGCCGGTTGGCGATCCCGTCGACGCCCGACCACTGATCGCCGCTGGTCAGCCAGGCACCGAGATCCTTGAGGAGTTCGCCCATCTCAGGCTCTCCGTCCCTTCCGGTTCCAGGGGGTGAGGAGGTACTCCACCGCCACCAGGAACGCGTCCGCGATCAGTGCGAGGAGGAGGGTGAGGACGACCCCGGCGAAGACGGGGGTGGGGAAGTTCCGCTGGAAGCCGTCGGTGAAGAGCTGGCCCAGGCCCCCGTCGCCGATATAGGTGGCCACACTGACCAGGGAGATCGACATGACCGTGGCGATCCGTACCCCGGCCATGATCACGGGCAGCGCGAGCGGGAGTTCGACGGTCAGCAGGGTCCGCAGCGGGCGGGTGCCCATCGCCTTCGCCGCCTCCTTGGCCTTCGCCGGGACCGCGTCGAGCCCCTCGACCGTATTACGGAGCAGGACGACCAGGGTGTAGACGGTCAGACCGATGACGGTGGTGGTCCGGGTGAGCCCGGAGACCGGGAGCAGCAGGACGAAGACGGCGATGGAGGGGATGGTGAACAGGATGTTCGCGATCCCGAGGAGCGGTCCGCGCAGCAACCGCACCCGGTGGGCGAGGACCGCGAGGGGCAGGGAGAGCAGCAGCCCGAGGAGGACGGCGGTCAGCGCGGCCTGGAGATGCGAGACGCTCAGCTCGGTCAGCTCGCCGGTGTGGTCGGCGATCCAGTCCCATTCGATGGTCATGGGGTGCCGCCGGGGGTACGGGGGTCCGCGGGGGCGGCCGGGGGCGGGGCGGGCTCGGGGGGTGTTCCCGCCGTCCGGGCCACCGGCGGATGAGCGGCCGAAGGACGAGCCGCCGAAGGACGAGCCGCCGACGCATGGGCCGCGCCCGCCCGGTCGTGGATCTCCTCGCGGGAGGTGACACCGGTCAGCGCGCCATCGGCGTCGACCCGGACGACCAGTCCGCAGGGGGAGCCCAGCGACTCGTTGAGCGCCGAGAGCAGCGAATCCGTGTCCCGCAGCGGCCGTACGGGCAGGAGCGCGCCGTCACCGTCGCCTCCCGGGCGGGCCCGCCACCCCTCGGGTCTGCGGCCGGCGCCGAGGACCAGCTCCCACCGGCCGCCCTCCGGCACCGGCCCCTGGGGCAGATCGCCGAGCGGGACCAGGGAGAGCAGCATGAGTCCCCGTTCGGCGCCGAGGAAGTCGGCGACGAAGGGGTCGGCGGGGCGGGCCAGCAGCTCCGCCGGGGTGGCGCACTGCACCAGATGGCCGCCGGTACGGAAGACCGCGATCCGGTCGCCGAGGCGCACCGCCTCGTCGATGTCATGGGTGACGAAGACGATGGTCTTGCCCAGGTCCTTCTGGAGCCGCAGGAGTTCGTCCTGGAGCTGGGTGCGGACGACGGGGTCGACCGCGCCGAAGGGTTCGTCCATGAGCAGGACCGGCGGGTCGGCGGCGAGCGCGCGGGCGACGCCGACGCGCTGCTGCTGACCGCCGGAGAGCTGGTGCGGATAGCGCCGGCCCGCCTCCGCGGTGAGGCCCACGGTCTCCAGCAGCGCGGCGGCGCGCTCCCGTGCCCGGCGGCGGCCCCAGCCGAGCAGCAGCGGCACGGTGGCGATGTTGTCGAGGACGGTCCGGTGCGGGAAGAGGCCGGACTGCTGGATGACATAGCCGATGGAACGGCGGAGCAGGGCCGCGTCCTGGGAGCCGATGTCCCTGCCGTCGACATGGATGGTGCCGGAGGTCGGTTCGACCATGCGGTTGATCATGCGGAGTGTGGTCGTCTTGCCGCACCCCGAGGAGCCGACGAGAACGGTGATCCCGCCCGCGGGCATGGTGAGGGTGAGGTCGTGAACGGCCGTCGTGCCCTGGGGGAACCGTTTGTGCACTGCCCGGAATTCGATCATTAATCGCCCCTTGCCCCGGCTGCATATAGTCATGCAGAGTTCTCGCTGTCTGAATAAGTTGTCAATGCCCCGGGGTGAATCGCCGTCGATCGGCGCCCGGATGACGGAATTCGGCATGTTCGGAGAGGGGGATTTCGCCCATGACGTCGTCGCGCACGCCGGGCGGGTCGCCGGGGACACCGCCGGAGCCGGGCACCGGACCGTCCGGGGCGGCCCCGCCCGCCGATGCCCCTGATGCCCCCGGTGCCTCCGATACCATCGATACCATCGATGCCTCCGGACCCACGGGCCCGGCCCGGCCCGGCGGGACCGTGACCCTCGACGGCCTCGGCCTCTCCCCCGCCACCGCCGTCCGGATCGCCGACGGATCGGTCCGCGCCGTCCCCTCCCCCGCCGCCCTCGACCGCGCCCATGACTCCTGGGAGACCGCCCGCCGGCTCGCCCTCACGGGACGGGTCTACGGCCGCTCCACCGGGGTCGGCGCCAACCGCGGCGAATCCGTCCCCAGCGGCGGCGGAGCCGACCACGGCCGCCGGCTGCTCCGCTCCCATGCCGGGGCCATCGGCGGTGAACTCCCCGCCCGCGAGGTCCGTGCCATGCTCGTGATCCGCGCCAACCAGCTTCTCGCGGGCGGCGCCGGGCTCAACCCCGCCGTCATCACCGCACTCTGCGCCGCGCTGGACTCCGGCGCGTACCCCGTCGTCAACGAGTTCGGCTCGGTCGGCACCGGCGATATCGCCGCCCTCGCCCAGATGGGCCTCGCCCTCGCGGGCGAACATCCCTGGCGCGGCGGGACCCCGCCCGCGCCCCTCCCCCTCGACAACAACGACGCCCTGGCGCTGATCAGCTCCAACGCCCTCACCCTCGGCCAGGCCGCCCTCGCCCTCGCCGAACTGCGCACCCTGGTGCTGGCGACGGAGGTGGTGGCGGCCCTCTCCCATCTGGCCGTCGACGGCTCCTACGAGCCCTATGCCGAACCCGTCCACGCCCCCCGCGCGGGCCTGCCGGCCCATGGTGTCGCCGCCCGGATGCGGACCCTGCTCGGCGCGCCCGCCCGGCCCCATCCGCCGCTCGGCCGGATCCAGGACCCGTACGGCTTCCGCTGTCTGCCCCAGATACACGGGCCCGCGCACGCGGCGGCCGACGCCCTCGGAGCGGCCATCGCCACCGAGGTCAACACGGCCACCGAGAACCCCCTGATCTCCCCGCCCGACCAGGCCGCCTACCACCACGGCGGCTTCTATCTCGCTGGACTCGCCCTCGCGCTCGACCACTTCCGGCTCGCCCTCACCCAGACCGCCCGGCTCTCCACCTCCCGCCTCGCCGCCCTCAACGAACCGGCGTTCACCCGGCTCCGGCCCTTCCTCGCCGCCGGGGAAGCGGCCAGCTCCGGGGTGATGATCCTGGAGTACGCCGCCGGGGCCGCCCTCGGCGATCTGCGAGCCTTCTCCGCCCCCGCCTCCCTCGGCCACACCGTGCTCTCCCGGGGTGTGGAGGAACAGGCCAGCTTCGCCTCGCTCGCCGCCCGGCAGACCCTGCGCGCGGCCGGGGCGTTCCGGCTCGTCGTCGGCTGCGAACTGGTCGCCGCGGTCCGGGCCCTGCGCCTGCGCGGCCTGCGGCCCGCCCCCGGCCTCGCCTCCCGGGACGCCTTCGAGCTGGCCTGCGGGGCACTGCCGGACAACCCCGCCGACCGTCCGCTGACCGACGATGTGACGACGGCGGCCGCCCTGCTCGACGCGTTCGCCCCGCCGGCCTGACGAACCGTCCGGCCCCCGGCCGCCGGGGCCGCGCCCGCGCGGGCCCTCCCGGCCGGGGCTATATTCCGGGAATGTTCGCGGATGCCGTGGCCCAGTCCATCGTCGACGATGTCGTGACCCGTCTCGGGGTCAGGGTGAACATCATGGACGAGCGCGGGGTGATCGTCGCCAGCAGTGACCGCTCACGGGTGGGGCAGACCCATGAGGGGGCGGTACGGGTCCTGCGCACCGGGCAGCCCCTCTCACTGACCCGGGGCGCGGCACGGGCCCTGGACGGGACCCAGGCCGGGGTGAATCTGCCGCTGCGGGTGGACGGCCGGATCGTGGGGGTGGTCGGGGTCCGGGGCGAGCCGGACGAGGTGGGGGAGATCGCGCGGGCGGTCGCCCGGCTCGCCGAGCTGATGGTGATGCGGGAGACCTTCGCCGGGGAGACCGGCTGGCGGCACCAGGTCCGCCGGCAGCTGATCGGCGATCTGCTGAGCGGGCGGCTGACCGAGGAGGGCTGGCGGCAGGGGCAGCAGCTCGGCGGCTGCCGCGTGGACGCCCCGTACACCCTCCTCGCGGCCCGGGGCGGCGAACTCACCCCGGCGGGGACACTGGCCCCGGCGGGGGCGGCGCACCCGAACCACCGGGGGGAGCCGCGCGAGCTGTACCGGGTGCTGGAGGCCGACGAACGGTCCGCGCTGATCGCCCCGGACGGCACCGGCACGGTCTGGATGGTCACCGGGGGCAGCGCCTCCGTCGTCCTGCGCCACCGGCTGGCGCGGCTCTGTGCGGCGGATCCGGCCGCCGGTTTCCTCGACGCGGGACGGGCCGAGGACTTTCCCGCACTGCTGGAGCGGGCCGAGCGGGCCCGGCTCGCCCTGCGCCGCCCGCCGGCCGGGGAGGTGCGGCTGGCCGACCGGGAACTCCCGGTCCTGCTGGCCCGGCTCGACCCCGCGGTCCGCGCGGCGGCGGCCGAGCGGGTACTCGGGCCCCTCCCCGCCGAGCTGCGCCGGACCCTGGCGGTCTACTTCGCCTGTGACCGGGGGGTGACCGAGTCCGCCGCCCGGCTGCGGGTGCACCGCAACACCCTCACCTACCGGCTGGGCCGGATCACCGAGCTGACCGGCAGGGACCCCCGGGTCTTCCAGGACGCCACCGTCCTCCAGGCCGCGCTGCATCTGTGCGAGACCGACTGAGAGCACCCGCGGGTGCCGCGGAGGTGGCGCACGGCCCGTACCCTTCCGGTCCCCCTTGTGCACCGTGCATAAATTCAGGGGACGGAGGACGGAGGAATTCCGTTCACCCGACCCATACGCACGCGTGACCGGAGTGCCTAGAGTGCCGACACGGCTCATCGAGAGACCGTTATCCCACCTTCCTCCAGAAATGGGGCTCTGCCTGTGCGTGTCGTTCTCGCCCCCGACTCCTTCAAGGGCAGCCTGACCGCCGACGCCGTGTGCGCGGCGCTGGAGGCGGGAGTGCTCCGGGCCGTTCCCGACGCCCAGGTCGTCCGGGTGCCGATGGCCGACGGAGGGGAGGGCACCCTCGACTGCGTCGGCGCGGCCACCGGCGGCCGGGAGATCTCCCTCGACGTCAGCGGGCCGCTCGGCGCTCCGGTCACCGCCCGCTATCTGCTCGACACCAAAAGCTCCTCCGCCGTGGTCGAACTCGCCGCCGCCTCCGGCCTCCCCCTGGTCCCCGCCGACCGCCTGGACCCCCTGCGCGCGGACACCACCGGCACCGGACAGCTCATCGCCGACGCCATCCGCCGGGGCGCCCGGTCGGTCCTGGTCTGTGTCGGAGGCAGTGCCAGCACCGACGGCGGTACGGGGCTGCTGCGCGCCCTGGGCGTCCGCTTCCTGGACTCCTCGGGCAACGACCTCCCGCCCGGCGGCGGCGCCCTCGTGCGGCTCGCCCGGGTGGAGTTCGACGCGGTGCCGGCCGAGGTCCGCCGGACACAGTTCCGGATCGCCTGCGACGTGGCCAACCCGCTGATCGGCCCGGAGGGCGCGGCGGCCGTCTTCGGCCCCCAGAAGGGCGCCGACCCGGCCGCGATCCGGGTACTCGAACGCGGGCTGACCCGGCTCGCCGATGTCCTCGCCGACCGGCTCGGCATCGCCGTGCACCATGTCCCGGGCGCCGGAGCCGCCGGCGGCACCTGCGGCGGCATGCTCGCCGTCCTGGGCGCCGAGGCGCTGCCCGGATGCGAACTCGTGGCACGGGCCGTCGGGCTGCCGGCCGCCCTGGACGGCGCCGACCTGGTCCTCACCGGTGAGGGCCGGCTCGACCGGCAGAGCGCCGGGGGCAAGGTCGTCTCCCTGGTCGCCCGGCTCGCCGCCGAGCGCGGTATCCCCGCCGTGGCCGTGGCCGGACAGATCGTCCCGCCGCTGACCGCACTGCACGACCTCGGGCTGACCGCCGCCTTCAGCATCGCCGACGGCCCCCGGACCCTCGACGCGATGACCGGTTCCGCCGCCGGACTGCTGGCGGACACCGCCGAACAGGTGCTGCGCCTGCACCGGGCCTGAGCCCGCGCGGCGCGGCCCCGCGCACCCCGCGCACCCGCACCCCCGCACACCCCGCGCCCTGAGCACGCCGCACGTCCGTCGTCCCCGGGGCGCACCGCCGACCGCCGGTCCACCGGCGCGGCACCACCCCATGGTTTTGTCCTGTTCCGTCCCGTCCCCCTGGCAGGAGTCCCATGAGCACCGCCGGTCCCGCCCTGCTCGCCGCCCTGGCGGCCAGCATCGGGCTGATCATCCTTCTGTGCGGACGGTTCCGTCTGCACCCCTTCCTCGCCATCGTGCTGGCCACCTATGCCTTCGGTCTGCTGGCCATGGGCGTCGGGGTCGCCACCGACGCCGACCGGAAGTTCGTCGACAATCTCGCGGGGACGATCGCCGAGGGCTTCGGCTCCATCCTCGCCAGCATCGGCCTGGTCATCCTCTTCGGCACCATCATCGGCAAGGTGCTGGAGCGGACGGGAGCCGCCGTCACCCTCGCCGAAGGCGTGCTCAAGGTGGTCGGCAAGCGCCATCCGGCCCTGGCCATGTCCCTGATGGGCTGGGTCGTCTCGGTACCGGTCTTCTGCGACTCCGGCTATGTGGTGCTCTCCCCGCTCCAGCGCTCCATAGCCCGCAAGACGGGCAAGAACCCCGTCGTCCTCGGTACCGCGCTGGCCACCGGGCTGTACGCCTCCCACACCTTCGTCCCCCCGACACCCGGCCCGATCGCCGCCGCGGGCAATGTCGGCATCGGCTCCGACGGGCTCATCTGGGTCATCCTCTTCAGCATCCCCGTCTCCCTGGTCGCCGCCGCGGCCGGTCTCGCCTGGGCGCTGCGCCGCACCGGTGACCTGGAGAGCAAGCTGCCCGACGCGCACCAGACCTTCGAGGAGTACAAGGCGCAGTTCGAGCGGCTGCCGCGGATGCGCGACGCCCT
Source organism: Streptomyces sp. NPDC000594 (assembly GCF_040299965.1). Classification (NCBI taxonomy): domain Bacteria; kingdom Bacillati; phylum Actinomycetota; class Actinomycetes; order Kitasatosporales; family Streptomycetaceae; genus Streptomyces; species Streptomyces sp. NPDC000594. The sequence goes on along the minus strand of NZ_JBEPCY010000001.1, from coordinate 520,214 downwards.
GGCGCCGATCATCGTCCCCATCGTGCTGATGGCGATCGGCTCCGTCGCCGCCTTCCCCGCCGACGGCGGCGGCACCCTGGTCGACGGCGTTCTCGGGGCCTTCCTCACCGACCTCGGCAACCCGGTCAACGCCCTGCTCATCGGCGTCGTGCTGGCCCTGGCCCTGCTGCCCCCCAAGCGGGACGCCAAGGCGCTCACCACCTGGGTCGCCGAAGGGCTGGTGGACGCCGCGCCCATCCTGGTCATCACCGGCGCCGGCGGCGCGTTCGGCGCGGTCATCAAGGGCACCCCGATCGCCGACTACATCGCCTCGCTCATCGGGGACGGCTCCTCGGTCAGCGGCGTCACCGCCCTCCTGGTCCTCTTCGGACTCGCGGCCCTCCTCAAGACCGCCCAGGGCAGCAGCACCGCCGCACTGATCATCACCTCCACCCTGGCCCAGCCCCTGCTGCCCGCCCTCGGACTCGACGGCACCCTCGGCTCCATCCCGATCGGCCAGGTCATGGCCGTGCTCGCCATCGGCGCCGGTGCCATGGTCGTCAGCCATGTCAACGACTCCTACTTCTGGGTCGTCTCCCAGTTCTCCGGTATGGATGTGAAGACCGCCTACCGCGCCCAGACGGCGGCCACCCTCGTCCAGGGCCTCACCGCCCTCGCCTTCGTCCTCGTCCTCGGTGCGGTGGTCCTCTGACGCCCTGACCGGGCCCCTGGGCGTACGTGACACACATCACCCGGTGATGACACGTGGCAGTTCGTCCTTTCGGGCCCCTTCTCCGTCGTTCGTTCAGGGAAAGGGCGGGGCTCCCCCAGCGGGAGGCCCGCCCTCCCCGCGTGACAACCCGGCGATGACGGAGGAGACAACGATGAACTGGGCCGGACGGACCGCGGGCACACTGCTGGCGGTCATCGGAGTGACGGCGGTGGGCTGCTCGGCCACCGGAACCGATGGCGGGAAGTCAGCGGCGGCCTGCGCCTATCAGGTCACCTACGACGGCCGTGAGTACCGGGACGTCGCCGAGCGGGAGTTCACCGTCGGCGGCAGGCTGGGCACCGCCGTCGCCCCGCCCTGCGACGACACCGACGGCCCCGAGCGGGACGAGCGGGACGGGACGAGCGCCACGGCCTATGCCGTGCGGGGCGTCGCCCCTGAGGTCGCCATCGCCGTCGGGGACACCCCGGCGGAGGCGAAGCTGCTGGTCGCGTACTCCGGAACGCAGATCCCGCCGGAGATCCTCAAGCAGCTCGACCGCTCCTGACCCGGGTACGGGGCCCGGCGGACCCGTACCGCCGGGCCCCTCCGCCGGGCCCCGCCAGCCGACAGGAACCTGAGTGTGCCCCCGGCGCGCGGATCCGGAGAAAAATCACACGGTTCCCGCACAACCCGGCCCGGCCCTTCCCTGTCTCAGAGGTCGACGGTGTGCGGTCCGCCCGCTCCGGGCACGCGACCGGCACCGGGACACCACCGAACGACACCGAGGGCGGCCGGGACGGAGGCCGCCCTCCCACCGGTTACGCCCTCCGGCCGCCTGAGAACAACGAGGTTGACACGCATGCAGAAGAAACGTCCCGGCATGGGCCCGGCGAAGGGTCGGCGCCTGGCGCTGTTCCTCGCCGTCAGCACCCTCTCCGGAGTGGTGCTCGCGGGTATCGCCCTGCCAGGCGTCGGCATGGTCGGGATGGCGGCCAAGGGAGCCGCCGGCAAGTTCGACAGCATCCCCGCCAACCTCAAGCGGCCCCCGCTCAGCGAGCGCACCACCATCCTGGACGCCGACGGGGACCTCATCGCCTCGGTCTACTCGCGCGACCGCACCGTGGTCCCGCTCCAGGACATCTCCCCGTACATGCAGCAGGCGATCATCGCCATCGAGGACGCGCGCTTCTACGAGCACGGCGCCATCGACCTCAAGGGCATCCTGCGCGCCCTCAACAAGAACGCCCGCTCGGGCGAGGTCACCGAGGGCGCCTCCACCCTCACCCAGCAGTATGTGAAGAACGTCTTCGTGGAGGAGGCGGGCGACGACGCCGCCAAGTTCGCCCAGGCGACCCAGCAGACCGCCGGGCGGAAGATCCGTGAGCTGAAGTACGCCATCCAGGTCGAGGAGGAGCTGGGCAAGAAGAAGATCCTGGAGAACTATCTCAACATCACCTTCTTCGGCCAGCAGGCGTACGGCATCGAGGCCGCCTCACAGCGCTACTTCTCCACCCCGGCGAAGAAGCTGAAGCTGGAGCAGGCGGCGATGCTCGCCGGAGTCGTCCAGTCCCCCACCTACTTCGACCCAACCGCCTTCCCGGAGCGTGCCGAGAAGCGCCGCAACACCGTCCTCGGACGGATGGTCGCCTCGGGCGACATCACCCGGGACCGCGCCGAGAAGGCGAAGCGCGCCCCGCTCGGGCTGAAGGTCAAGAAGCCGCGCAACGGCTGTATCACCGCCGTGAAGGGCGCGGGCTTCTTCTGCGACTACGTACGGAACGTCTTCCTGACCGACCCCGTCTTCGGCAAGAGCCGGGAGGAGCGGGCCAAGCTCTGGAACCGCGGCGGGCTCACCGTCCGGACGACGCTCGACCCGGCCGCGCAGAGTTCCGTCCAGGGGTCGATCAAGGAGTATGTCCACCGGACGGACCAGGTGGCCACCGCCGTGACCCTGGTCGAGCCGGGCACCGGCAGGATCCTCGCGATGGGCCAGTCCCGCCCGTACGGCTTCGGGCGGAACGAGAGCCAGATCAACTACTCCGTCGACCAGAAGATGGGCGGCTCCAACTTCGGCTTCCCGGTCGGCTCGACCTTCAAGCCCTTTGTGGCCGCCGCCGCCCTGGAGGAGGGCCGCCCGGCGACCCAGACCTACTCGTCCCCGTACTCGATGAGCTACCCGAGCCCCATCAAGACCTGCTCCCCGGGCACCCCGTGGGTGAACGGCGCCGGGGCCGACCTCAGGAACGAGCTGGCCTCCGAGAAGGGCCCGTACGCCCTCAAGCAGGCCATGGCGATGTCGGTCAACACCTACTTCGTCCAGATGCTCGCCGATATCGGCCTCTGCCCGGTCGTGAAGACCACCGACAAGCTGGGGCTGAAGGTCGGCAACGGGAAGAAGCTGCTCGCCGAGCCCTCCTCGCTGACGCTGGGCTCGGAGGGCATGTCCCCGCTGACCATGGCCTCCGCCTACGCGGCCTTCGCCAACCGGGGCACCTACTGCACCCCGGTCGCCATCGGCTCCGTCACCACGGCCGCCGGCCGCAAGCTCCGCGTGCCGAAGTCCACCTGTGAGCGGGCGATGTCCGAGCGGACCGCCGACACGGTCAACTCGCTGCTGAAGGATGTGGTCTCGGACGCCGGTACGGGCCGGACGGCGGGGCTCTCCGGCCGGGACAACGCGGGCAAGACGGGGACCACGGACGGCCGGAAGAACGCCTGGTTCGTCGGCTACACCCCCAATCTCTCCGGCGCGGTCTGGGTGGGCAGCCCGACCCAGCAGGTGAAGATGTTCAACATCACCATCGGCGACCGCTACAAGGCCAAGGTCTTCGGCGGGGATGTCCCCGGCTCGGTCTGGCGCCAGGCGATGACCGGGGCCCTCGCCGACAAGGACGCACCCGACTTCAACCGCCTCCACATCCCCGACCCGCCCAAGCCGGACCCCTCCGAGGAAGAGGGCGACGGCAACGGCGAGGGCGGCGACCGGGAGCCGGGCACGGGAAGCACCGACGGCGGTACGGGGGAGTTCGAGGACTGAGCCCCGGCCCTGAGGGAAGGCCCGCCTGACGGCGGGCCTTCCGCGTACCGGGGCCACGTACCGGGATCGCGTACCGGGCCCCGCGCCGCTCAGCGCTTGCGCCCCACCCCGCCCACGGCGATCACCTCGCCCGGTGTCCCCGTGGCGGCGTCCGGACGCCACTCGGCCAGCGGCACGACGCCGGGGTCCAGCAGCTCCAGACCGTCGAAGAATCCGGCGATCTCCCCGGGGGCGCGCAGCTGATAGGGCGCGGCCCCGCTGGCGTTGTAGCGGCGGGTGGCCTCCGCGTTGGCCGCATGGGTGTCCACACTGTCGTTGAGCACCAGACAGCTCCCCGACGGCAGGGCCGCCATCAGCCGGTCCACGATCCACCGGGCCTCCCGGTAGGCGGCGACATGGCCGACCACCTGCATCAGGGTGAGGCCGACCGGGCGGCCGAGGTCCAGGGTCCGTGCCGCCTCGCGCAGGATCGTCCCCGGGTCGTGGAGATCGGCGTCGATGTAGTCGGTGGCGCCTTCCGGGGTGCTGACCAGCAGCGCGCGGGCATGGGTGAGCACCAGCGGATCGTTGTCCACATAGACCACCCGCGCGGACGGCACGGACCGCTGGGCGATCTGATGTGTGTTGTCCGCGGTGGGCAGACCGGTCCCGATGTCCAGGAACTGGTGGATCTCCAGATCCTCGGCCAGATGACGGACCGTGCGCCCCAGGAAGGCGCGGGAGTCGCGGGCGAGGTCGACCACCCCGGGGAAGAAGGCCCGGAAGGCCTCGCCGACCTCCTGGTCGACCGGGTAGTTGTCCTTGCCGCCCAGCCAGTAGTTCCAGACCCGGGCGGATTGCGGCGAGCGGGTGTCGATCGCCGACTGTCCCGTACCCGGCTTCTCGGCTGTCATGGGGCGGTACCTCCGTGCGTTGTGGGGTGTCGACGCGACAACGCTACTGCCCCACAGCGGCCGAACGGCCCGCACCGGGCGGGCCGTTCGGCGCGTGCTCAGCCCGCGCAGCGGGCCATCCACGCCTCCACTTCCTCCGCCGACCTCGGCAGGCCCGCCGACAGGTTCTCGTGACCGTCCTCGGTGACCAGCAGGTCGTCCTCGATCCGCACCCCGATGCCGCGCCACTCCTCGGGCACGGTCAGGTCGTCCGGCTGGAAGTACAGACCGGGCTCCACGGTGAGCACCATGCCCGGCTCCAGGACGCCGTCGACATACTCCTCGTTCCGGGCCTGGGCGCAGTCGTGGACATCGAGGCCGAGCATATGGCCGGTGCCCGCCATGGTGAACCGGCGCTGGAGGCTCAGCTCGTACGCGCGGTCGGCCGGGCCCTCGATGAAGCCCCACTCGACCAGCCGGGTCGCCAGATACCGCTGGGACGCCTCATGGAAGTCGCGGTACGCGGCCCCCGGCTTGACGGCGGCCATGCCGGCCTCCTGGGCCTCGTACACCGCGTCGTACACCGTGCGCTGGACGGGTGTGAAGGTCCCGCTGATCGGCAGGGTGCGGGTGACATCGGCGGTGTAGAGGGTACGGGTCTCCACGCCGGCGTCGAGGAGGAGCAGCTCCCCCGGGCGCACCGGGCCGTCGTTGTCCGTCCAGTGCATGATCGTGGCGTGCTCGCCGGCCGCGCAGATCGAGCCGTAGCCGACGGAGTTGCCCTCCAGGCGCGCCCGGCGGAAGAAGGTGCCCTCGATCCATCGCTCGGAGGACGCCACCGCCCGGGACAGCTCGCCTATCGCATCGGTGAAGCCGCGGACGGTGGAGTCCACGGCCTTGCGCAGCTCGGCGATCTCCCAGTCGTCCTTGACCAGGCGGAGTTCGCTGAGGGTCTCCTCCAGCTCGTCGTCGCGCTCCTCGTCGGTGGTGAGGGCGGCCTCCAGGGCGGGGTCGACGCCCCGGACGATCCGGGTGGGGGCGTCGGAGGCGGCCAGGTCGGCGGCGGCCGTGCGGACATCGCGGCAGGGCAGCCCCAGGACCAGCTCCGCCTCGGCGAGGGAGCGGCGGCGGCCCATCCACAGCTCGGCCGTGGGGCCGGTCCAGAACTCGTCGTTGTCCCTGCTGTCCCGGGGCAGCTGGTAGCAGTAGGCGTCATGGCCGCCGTCCGCGCGGGGTTCGAGGACGAGGGCGCCGTCCCGGGCCTGGTCCCCGGTCAGATGCACATAGGCCGAGTACGGCCGGAACGGGTAGGTGTCGTCGTTCGAGCGGACGGTGAGGTTCCCCGAGGGGACGACGAGGCGTTCGCCCGGGAAGCGCGCGGAGAGTGCGGCGCGGCGGCGGGCGGCGTAGGGCGCCTGCTCGTCGAGGACGAGGTCGCGGCGCTCGGTGTCCGCCCATCCCGTGCGCATCAGGGCGGACAGTTCCTCGGAGATCCCTGAGTAGAGACCGTTCTTCCGGCCTTTCGCCATGGTGTGCACCTTCCTCTGGGTGGAGTGGTTCCGCTGGGTGGGCCGACCCGCCGGCCAGGGGCGCGGGGGCGGCGCGGCCTGGGGAACGTATCCCGCGCCGGGGCCGCTCGGCGCCGGAACATGTCAGTGGCACGGATCGGCCATGGCCGGGCCGGAGCCGTCGACAATGGGGGCATGACGAACGCGAAGCTCAGCGAGGCCCTGCGGCATCTGGGGCTCGACCCGGTGGCGGCCCGGGTGTATCTGGCCCTGCTCGATGTGGCCCCCGCCCCGCTGAGCACGGTCGCGGTGGCGGCCGGGGTGGACGGCGGGGAGCTGGCCGGGGCGTACGGCGCGCTGGTGGCGGCCGGTCTGGCCAGCCCGGCCGAGGAGGGCGGGGCGGTGGTGGCGCCGGTGCCGCCCACCGCCGGTCTGGAGATCCTCGCCCGGCACCGGGCGGCGGAGGTGGAGGAGTCGCGGATCGCCGTGGGGGGTGCGTTCGAGTCGTTCCGGCGGCAGCGGCTCGCCGCCTACAACGACGATCTGGTCGAGGTGGTGACCGGTGACGCGGTCGGCACCAGGATCCGGCAGGCGTGGGCGAGCGCCCGCGAGCAGATCCGGCAGTTCGAGTCACCGCCGTACTTCCCGCTCCCCGGCGCCACCCAGGACGCGCTGGCCACGCTGGCCCGGGGGGTGATCCAGCGGGTGGTGTACTCGCGGGCGTCACTGGAGCAGCCGGGCCATCTGCAGGAGGTGATCGAGCCCTGTGTACGGGCCGGCGAGCAGGCGCGGGTGCTGCCCTCGGTACCGGTCAAGCTGGTGATCATCGATGAGGCGTATGCACTGGTCTCGTTGTCGATCAAGGAGGCGGATGTGCACAACTCGATGCTGGTCGTGCAGCCGTGCGGTCTGCTCTCCGCGCTCATGGCACTCTTCGAGCAGTCCTGGCAGAGCGCGCTGCCGTTCGAGGGCCGCACCACCCGGCCGGGCGGTCTGCACCCCGCAGACCGGCGGCTGCTGTGGCTGCTCGCGGGCGGTGCGAGCGACGATGTCATCGCCCGTGAGCTGGGCATCAGCCGCCGTACGCTCTTCCGCCGTCTCCAGGTGCTGATGGCCCGCTCGGGTGCGGCCAACCGCTTTCAGCTGGCCCTCCAGGCGCAGCGGAACGGATGGCTCTGACCGCGCCGCCACCGCCGTGCCGCGAGGGGGCGGAGCACCCGGGGGGCCTCCCGGGGGCCGACCGCCTCCGGACCTCACCCCTGCCGCTCGGCCGGCTCCCCGGCGGTTTCCCCGTCCGGCTCGGGCGCCTTCTCGAAGACCAGCCGGCTCCAGTGCACGCCGTCCCGGCCGAGCCGGTCCTCGCCGCCGCTCCGGTGCAGCAGGGTCAGCCCCTGGGCGGCGGCGAGGCCCACCGTCTCGCCCACCGGGACGTCGAACATCCGCCGGTCGCGCGGCGGCTCCCCGTGCCGCAAGGTGATCACCAGACGCCCGCCCCCGGTCAGCAGGCCGCTCAGCCGCTCCATGGCGACCGGCCGCTCGTCGTGGTCCAGATGCATCCACACCGCCGAGAGCAGCAACAGCTCGAAGGGGCCGTCCACACCGCTCAGCTCCGGCAGTGAATCCGCCAGCCAGCGCACGTCCTCCGGATGCAGCCGAGCCGCCGTCTCCCGCAGCGCCCGCACCGGCTCGACGGCCGTCACCCGCCAGCCCATCCGGGCCAGCGCGGCGGCGTCGCGCCCGCTTCCGGCCCCGATGTCGGCGGCCCTGGCGGGCGGTACGGGGAGATGCGGCAGCACCTCCTCGTACAGCTCCGGGAAGCTCAGCCCTTCGTACCGCTCGGCCAGGGCCTCCGCATACTGTTCGTAGTACCACTGCACACCGGGCTGCGCCTGTGCCCGCAACGCGTTCTGCTGAGCGACGTCCATACGGAGACCCTACGGTCCGCCACCGACACGGCGGACGCCACCGGGTGTTCCCGGCGGGGACAGGACCGCCGCCCTGCCGGGGTCCGGCCGCCCGGATCATCGCCGTAGCGGAGGATATCCGGATGAACCCCGATGATTTCTCTCCGATCAAGGAGTGGACGAGCGGCTTTCCCGGTGCCGGCCTCGACCATGTCGACTTCCTCACCGACCGGACGGGCATCGCCGAATGGCTGGCATTCCAGCGGGTGTTCCGGCCGCGCTTTGTGCGGTACCGGGGCTGCACGCTCCGGGAGCAGCCGGGTGGCAGGGAGCTGGTCGACAGGCTGCTCGCCCAATGCGGGGGTGATGTCCGGGCCGTCGAGGGGTTTCTCAACCGTCTGGTCCTGGCCGATGTGATCCACTGCGATGCCGGTGAGGAGATCGACCGGGCGCTCTCCGCCGTCGCCGACGCCCTCCGCGCCTCCTGGCGGGGTGCCCTGGCCGACGCCTTCCCCGGGGAGGAGTTCGAGGTCTGGGCCGTGGAGACCGACGACGGCCCGGTCGTCGGCTTCCTGTCACGGGAGCCGATGGCCCAGGACGGCCCGGTCACCGGCACCACCTCGCGGGATCCGCTGAGCCACCACGGCTGATCCCGGGCCATCGGGTCGCGGTGGGGGCCGTCAGCGCGGCGCCACGTACTCCACCCGCGTCACATCCGGTACGCGGGGCAGCTTCGCCCGGCCGGTCAGCAGGGCCTGTGCCGAGGTGTCGCCCAGCAGATGGCGGCGGAAGAAGGCGACGGTGTACCCCTGGGTGATCTTGCGCTGGGTGGCCTCGTCGAGCCCCCGGTGCTGCTTCTGGGTCCCGTCCTGGGCGACGCACCGGCCGGGTCGGGTGCCAGGGACGGCGTCGTCGGCGCCGCCCACCTGTCCGCCGCGGGGGGACCACTGGGTGTTGGCGTAGTTGTGGTTGCCGCCGGTGAGGGTGATGCCATGGAGGGGTGCCGTGTTCCGCCCCTTGTTCCACTTCACGAACTCACCGGTGTTCACCTGGTCGCAGGTGCCCCACAGCACGGCCAGCGGGACCCGGGTGATGGGCTCGTTCTCCCAGGTGGCGGTGGGTGCCAGGCCCATCGCAGCCTTCACCTTCACGCCGGCGGGCCAGTCGCCGCGGCGCCCGTCGGCGGCATGTTCCATGACGCCACCGCCGCCCATGGAGTGGCCCAGGGTGCCGACCCTCCCGAGATCGACCCGCCCGGTGAAGGAGGCATCGCTCGCCCGGCCGGTGGCGGGGTCCTTGATCCGGCCCTTCAGGGGCCCCTTGCCCGCGTCGAGCTTCCGCCACAGCTCCAGATGCTCATTGATCAGCCCGGCACGCGCCCGGTAGACCGACTCCGCCTGGCCGCCGCTGGTCGCGTTGATGCCGTTGGCTCCCATGGAGACCACTACAAAGCCCTGCCGGGCCAGGTCCCGGGCCAGATAGTCATAGCCGGAACCGCTCGGGAGCGGCGCGGTCCCCGGTCGGCAGGGCCAGGCCCACAGCCGGTCGCTCATCTTCCCGATGATCTCCAGTTGTCGGGCCTCCTCGGCCGCGTTGCCGGCCTTCTCGGCGTCGGCCAGGGCCTTCTGTGCCGCCGTCAGCCGCTTCTGGGCGGCGCGGTCCGCGCAGGTGTGCCAGTAGCCGTGCTGCATGACGATCAGCGGATGCCTGCCCCGGGCCATGCCCTTGGCTCCCGGCCCCTGGGGGTAGTGGACCACCGCGGCCAGCTCGCTTCTGCCCCGGTACGGGGCGCCGGGCTCGAACGCCAGCTCGCCCAGGTCATAGGTCGCCCGGCCCACCGGGGCCGAACCCGCCCCCGCAGCGGCGGAAGCGGACCCGGCGGCGGCGGAAGCGGACCCGGCGGCCGGGGTGGCTCCGACGACCAGGGCGGGGCCCTTGACCGGTGCGGCTCCCACGGCCGGTGCGGGGACGACCGCCCCGAGCAGGGCCACCGCGGCACCCGTGACCAGAACCCCTGCGCGTACCCGGCCGCCGACGGCCTTCCCGCTCTGCCTCGTCCCCATGCGGGTCTCCTGCCTCTTCATGTCTCCGGCGGAACGACCGCCCGCGCGGCGGCGACGGCATCCGGCCGCCGCCGGCCCGTCCCTGGTGGACGGGCGACCCCAGACTCACCGGCACACGTCAGGAAGTTGTCAGGACGGTGTGCGGTTACGGTCGGCTCCGCCGCTCGGCCACGGTGGTACGGTCGGCCGTCCGTCATGGCTCCGGCCACCACCCGGACCGGACCGGCGAGCCGGTTCCCGTACTGGACAGGGGAGTTGGGGAACGGTGTCGGGTACGCGACCCCTCGCGGAAGTGGACGAGCTGTCCCGGGGTACGCCGGGCGACCTTCTGGAGCAGGCCCCGGAGCGGCTGCGGGCCCTGACGGCGGAGGACGCGGCGGCCCGCGCCCCGGCCTGGCACTGGCTGGACACCCACCTCTGCCATCAGGGCGCCGTCCACCCCGCCGCCGTACCGGTGGTGCCCTTCCTGCTGGGGCTGCTCACCGATGGACCGACCCCCGAGCCGCAGCGCCTGCTGGGCTTCCTCTGCGGCCTGGTGGAGATGGAATCCGAGGACGGCGGATGGCTGCCCGACGGGCTCGACCCGGAGCGGCACACCCGGCTGCCGGTGGCGCGGGCCGTGCATACCGCGCTGAGCGACGGGATCGGCGCCGTGCTGCCCCGTCTCGCCGATGACGACCCGGCGACGGCGGGCGCCGCGGCGGAACTGCTGGCCTGGTTCCCGAACCGGGCCGCCGAGATCCTGCCCCGGCTGCGCCCGTTCTGCGAGCGGGCACGCCCGGGACCGGAGCGGTCCACCGCGTTCATCGCGCTCGGGCTGCTCGCGGGCGCTTCGGGCGACCGCTCCGACATCGCCCGTCTGGAGGCGGTCCTGGCCGCCGGAGCCGGGGTGGACCGCTGGGCCGCCGGGGTCGCCCTCGCCCGTATCACCGCGCCGGACATCCCACCCGCCGTGGTGGAGACGCTGATCGCGGAGCTGGCCCGGATCGCCCTGGACCCGGAGCCGTACGAGACGGTCCGGGGCAGCCGCTTCCACCGGGGCGATGTCGGTGCGCTGATCACGGCGACCCTGCGGCGCCTGCCGCCGTCCCGCGAGGACGGGGCGCTCACGGTCGTGGCCCGTCTGCTGCGCGACGGGGAGTTGACCCCGGAGACCGCGGCGGAGCTGGCCTCGGGTCTGGTCGTGGATGCGCTGGGCGATCTGGACACGGTTCCCGCCGGGGAGCTGACCCCCTGGCGACGGGCGGCCCTCGGGGCACTGCCGACCGCCGGCGCGGCCTGGGAGTCGGGCGAGCTGGGGCCGTGGCTGACATCGGCCTATGGGCTGCCGGCGACCCCGGACGCCCTCCGGGACCGGCTGCGGCAGGCCCCGTGACGCCACCGCCCGGCGGGGGGGCGGAGGGGGTCGGTGCCGCCGGGGCGGCGGGGACAGGGGACAGGGGTCAGCCCCGGCGGAGCCCTTCCAGTTCGGCGCCGACGGCGCCCCGGACCAGCTCCCGGGCGTGGTCGAGCCGGATCCCGCCGCTGAGCCAGCGCATGCTGAGCCCCTCCAGCAGCGCGGTGAGCCGTTCGGCGGCGGCGGCGAGCGAGGAGGGCGGCGCCAGCGGCTGGACCCGACCCAGCAGTGCGGCGACCTCCTGGATCCACTCCAGGGTCGCCCGCGCGAGATCCTCGCGCAGCGCCTCCTCGAAGACCGCGCTCGCCCGCAGCTCGCCCCAGGCGGCGCTGTTCTCCCGTACCTCCACATCGTCCTGGAGCTCCAGCAGAAGGGCGTCCTCCAGCTCCTCGCGGGGGGTGGGGGGCGGCGCCTGCGGGTCCCGGTCGGTGGTGTAGCGCTCGGCGCGGTCGCTGATGAATCCCAGGGTCTCGCGCAGCACCCCGGTGCGGTCCTTGAAGTGGTAGTAGATCAGCGCGGTGGAGACGCCGGCCTCGGCCGCCAGTTCCTCCACACGCAGGCCGCGTACCCCGCGCCGGGCGATCACCCGGGCGGCGGCTTCAAGGATCTGAGTGCTGCGAGACGCCATGGCGGGCACTCTACCGGGGCCCGGGAGAGGGGTACGCGCGGCAGGTCACCGGGGGTGCGGGCCGCTGGGCACCCGGTACCCCGGCGGGTGTCCCGCGACCTCCCCGGACCCTCCCCGGCCCCTCTCCGCGACCTCTCCCAGCCCTCTCCCGACCTTCTCCGGCACTTTCCTGACCAGAATTTCAGCCCGAGGGTGGAAGAAGCGCCCGACACCGGCATCCACCCGGGCCTCCCTCCCCGTGCACACCCGCCATCGATCCGGCAAAAGGGATGATGGATACCATTCGACACCTCTCTGCGGTCAGGCGACTCCACACCGCGACATGAGTTGACTGAAAATCCCGTCAGTGTCAGGGTGGCAGCCCGGGGCCCCGCCGCCTCGTCGTGTGCACCGGCCCTTCACGGCCCCCTGTGCGCATCCTGGTGCCGGGGACGTGCCGTCCGCCCACCCCGTACACCCGCCCGCCCGGCCGGAGGACCTTCCGGCCGCCCACGACAGGAACCGCCCGTGTCCTTCCTCTCCCCCACCCGACGGTCCGCCCTTCGCACCCTCGCCGGACTCGGCACCCTGGTCCTGGGGGCCTCGGCCTGCGGGCCCGCCGAGCCCGCCGCCCGTACCCGCGCCAGCGAGGGATCCTCCCGGTCCGCCACGAAGGCCGAAGGGCGCCGGCTGGGCGCCGAGTGGGAGAGCCATACCCGTACCTTCATGTCCTGGCCGGCCCTGACCTCGGTCTGGGAGCAGGACCTGCCCTATGTACGGAAGGACATCGCCCGGATCGCCCGGGCCATCGGGGAGTACGAGGCGGTCGTCATGCTGGCCCGGCCCGCCCAGGTGAAGGCGGCCCAGCGGGCCTGCGGTTCCCAGGTCGAGGTCATCCCCCTGGCCGTGGACGACCTGTGGGCCCGTGACACCGTCCCCGTCTTCGTCGAGGAGAACGGCAGGGTCACCGGTGTCGACTTCAACTTCAACGGCTGGGGCGACAAGCAGGAGCACACCAACGACGGACGAGTCGGACGCACCCTGCTCCCGGAGTACGGGATCCCCCGCGAGCAGGCCCCGCTGGTCTCCGAGGGCGGCTCCTTCGAGACCGACGGCGAGGGCACGCTGCTGATCACCGAAAGCTCGATCGTCAATGTCAACCGCAACCCGGGCAAGAGCCGGGACCGGATCGAGGCCGAACTCAAGCGGACCCTCGGCATGGAGAAGGTGGTCTGGCTGGCCGGGGTGCGCGGCGAGGACATCACCGACGCCCATGTGGACAGCCTGGTGCGCTTCACCGAGCCCGGGGTGGTCCTGCTGGACCGGGCCTTCCCCGGCACCCCGCCGGACTCCTGGTCCCGCTCGGCCGATCAGGCCCAGTCCGTGCTGGCGAAGGCGACGGACGCCCGGGGCCGGCGCTTCGAGATCATCGATCTGCCGCAGCCCGATCTGCGGAGGATCACGGGCGTGGGCGATGACTTCCTGGCGTCGTACGCCAACTTCTACATCGCCAACGACTCCGTCTTCCTGCCCCGGTTCGGCGACCGGAAGGCCGACGACCGCGCCCGGGGCATCCTGCGGGAGCACTTCCCCGACCGGGACGTCGTCCAGGTCGACATCGACACCGTGGCCTCGGGCGGCGGCGGGATCCACTGCGCCACCCACGACCAGCCCGGCGCGCCGGCCGCCTGACACCTGACCGGCCCGGTCCCGCCCCGGACCCGGCGCGCAGCCGGTCCGTCTCAGGTGCGGCGCACCGACACCACCCCGGCGCCCCCGTCCACGGTGACGGTCTCCCCCGTCCGGATGGCGTCCATCGCCCCCCGCACGCCCACCACGGCGGGGATCCCGTACTCCCTCGCCACCACCGCCCCATGGGAGTTGGCGCCGCCCATCTCCATCACCAGACCGCCGGCGGTGAGGAAGAGGGGTGTCCAGCCCGGGTCGGTGGAAGGGGCCACCAGGATCTCGCCCGGTTCCAGCCGGGCGCCGACCGGATCCATGATCACCCGGGCCGGGGCGGTGACCGTCCCGACGGAGGCCGGAGTGCCGGTCAGGGAGCCGGGCGCGGCCGGCGGGCGGTGTTCCTCGGGGGCCGTGCCGTCCGAGAGCAGGACCCGGGGGACCGGGCGGCGGCGCAGCTCCCGGGCGTAGCTCTCCCGGCGGTGGGCGACCGTACCGCGCAGATCCCCTCCCTCGGTCTCCATCTCCGTGAAGTCCAGGAAGAACACATCCCGCGGGTCGTCGATCCGGCCCTCCGCGTGGAGTTGCGCCCCGCGTTCGGCGATCCGTTCGCGCACCACGGCCAGCACCCGGACGGCGAGGTACTTCGGATATTCGCGCAGGCCGGCGAGGAGCCGGGTGCGGCGCAGCGCGAACCGCACCAGGGGGGCGCGGGGCCCGGCGCGCCGGGCGAGGCGTTCGACCATGGCCTCGGCGTCGGCGCGGGCGCGGGCGAAGACGGCGTCGGGCCGGGCCGCCGGGTCCTCGGTGCGCAGCAGGTTGCCGAGGACGCCGATGAGGTACGAGGGGTCCTCGGACCAGCGGGGCAGGCCGATGTCGATCTCGGCGACGGCGCGGTGGCCCCAGCGGTCCAGGAAGGCGGCGAGGCCCTGCTGGGCGGCGGGCGGAAGCAGGCCGTCCCGGTAGGCGTGGGCGGCCCCGGCAGCATTGAGGTCCGGGTCCTGGAACAGGCGGGCGGCGGCGGGGTCGGCGCGGAGGGTGTCCGCGAGGCCCTCCAGGGCCAGATCCATCTCGGTGGTGACATTGTGCGGCAGTCCGCGGAGCACGGTCTGGAGTTCCCCCGGCCCGGTGCGGACGATCCGGCCGACGAGGGCGAGCAGCCCGTATCCGACGAGTGCGGCGGGGGCGACGGCCGGGAGGACGGGGACGATCCGCTCGCGCAGGGCGCCCCGGGCGGTCGTGGCGCGGGCCCCCGCCACGACCCCGGCCTCCAGCCGGTGCGCGTGCCGTACGGCGGCCTCGGGGCGGACGAGTGCGCGGACGGCGGTGGCCGGGACGTGGAACCGCCGGGCGAGGCGGAACGCGCGGCGGACGGCGGGCCGGACCGAGGTGCGGTCGAGGCTCAGACGGGGGTCCCGGTCGCAGAGTTCGGCGAGGGTCCGGGCGGACCGGGCCTCCATGAGGCCGAGCAGGCGCAGGACGAACGCCCGGCCGGTCCGGTCGCGCAGTGCGCGGGTCAGGTCGAGGAAGATCCGCTCGCCCGCCTCGGTGTAGCCGGTGGCGCCCGGGTCGCCGATGACGATCTCGTTGACGGTACGGGCGATCTCGCGGAACGCGGCGCGTCCGGCGGGGGTGATCGGGCGCTCCAGGCCCTGGGCGAGGCTGAAGCAGAAGTAGACGTGGAAGCCCTCCCTCTCCGGTACAGGGAAGAGGGTGGTGATGGGCCGGGCCTGGGTCAGCTGGAGCACTCCGTCGGTGTCGATCGCCCACTCGATGTCCTGGGGGGTGCCGTAGTGGTCGCGCACCGCCGCGCCGAGGGCGACGAGCCGGTGGATCTGGTCCCCGGTCAGACAGGGCTCCTCGTCCGCGTCGGCGGTGATCTGTTCGGTGCCGCCGCCGGGCAGGGGGCGGACGGCGACCCGTTTGTCCCCGGGGCGCCGTTCCACGATCGTGTCGCCCGCCACGACGAAGTGATCGGGGTTGACGGCGCCGGAGACGACGGCCTCGCCGAGCCCGGGGGCCGCGTCGATCACCATCCGTCCCCGGTCGCCGGTCACCGGGTCGGCGGTGAAGAGCACTCCGGAGACGGCCGATCCGACCATGCGCTGGACGACGACGGCGAGGCTCACCGTGTCATGGGCGATGCCGTTGGTCTCGCGGTAGGCGACGGCCCGGTCGGTCCAGAGCGAGGCCCAGCAGCGCCGGACCGCGTCGGCGACGGCGTCCGCGCCGATGACGTTGAGACAGGTGTCCTGCTGGCCGGCGAAGCTCGCGAACGGCAGATCCTCCGCGGTGGCGCTGGACCGGACCGCGACCGGGACGTCGTCGCCGAGCGCGCGGTAGGCGGTGAGGATCTCCTGGTGCACCCGGGGTGGCACCGGTGTGTCGAGCAGGGCCCGCCGGGCCGCCTCGGGGGCGAGGCCCGCCGGCGCGTGGGGGGTGGCCACGGTGCGGTAGGCGTCGGTGGTCACACAGAAGCCGGGGGGTACGGGGAGCCCCGCGCGCAGCAGTTCGCCCAGGTTCGCGGCCTTGCCCCCGACGCGGGGCACCATCGTGGCGTCGATGGCGTGCAGATCGATGACGAGCGGCATTCCGGCCTCCAGGGGCTGGCTCCCGCCTGGCTCAAGGGGAGCGGTTCGGGCGCGCCACCGGGTCGGCGGCGGACGGCGGAGTGGCGGAGGTGGGGGCGACGGCGCGGAGGAAGGCGTCGGCGAAGGCTGCGCACACCTCGTCGGCCGGCGGCAGCCGCACCCCGGGCACCTCGCGCACGGCGGGGCGCAGCAGGAAGTGGGTGAGCAGCGGTCCGGTGAACTGCTGGGCGAGCAGAAGAGGGGGCAGATCACGGATGTGCCCGGCGGCGGCCTCGGCGGCCAGCCACTGGCCGACCGCGCCGAGCATGCGCGGGAAGGCATGGCGTACCAGTGCCTGGACGGCCTCGTCGCCGGGGCGGGCCAGTGCCTCGGCGAGCATGGCGGGGACGACCCGGGGTTCACGGCCGAGGGCCTCGGCGAAGAGCCGGTGGATCGCATGGACCCGCTCCTCGAAGCCCTGGTGGGGGTCGGCGAGGACCGCCTCGATGTCCAGGATGGGGCTGTAGCGCTCGAAGATGGCCCGGAGGAGTTCATCGCGGCCGCCGAAGACGGCGTAGAGGCTGTGCACGGAGCATCGCGCGGCGGTGGCGACCCGTTCCAGGGAGAGGGAGGCCAGTCCGTTCTCGCTGATCAGAGCGGCTCCGGCGGCCAGCGCCCGGTCATGGACCGGAAGCCTGCCGCCGGGGTCGACCCCGGCCGCGCGGATGGCCTCGTCCAGCGCCCGCCGGGTGCCGCCGAGCCGGCGTACCAGGGTGCTGCGGGAGATCCCCGCCTCCTGGGCGACGGCCAGCAGCGGCACATCGGCCGCGTCCACCCCGCGGGCCTCGGCGACCCGCAGGGCCGCCGCGACCACATGGTCCGGGACCGGATGCCCATCCGAACGTGACATACCTATAAAGGTAGCCCGTATCCATGTGTCACACCAGGGGGCCGCCGTGCGAGCCCGGGGTCGGCGGGATCGGTCCCCTACTTCCTGCTGATGACACCCATCCGTTCCTGGCTGGGTGCGGTACTCCCAGGAACGAGCCGGCCTTCTTTCCCGGCGCTCCGCCGCACAGACTCATGTCATGGACCCATCGGAGGTCCATCGGACAACACATCGGAACCACGTATCGGAACCACACACCGGAAGAGGACATCGCCATGTCTGCCGCACTGCTCACCGGCACCCCCCTCACCGGCCGGGTCGCCGTCGTCTCCGGCGCCTCCAGCGGGATCGGTGCCGCCACCGCCGAACGCCTCGCCGGGCTGGGGGCCACCGTGGTCCTCCTCGCCCGCCGCGAGGAGAGGCTGAACAGCGTCGCCGCCGGTATCGGGGCGGCGGGCGGCAAGGCGCTCGCCCTCGCCGTCGATGTCACCGACCGCGAGGCGGTCACCGCGGCCGCCCGGGAGGTCGCCGACCGGTACGGCCGGGCCGACCTCGTCCTCAACAACGCCGGCGTCCAGCTCGTCTCCGGTATCGAGGAACTGCGGGTGGACGACTGGCAGCGTCAGATCGACCTGAACATCACCGGCGTCATGAACGTGATCGCCGCCTTTCTGCCCCAGCTCACGGAAGCCGCCGCCCGGGGCGGGCCCGCCGACCTGATCAACACCTCGTCCATCGCCGCCACCCGCATCCTGGAGAAGTTCTCCGTCTACTCCGGGACCAAGGCCTACATCAGCCATCTCACCCGTCTGCTGCGGGTCGAACTCGGCCCGAGGATGGTCCGGGTGGCCACCGTGGAACCCGGCATGGTCGACACCGAACTGCCCGACCATGTCACCGACCCGGACGCCTCCCGGCTCATGGCGGACCTCATCCATGGCATCGATGTCCTCCAGGGCGCCGATATCGCCGAGACCGTCGCCTTCATGGCCGCCGTGCCGCGCCATGTCAATCTCACCGAGGTCACCGTCCTCCCCACCGCCCAGGTCATCTGAGGCCTGCGGCCCGCCCGCTCCGCCCCGAACGGCGCCGGGGCGTGTCCTTCGTGTCCCGGACCTCACCTAGGTGGTTGTCACCGACGCGAGCGGGTGCGGCACGGTGGAAGGGTCGGGACGCGGCGGCACCACGGCCGCGGACCGATACGACCAGCGGGAGAATCCATGGCAGCCCAGGGCATCACCTACACCGGCCTCGACGCGCTCCTCACGCCGGAGAACTCCGTTCTCCTCCTGATCGACCATCAGGGCGCCCAGTTCGCGGGCATGCGCAGCATGGACGCGACCCTGGTGGTCAACCATGTGACCGCGCTGGCCAAGGGGGCCAGACTCTTCGAGGTGCCGACCGTCCTGACCACCGTCGTGGCGGACCGGGGTGGCCGGCTCATCCCCCAGATCCAGGAGGTGTTCCCCGACCAGACCCCGATCGACCGTACGGCGATCAACACCTGGGAGGACCAGCGGGTGGTGGACGCCGTCGCCGCGACGGGCCGCCGGGACATCGTCATGGCGGGGCTCTGGACGGACATCTGTCTGGCCTGGCCCGCCGTGCACGCCCTCGCCGACGGCTACCGGGTGTTCGCGGTGACGGACGCCTCGGGCGCCACCAGTGTCGAGGCCCATGAGCGCGGCATCCAGCGCATGATCCAGGCCGGGGTGATACCGACCTGTTCCGGAACGGTCATCGGGGAGTGGCAGCGGGACTGGGCCCGTGAGGCGACCGTACCGGGCATGACCGAGATCCTGCTGGAGCACGGCGGTGTCTTCGGCACCAGCCTGGCCTGGGAACTCCAGCTGCTCGGCCTCGACGGGAAGTGACCCGCCCGCCACCCGGCTTCCGGCGGTGAGCGGGGCCCTGTGCCCCACGGCCGGCGGACAGACCTCCTGAGGAGTCGCACGATGAGGATCACTGTGGTCGGCCGGGGCCGGGTCGGCGGCGGGCTCGCCCGGCTGTGGACCGACGCGGGCCATACGGTCACCGCGCTCGGGCGGGACGGCGGGGACGCCACCGGCGCCGACGCCGTGCTGGTGGCGGTGCCCGGCCGGGCCATCGCCGAGGCGCTGGGCCGGGTGTCCGGCCTCTCCGGCCGGACGACCATCGACGCCACCAACATCTACCGGGAGCGGGACGGTTCGTTCCCCTCGCTCTCCCATCAGATCAAGTCGATCGTCGGCGGCCCGACCGCCAAGTCCTTCTCCACGGTCTTCGCCACCACCTATGAGCGGATCCCGGCGCAGCGGGTCGGGCCGAGCGCTCTCTTCGCCTGCGATCCGGAGGCCAGGGGCATCACCGAACAGCTCATCCGGGACGCCGGTCTCGACCCCGTCCTCATCGGCGATCTCGACCCCGGCGCACGGCTGCTGGAGGACAGCTCCGGCCTCACCCGGGCCATCGCCGCACACATGGGGCCCTTCTTCACCCGGTACGCGCCCCCCGGCGAGCTGTGATCCCGGTCCGGTCCGGGAATTCCCACGGGATCGGCAGGGTCGGCGGGATCAACAGGGACGACAGGGATGACAGAGACGACAGGATCGGCGGGACTTACGGGACTTGTGGAACCTCTCGCGGGCCGCCGGAAAAGCGCCCCTCGGCCCCGGCCGGATTCCTCATCCCTGTTCGCGGCCGACCGCGTCCAGCATTTTGCCCATCAGGATTCCCAGGGTTTCGATCTCCCGGGGGGTCAAGGGGTCGAAGAAACACCGGCGGACCGTCTCCACATGCAGGGGTGCGGCGCCTTCGATCGCGGCCCGCCCCTCGGCGGTCAGCCGCACCATGGAGCCCCGGGCATCGTCGACGCAGGGCTCCCGGGTGACGAGTCCCCGCTTCTCCATACGGATGATCTGGTGGGACAGCCGGCTGCGTTCCCAGCCGACCTCCAGGCCCAGCTCCCTCGACCTCAGCAGGCCGTCGGGGGCGGTGGAGAGGGGGACGAGCAGGGCGTAGTCGGCGCCCGAGAGGCCGGAGTCCCGCAGGAGCTGGCGGTCCTGCGCGCTCTGGAGATCCCGGCGCAGGTCCCGGTACATTTTCCAGACCTGTGCCTCCCGGTCGTCCAGCCATCGCGGTTCTCCCATGGAGGGGAATGTAGCAGAGGGCCGGCGGGCCATCGGAGGCGAATTCGGCCCCGACTGTCACGCCTTTCGCATGGGCGGGTGCGGGATTTCCTCATTCCCGGACACCCGCACAGAACTCCTGCCGGTCCCCGGACTTCACGGATGGACCGGCACCGTCCAGGGGAATCCTGTCGTGCAGTTGGCGGCGGGAGAGAATTCCCATCTTCTTGAATACGCCGCGTAAATGGGCCTCGACCGTCCTGGGGCTCAGATTCAACTCGGCCCCGACTTCCCTGGAGGTGGCGCCCGTCGCCACCAGCCGGGCGATCCGGTGTTCCTGCGGGGTCAGGGCGGAGGGGTCGGGCCGGCCGGGCCGGAGCGCGCGGGCGGGCTCCCCGGCCGCGCGCAGCTCCCGGGCGGTACGGGCGGCGAAGGCGGTGGCGCCCCGGGCGGAGAACACCGTATAGGCCCGGTGCAGTTGTGTCCGTGCGTCGGCCCGGTAGCCGCCGGCCCGCAGCCACGCGCCGTAGAGAAGGCGGCCCCGGGCCGCGTCGAGGGCCG
Source organism: Streptomyces sp. NPDC000594 (assembly GCF_040299965.1). NCBI lineage: Bacteria > Bacillati > Actinomycetota > Actinomycetes > Kitasatosporales > Streptomycetaceae > Streptomyces > Streptomyces sp. NPDC000594. Next base: position 499,326 of record NZ_JBEPCY010000001.1, on the reverse strand, counting down.
CCTCGCCGCGATCGAGCCGCCGTACGGCCTCCTCATGGAGGTCTCCCGCCTCGGCGCCGCCGCCGAGGAGCGCCCGGGAGCGCAGGCACACCCCGAGCGCCCAGTCGGTGGAGCAGGCCCGGGTGCGGTGGAGGACCCCGTCCAGCGCCGCATGGGCGAGGTCGGGCTCTCCCGCGCGGGCCGCCGCTTCCACCAGCTCGACCAGGCCCCAGGTGTACGGGCCGCTCTCGTCGAGGTGACGCTCCGTCCGCCAGGCCCGTACGGCGTCGGCGGGGCGGCCGAGCCCGTTGGAGAGCAGGGCCCGGGCGTACCCGACGGCCGTGAGGAGTTCGCCGCCCCCGCGCGCGAAGGCGTCGCGCCGGGCCGCGACGGCCAGCTCCGCCGTCCGGGCCCGCTCTCCCCGCCAGGCCGCGAGAACGATCCGTACGGCGGAGACACCCCAGCCGGTGGTCCCGCCCGGCAGTGCGCCGATCTCACGGAGGAGCGCCGCCGCCGTGCCGAGGTCACCCGCGTGGACATGGACCAGGGCCCGCCGGCTCAGGGCGGCGGGCAGCAGGGTCGGCGCGGCCGCGCGCCGGGCGTTGCGCAGCTGGCGGTCGGCGAGCCGGCGCCATGCGGACTCGTCCCACAGATCGATCGCCGCGCCGCACAGGGCCCATGCCTCTCCGGGGCCGTAGGGGTGGGTGTGCCGACCGTCGAGATAGGCGCGGAGTGCGCGTCGCAGCGCGGGGGCGGCGGCCGTGAGACCCGCGCGTTCCCGTTCGGTGAGGGCGTCCAGCAGCAGGTCGAGCGGGCGCGGGGGGCCGGGTGCCGGGGGAATGCCGGGCGCGGGCTGCCCGGTCGCGAGACGGCCCGCGCACCCGGCGGCGGCCACAGCGTCCAGCTGGATCTCCCGGGCCAGGGCGGCGTCCACGGGCGACATCAGCGCGGCCGCCCGCCCAAGGAGTCCGGCCGCCGTGTCGTACCGGCCCCGGTCCAGGGCCATCCGGGCCCGCAGGGCCTCGGCACGGGCCGTGAGCCGCTGGTCGAGGGGGGCGGCGCGGGCGAGGGCCAGCAGCCGTTCGGCCGCGTCGTGGGCCCCGGCGTCGCGCCGGGTCGCGGCGGCGCTCAGGATGCGCGCGGCACGGTCCCGGGCGTCGGGGGTGAGCCGGGCCGCCGCTTCGAGGAAGGCGGCGGCCCGGCCCGGTGCCCGCTCCGGTGCGGCGGACCGTTCCAGGGCCCCCGCCGTGGCTTCGTCCGGGCCCGGGAGCGACTGGGCGTGGTGCCAGAGCCGGCGGTCCGGCTCCTCGGCGGCCTCCGCCGCCGCCGCGAGGGCACGGTGGGCGGTCCGGCGTTCGGCGGGTGTGGCCCCGTACCAGACGAGGGAGCGTATACGGGGGTGGCCGAAGCGGATCCACAGGTCGACCCGGAGGAGGGCGGCCTCTTCGGCGGGGGCCGCCGCCTCCGTACCGATGCCCAGGTGCCGCAGGGCCCGCCACAGGTGCAGGGGGTGGCCGGTGGGCTCCGCGGCGGCCACCAGCAGGAGCGTCCGGGTGTCCGGGGGAAGGGCGGTGATGCGTCCGCGGAGCCGCGCCTCCAGGGGTGGTCCGGGAGGCATGTCCGGGGCGGGGAGGCCCGCCGCCCGGGAGAGTTCGAGGAGGGCGAGGGGGTTGCCCCCGGCCTCGGCGATGACCCGGTCCCGTACGGAACGGTCCAGGGGGACGGGGGCCCGCGCCAGGAGCCCCCGCGCGTCCCGCTCCGGAAGTCCGGTGAGGAGCAGGGAGGGAAGGCTCGCCAGCTCGCTCCGACCGCCGATCCGTTCATCGGCCCGGTGATCGACCCGGTCATCGGCCCCGTCGCCGATCCGGTCACCGGGCGGGTCGCCGGGCCGGTCATCGGTCCCGTCATCGGTCCCGTCATCGGGCCGGCGGGCCGCGAGGAGAAAGGCGACCCGGGTGTCACCGGCCCTGCGGGCGGCGAAGGCGAGGGCCCGGACGGAGGCCCGGTCCAGCCCGTGCGCGTCATCGATGACACACAGCACGGGCCGTTCGGCCGAGGCTTCGGAGAGCAGCGCCAGGGTGGCCGCCGCCACGAGGAAGGGGTCCGGTCCACCGTCGGCGCCCGGGTGGAACACCGCCTCCAGGGCCCGGCGTCGCGGCTTCGGCAGTCCGGCGACCGAGGCCGACAGAGGAGCGCACAGCCGGCGCAGCCCGTCGTGGTCGCGCCGCCCGTACCGCTCCCCGCCGCCGGTGCGCAGGACGGTCGTCCCCGGTGGGGTCCGCACCGATGCGAGCAGGGCGGTCTTCCCGATGCCCTGGTCGCCGAGGAGCAGCAGGGCTCCACCGCGTCCGGCGGCGAGGTCGTCGACGATCCGCTGGAGCCGCCGGATCTCCCGCCGCCGGCCGACGAGCCCCGGGCTCCCGGGTGTTCCCGTTGCCCCCGGTGGCCCCGGTATCCCCGGTATCCCCGGAGGCGGTTCGGGTGTCCCTCCCTGTGCGGGCATGTGGGTGTCCCCCTCCTCCGCTGCGGCCGCCGTCGGCGGACCCCGGCCGCGCAGGGCCATGGGCGGACCCCACCCCTGCGGCACGGGTGCCGCACCCACCCTCCCACGTTTGAGGACACGTCAACAATAATGCGGGGCCGTTCAGCCGCTCCGGTCGACCGGGGAGCCGTCGCCGTGGAGGTCATCACGGTGCAGCGGAAGCCGCCGGAGCTGTCTGCGCGAGGTGATGCCGAGCTTGCGGAAGATGTTCCTCAGATGGGCGTCGATGGTCCTGGGGCTCAGAAAGAGCTGGGTCCCGACCTCCTTCGAGGTGGCCCCGGTGGCGACCAGACGGGCGATCCGGAACTCCTGCGCCGTCAGCCCGACCGGGGCCGGGACCCGACGGCTCCGGGGGTGCTCCCCCGTACTGTCCAGCTCGCGGGCGGCACGGGCCGCGAAGGCCCCGGCCCCCATCGCCCGGAAACTCCCGTGCGCGGCGCGCAGCAGGGTCCGGGCCTCCAGACGGCGTCCCGCACGCCGCAGCCATTCGCCGTAGACCAGGCGGGCGCGGGCCGCGTGCACCGCGCCCTCGGTGCGGTCGAGCCGGACGATCGCCTCCCGGTACCACTCCTCGGCCTCGGGGCCGTCCGTCAGCAGGGCCCGGCCGCGCAGGGCAACGCCCCTCGCCCAGTCGGTTCCGGTGCTCTCCGTGCGTTCCAGCAGCCGCCGGAGCAGCGGTGCGGCCCGTTCCCGTTCCCCGGTACGGGCCGCGGCCTCCAGGAACTCGGTGAGGAGCCAGGCGTGGAATCCCAGCTCGTCCAGGAGGCAGGCGGGGTGCAGGACCTCCAGGGCGGCGTCGTAGCGCCCGAGGCCGTTGAAGAGGACCGCCTGGGCGTACTCGACCGCGGTGACGAGCCGGCCCTCGCCCCGTTCCTCGGCACCGGCCCTGGCCCGTTCCGCCAGCTCCAGGGTCCGTCTCTCCTCCCCCCGCCACGCGGCCACGGTCACCTCGACGTACTCCAGGCCCGGGGCGCCGACCTCGTCGGCGATGGCATAGGCCTCCGCGACGAGGGTGGCGGCGTCGTCGAACTCGCCGGTGTGGATATGGGCGAGCGCCCGGTAGCTCAGCGCCACGGGCAGCACGGTCAGCGCGCCCGCCGCCCGGGAGTCCGCCAGCTGGCGTCCGGCCAGGGAGATCCACGCGGTGTCCTCCCAGAGGTCCATGGCGGCGCAGCAGGCGAGCCACAGTTCACCCGTGGCGGGCCGGCCGCCGTCGCCCTGTTCCCCGTACACCCGTACCACGGCGCGCAGCAGCGGGACCGCCGCCGCGAAACCCTGGGTGGTCTGGGTGGTCAGCGCGTCCAGGAGCAGATCCAGCGGGCGTACGGGGGTGTCGTCACCGAGCATCTCCCGGGCGGCCCCGGCCACCTCGGACATCCGGACCGAGTGGGCGAACCGGCCGACGAAGACGGCGGCGGCGAGGGTGTCGAGCAGGGTCTCGCGGGCCGCCGGGCGGTCGACCCCGGCCAGGGCGCGGGAGGCGTCGAGGAGTTGGGCGACCGCCGCGTCGTCCCGGTTCCGGTCGAAGGCGATCCTGGCGCTCAGGGTCAGGGCCTGGGCCCGCGCAAGGGGTCCCAGGGGTCCGGTACGGGCCACGGAGAGCAGTCCGAGGGCCTCGTCGAGGGCTCCGGCCTCATGTTTCGCCGCCGCTGCGGCCAGCGCCCGCTCGGCGCGCGGGCCCGGCCGGGGGGTCAGCCGGGCCGCCTCGGCGAGGAAGACCGCCGCCGCGGCGGATCCCCCTCGGGCCCGTGCGCGGGCGGCCGAGCGGTGCATCGCGTCGGCGATGTCCCCGTCGGGTCCGACGGCGGCCTGGGCCCGGTGCCAGGCCGCGCGGTCGCCGTCGCTCTCCTGCCCGCCGTCGCTCTCCTGCCCGCTGTCGCCGTCGCCCGCCGGGGCGAGGGCATCGGCCAGTGCCCGGTGTGCCGCGCGTCGCTGCTCCGGGGAGGCGGAGCGATAGACCGCGGAGCGTACGAGGGGGTGGCGGAAGCGCACCCAGGTCCCGAAGGTGACCAGTCCGGCCTCCTCGGCGGGGCGGGCGTCGCCGGTGCCGAGGTCCCGTCCGGCCGCGGCCCGCATCAGCAGTGCGGGGTTGCCGGTGGGTTCGGCGGCGGCCATCAGCAGCAGGGTCCGGGTACGGTCCGGGAGTCCGGCCAGTCTGGCCCGGAAGGTCGACTCGATCACGGCCGGTGCGGCGGAGGCGTCGGGGCGGGCGAATCCCCCGGCGAGTCCGCCCGCGCCGGGCAGTTCGAGCAGGGCGAGCGGGTTGCCCCGGGCCTCGGCGAGAACCCGTTCCCGTACCCGGATGTCGAGGGGTGCCCTGATCCGGGCCATGAGGAGGCTCCGGGCGTCCGCCTCGGCCAGCCCGGTCAGCGCCAGGCGCGGCAGGCCCCGTAACTCGGGGCGGGTCGCCGGGTCCCGTACCGCGATGACCAGCGCGATCGGCTCGTCCCGCACCCGGCGCGCGGCGAAGGCGAGCGCCTGTGCCGAGGTCGGGTCGAGCCACTGGGCATCGTCCACGGTGCAGAGCAATGGGGTGCTCCCCGCGGCGTTCGACAGCAGATGGAGGAGGGCGAGACCGACCCGGAAGCGGTCGGGGGTGTCGCCGTCCCGCAGGCCGAAGGCGGTCTCCAGCTCCGCCCGCTGAGGGGCCGGCAGGGCGGCGAGCCCGGGGAGGACGGGTCCGCAGAGCTGGTGGAGTGCGGCGAAGGCGAAGTCGGTCTCGAACTCGGCCCCCTCGGCCCGCAGAACGCGCGGCCCGGGGGCGGAGCGCGCGTACTCCAGCAGGGCGGACTTGCCGATCCCGGCCTCGCCGCAGATCACCGTGGCACCGCCGCGACCGGCGGCGAGTTCTTCGAGCAGGGTGTCCAGGGCGGCGCGCTCGCGCTGCCGCCCGAGGAGACGGGGTCGCTCAGGACCGGGGGGAGACAGGGGCATCGCTCCATTCTGTGCGGGATCGGCCTCCGTGGCCCGGACAGGCCGCGCCCATGGCCGGTCTGGTACGTACACCGGTGTCCGGGCGGGTGCGGGTACCGGTGTCCCGGCGGGTGCCGGTGTCCGCGCCGTCGCGCGGCGGAGGCGACCGAGGACTTCAGCCGTCCGTCCCCAGGATGTGGTCCCGCGAGGCGTGGACCTCCGCACGCAGCGCGGGCAGGTCGACGCCGAGGAGCCGGCCGTCCCACTTGCGGATCCGCCCGGCGACGAACACGGTGTCGATATTGCGGGCGTCCGAGCCGAGGACGACGGTCCCGACCGGGTCGTTCAGCGGCATGTTGTTGATGTCCTCCGCCCTGATCACCAGCAGGTCCGCCTGTTTGCCCACCGTGAGCGAACCGGTCACGTCCGCGAGGCCGTTGGTCCGCGCGCCCTGTGCGGTGGCGAAGTCGAGGACGTCATGGGTACGGATACGGGAGGGCTCCCGCCCGGTGCCGTAGGCGGCGTTGACGGCCCGCATCCGCTGAAGGGTGTGCAGGGCGCGCATCTGGGTGAACATATCGCCGGCCAGGGCCACTTCCACATCGATGCTCAGCCCTGGCCGTACCCCCGCGCCCAGCGCCTCGTCCACGGCCGGAACGGCGGTCTCCAGGCCGATCTGGGCGTCGGACGTCGGGGCCAGCGCGACGGTGGTGCCGGTCTCCCCCACCGCGCGCCAGGCCTCGGGGGTCAGGCCGGTGGCATGGATGAGGGTGAGGTCGGGGCCCAGCAGCCCCTGGCGTTCCCACTCCAGGACGGCCCGGGACGACGGAAGGCCGAAGACGGCGTCGACGCTCACGCCCACCCCCAGTTCACGTGCGGTACGGGCGAGGGCGGGGCCGTAGGCAAGCTGCGGGCCGGCGATCTCCTCGGTCGCGAGCGCGGCGAGGCGGAAGGTCAGCAGATCGTCCCGGTACCGGTCCCGCAGCCGGGCGAGATCCGCGGGCCACTGCCGGTCCCACTCCCCGAAGTGCGGCCCCATCGCCGCGTGCACCCCGCGGATCCCGGTGTCGAGCAGGGCCCGGACGGCGCTGTCGGAGTGGGCGGCGGTACGGGAGTTGTGGGAGAAGTCGAGCATCGTCGTGATGCCGGCGTCCAGCGCGGTCAGCGCCGCCAGCCTGGTCCCGATGTACATGTCGTGCGGCCGGTACCGGGGGGCGTGGCCGAGGAGCGTGGCGCGTACATAGGTGCCGAGGTCGTCGACATCGGGCATCACCCGGCGCAGTTGGGCCTGCCAGGCATGGCGGTGGGTGTCCACAAAGCCGGGCGTCAGGACGCAGCCGCTCACATCGACCACCACGGCGTCGGTGGCCGCGCCCCGGGCCAGGAGACCGGGTCCCACGGCGGCGATGCGGCTGCCGTCGATCAGGAGATCGCCCCGGGGCAGGATGCCCGTCCGGGGGTCCATCGTGACGACGGTCGCGCCGGTCAGCAGCGTTCTGCGGCGGGGGTCGGGAGCGCACAGCCGGGCGAGCAGCTCCGGTCGGGCGGTGGTGTCGGCATACATGGGAGCTCCGATCGGACGACGGGGCAGGGGGGCGGTACGGGGGCGGTACGGGGGCCGGGGAGGCGGTACGGGCCGGGGCGGGAGAGCCGGGTCCGGCCGCGCCGGTGTCCACAGCGTCGGCCCGGACCCGGGCCCGAACCAGGCCGTGGTCCTCCTGGGTGCCCCACACCCAGGAAGGCGCTTTCTCGACGTACGGTGCTCCCCGTCGTCGGTCTACGCTGGCCGGATGAGCCATGGAACACCCCTGGGTGACTTCCTCAGAGCCCGTCGCGGGGCTCTCGCACCGGGCGATGTGGGGCTGCCCGCACACGGCCGGCGGCGTGTTCCGGGGCTGCGGCGCGAGGAGGTGGCCCTGCTCTCCGGGGTCAGCTCCGACTACTACATCCGGCTGGAGCAGGGGCGCGAGAGCAGCCCCTCGCCCCAGGTGCTCGACGCCATCGCCCGGACCCTCCGGCTGGACGCGGAGGCCTGCGACCATCTGCACCGGCTCTGCCTCGCCCCGGTACGGCGTCCACGCCATGGCAGGGCCCATCAGGAGGTGAGCCCGCAGCTGGTGCGGCTGATGGACGGATGGCACCGCTCCCCCGCCTTCGTGCTGGGGCCCGCCCTGGATGTGCTGGCCGCCAACTCCCTGGCCGTGGCGCTCCACTCCGGGTTCGACGCGTTCGACAATCTGGCGCGGATGGTGTTCCTGGATCCGGCGGGCCGCGACTTCTACCAGGAGTGGGAGCGGGCGGCACATGCCTGTGTGGCCGAGATCCGGGCCGCCTACGGCCATGATCCCGAGTCGGTCCCGATCGCGGAGGTGGTGGCGGAGCTGACGGCGGGGAGCGAGGAGTTCGCCGTGCTCTGGCCGCGGCACCAGGTGCGGAGCAAGTCCCAGGAGGGCAAGCACCTCAAGCACCCGGCCGTGGGCGATCTGCACATCCAGTTCTCCGCCTTCACCGTGAACGGCGCCCCCCATCAGCAACTGATCGTCTACCAGGCCGAGCCGGCCACCGCGACCGCCGAGGCGTTCACCGCGCTGAGCGCCCCGGCCGACGGGCCGGTGGTTCCGTCCGCCGACCCCGGGAGCGCGCCGTAGGGCGTCAGGGAGGGTGCGGCGCACCCAGGAAGACCGGGGCCTGGAAGGGGAGTCCGGCCCCGGCGAAGGTGACAGGGTCCGGCCGGGTACCCGCGTACCGCACCACGGCCGGGCGGCCACTCACCCGAGCCGATGAAAGCAGGTCGCCATGGACCACGCCGCCCGCACCGACCCCGCCCGCACCGACCCCGCCCGCACGGACCCCGCCCGCACGGACGCCACCCCGGACCGTCCCACCCCGGCCGTACTCCAGGGCATCCAGGGGCGTCCGCTGCTCCTGACCGGCGGCAGCGTCATCACCGCCGACCCCTTGATGGGCGGCTGGGCGAGAGCCGATGTCCTCATCGGCGGATCGGTGATCGTCGGGGTGGGCCCGGGCCTGCTGACGGCGGCCGAGGACGACAACATGATCGTCATCGACTGCTCGGGCACGGTCGTCCTGCCCGCCGCCGTCGACTTCACCGCGCCCGGCCCGGTCGCCGCCCTCACCCCCGGGGCGCCCGCGGACATCGCCGTCCTGCGGATCGCCGACGAGCCGGCGGCGGCACCGCCGGGAGCCTTTCCGGCCCAGGGCGCCCGGCTGGACCTGCTGTTCATCGGCGGCCGGGTCCGGCTCCGGAACGGCCGTACCCCGGACGGCACCGCTCCCGGAGCCCCCTCCGACGCGACGGATCCCCCGGCCCCCTCCCACACCACCGACCACCCGTACACCGGTCTGTGGGTCGACGAGAACGACTTCGTCCGGCAGGAACTCCTGCCCGACGGGCGGTACGACGAGGCACGCGGAGAGCGGCGGAGCGCCTATCGGGGGCGCTACTGGATCGACGGCTCGCGCATCACCTACCTGGACGACCTGGGCTTCTGGGCCTTCGGCACATTCCGGGACAGCGTCCTCCGGCACGCCGGCTATCGCTTCACCCGGGCCGGGTGATCCGGAAGGGGCCCCGGCGAAGGACGCGGAGGCCCGGGGAAGGGCACGGGCCCCGGGCGAAGGGCGTTGACGCACCCCCAGCGTGCGCCCCGATGCTCGGTCGTGTCCCAGAAGCGAGCGGACGACGACACAGAGGTGCCCCTGACATGAGACTGTCCAGAACCGGCCGACCGTCCCGCAGCCGCCGTCTGGCGCTGCTGGCCACGGGCGCGACCGCCCTCGCGGCGCTTGTCGCGCCGCAGACCGGCGCCATGGCGGCGCCCACCGTACCGAAGGAGCCCGGGCCCGCCTCCGCCGCAGCCGCGGCCCACCGAGGGCCGGTCCTCGACGTACGGCAGACGGCCCGCGCCCAGGTGGACGAGTGCTTCCGGTCCATCGGCGGCCCGCGCCCGCAACCGCAGGGCGGGGTCTGCCCGTCGGGCTTCCAGCCGAAGATCAACGGCGCCTATGTCTGGAGCGCGGCACGCTCCGGTGACCACGCCTACTTCGGCACGCTCTCCAACATCACCTGCAACGCCTCCTCCACCTACTCCGGCGACACCACGCCCTACCTCGTGAAGAACGCGGATGTGTGCGAGTTCGGCAAGGGCACCAACGCCGGGGCGCTGGGCGGGATCTACGGTGACGCCCGCACCCCCCAGGTGCTGCGCGTCAACGCCGACACCCAGAAGGTGGAGGATCTGACACCGGCCTCGGACCCGCTGATCAAGCGCACCCTGGGGCTGCGCGGTGCCGCCGCCCACGACGACGTGGTCTTCCTCTTCGGACAGTCGGTGAACGAGGGCCAGGCCGTGGGCCAGAGTCTGTCGATGTTCGCCTTCGAGGGCAGCACCGGCACCTTCCTCGGCTCCAGGAACTACACCGACCTGGTCAGCGCGCGCGGCGGGGTGGTGGCCCCGGACGGCAATCTCTATCTGGCGGGCCGCGCGCCCGGGGTCAACGGCGGCCGGGTGCTGCGCTGGACCGGTGACAAGGAGAACCCGTTCGCCTTCGAGGTCGTCGCCCAGCTGGAGAACGACCCCGGCTATCTCACCACCTTCGAGGACCGGCTGGTCGCCTCCGGCTGGGGAACGCAGCTCCCCGGTGAGCGGGGCGCCGTCAGCGGCGGCCCCGCGAAGGTCTGGATGAGCCCGCCGATCCCGTCGTCGGGGCTCACCTTCGACGGCGCGGCGGCCTGGCGGCCGATCTTCTCCTGGGACGCGTACGACCCGGACCCGGTCCTCGGCAAGGGCGTCGCCTGGGGCGCGCTCACGGAGTGGCGGGGCGAGCTGTACGTCGGCAGCTACAACCAGGCGTCGGTGGGCGCGGTCCAGACCCTGTGGAAGGCGTACGGGCAGCCCAAGGGCGACACCCTGCGCAAGCGGGACATGATCTCGGCGAGCCGCCCGGCCACGCTCTTCCGGATCAGCGACCCGGGCACCGAGAAGCAGCGGACCACCCTGCTGTACGGGGAGGAGAAGCTGCCGGTCTTCGATCCGAACACCAAGCGGTGGAGCGCCAAGCCCAATCTGCTGGGGCAGAAGCCGAAGTTCGGCCCGTCGGGCTTCAACGGCAATGTCGCCAACTCGTACGCCTGGACCTTCACGGTCTTCCAGGACCGGCTGTACATGGCCACCTTCGACGGCAGTGGGCTGATCACCCCGGGTTCGCACTTCACCGCGGTCAACAACGGGCTGTCGCGGACGGTGAAGAAGCAGCTGGAGTCGGTGGTGGGCCCGTCGCTGAAGGCCACCCTCGGCGGTGGGGACGTCTGGCGGATGGACGACCCGGCCCGGCCGGCCGTGGCCGAGACGCTGAACGGCTTCGGCAACCGCTCCCAGCACGGGGTGCGGGTCTTCCTGCCCTTCGAGGACAAGGGGTTCCTGTACGCGGGCATGGCCTCGTCCTGGAATCTGCGGGCGACCGCCAGGGACCGCGGCGGCTGGGAGTTGAACCGGCTGACTCCGGGGGCGAAGCGGGCACCGCTGGACACCCGGCTGCCCAGGGACGCGCGGGAGGCCGCGGCCGGCGCCGGGGTCACCGGTTTCTGACCGCCGCGCCCCGACCCGGCCCGTCCGCGCCGGATGATCCGGCCCCGTCCGCCCTGCCTGCCCTGTCTGCCCGCCCGTCAGGCCGTCAGGCCGTCATGGCCGTCATGGCCGTCATGGCCGGTGGGCGGGGCCGGGCTCCGGTCGGCCACCGGGGGCGGGCATCGGTCAGCGGCCGGGGGCGGGGCGCCCCGGACCGGCCCGCTGGGCGTCACGGCCCCTGTTCACCAGCCGGGTGACCTGCTGGCGGGAGCGGCCGGAGACCCGGGCCAGCTCGGTGAGGGTGAGGCCGCCGTCGTCGACGGCGGCCCGGTAGCCCTCCCCCCGGGCATCGGCCAGGGCGCCGTTCAGGGCGCGGAACGCGACGGAGAGATCCGTCCACGCCGTATGGGCGGACCCGCCGCCGAGCACTGCGGGCGGCGGGCCCGGCCGGCGGGTGGCGCGCAGCTCCCCCAGGGAGTCCTCCACGCGCTCCAGGGCGCCGTGGAAGTCCCGGCAGGCGGCCAGGACGGTGTCGATCAAACGGTAGAACTCGGCGAGTTCCCCGCAGGGCGCCCCCACCGCACGGCGCGCGGCATCCTCCGGGCCTTCCCCGTCCCCTGGTACGTCCGTCCCGGTCCGTCCTCGCAACGGCATCGCGGCTCCCTCCCCGAAGGTGCGTCAACTCCGGCCCAAGTGAATCGGATCCATCTATTTCTGTGAAGTTATCATCGGCTTTTTCCTGAGCCCATGGACCAGCAAGTGAAGTGCCACTAACCTATGGACCCCATGGCCAGCGGAGGTGGCCCCGCACGGTGCGCACTCCCGACGAGACCGGCCCGTACCCGGGTGAGATGCGGCTCCCCACCACCGGAGCACCGGACCACCGGGCGGAAGGAGCCCTCATGCACCCCCACGAAGCGCTTCCCCAGGAAACACAGGGAGCACACGGAACTCAGGGAGCCCAGGAGCCCAGGCGACGGCCGGGGCGCGCCCGCCGCTTCCGCCGCCTCCTCGGTCTCTCCGGCGTACTCGGCGCGCTCCTTCTCACGGCCACCGTCTCCACCCCCGTCCAGCCCGCGACGGCGCAGCCCGCGCGATGGGCCGGCGGGGTCACGGTCGAGGGCCCGCCGCTGAGGACACCGCCGGAGCGGCTGGCCGCGGCCCTGGACTGCCCGGCGGACTTCCCGCGCTCCCGGCGCGAGCCCGTCCTCCTCGTCCATGGCACGGGGGTGGACGCCGATCTCAACTGGGGCTGGAACTACGCCCCCGCGCTCCGGGACCGGGGGTACGACGTCTGCACCGTCGATCTGCCGGACCGGTCGACCGGGGACATCCAGGAGTCCGCCGAGTACGTCGTCCACGCCGCCGCCGCGCTGCACACCGCCACCGGCCGCAGGACCGATGTCATCGCGCACAGCCAGGGCGGCCTCCAGATCCGCTGGGGGCTGACCTGGTGGCCGGGGCTGCGGGGGATGGTGGACGACGTGGTCAGCCTCGGCACGCCCGAGCACGGCACCTCCGCCGGTGATCTGCTGTGCACCCTGCCCTGTGCGGCGGCGGCACACCAGATGACCCGGGGATCGGCCTTCCTCACCGCGCTGAACTCCGGTGACGAGACCCCCGGGAACGTGGACTACACCTCGATCCACACCCGTGACGACATGGTCGCCACCCCGCACCGGACGGCGGTGAAGGAGGGGGCGCGCAATATCGGTGTCCAGGAGGTGTGCGGCATCCGGCTGGTGACCCATATCGGCCTGGTCTACGACTCGGTGGTCTTCCGGCTGGCCCAGGACGCGCTGGGCCACCCCGGCCCCGCCGACCCCCGGCGCCTTCCGCCCGGTGCCTGTCTCGGCGATCCGTACCTCCCCGGAGTCGGCCTCCTCGAAGTCGCCCATGCGACGACCGTAGTGGCCCCGGCGGCGGCGAAGGCCCTCGCCGAGGCCCCGCGCGGCCACCGTGAACCGCCCCTGCGCGCGTACGCCTCGGGGTGAACGGCGGCGCGGGCTACGGGGCCGGGGCCAGTGAGGTCACCAGGTCCGACGCGGTGAGCAGGCGCACCGTGCGGGCGTCCAGGGCGCCGGGGTACAGGGCGTACACCTCGCTGCCCGCCGGGAGGTCCGCGTCGCCGTGGAGGAGATACCCCAGCTGGGGTCCGTCGGCGCCGGACACGGGCCCGGGGTCGTCGTCCGGTGTGCCGATCCGGCCGGCGAAGGCCCCGGCGTCCTCGGTGTCCCGGCGGCGATAGACGGTGGCCGTGCCGTCCGGGTGCCGGAGCACCACGGTGCGGGCGCGGGCCGCCGCGTGGCGGACGGCGAGTTCGAGCAGCCCGACCCGGGCGCCCGAGGCGAACAGGCCGGTGAGCGACCGGCCGAGGGTGGTCAGATGGTTCACATGGCGGTGCACGGCGTGGCGGGTGCCGGTGACGCCGCGCACCACATCGAGCCAGCGCAGGGTGCGGGCGGCCACATCGATCACCAGGGGCACCGAGGCGCGGGCCGGGCTGGTCAGATCGAAGCGCTGCTCGACCTGGCGCGGGTCGAAGACCGGTCCGCTGCCGCCCGGACCGTCACGGACCATCAGCCCGGCGAAGGCCTCGGGCAGTTCCGTGAACGGGGTGTCGCTGTACGAGAAGACCGCGACGACCAGGTGGCGCACGCCCGCCCGGTCCAGCCGGTCCAGGTCGAGGTCGATGAACTCGGAGGCGCCGGCGGGAGGCGGTGCGCTGGTCAGGTCGCCGGAGTGGACCGCGGCGTCCGTCCCGTACCGGAGGTTGGTGTAGTCGCAGGTGCCCAGGTGCCGCCACGCGGCGTCGAAGAGGGCGGCGGAGAGGTCCAGATCGTCGCCGTCGGGGCCGGGGTTGTCCATCCAGTGCAGGAAGAGCCGTACCGTACGGCCGTCCGGCAGGGGGAGTTCGCTGCCGCGCGGCAGGGTGTGCAGGGCGCGGGAGGCGGTGCGCTCGCCGAAGGGCGCGATCAGACCGGCGAGGGCGGTGTCCACCACGGCGACGGCCGCCCGGGGCAGTTCACCGGCGCGCCGGAGCACCTCGCCGTCGAGGATCTCCACGGCCCGGGCGGCGGCCCCGGGGGGCAGCGGGTCGCGCCGCTCGGGTTCGATGTGCGGCTTCGCGGCCGCGCCCTTGGGGAAGAACACCCGTTCCCCGGCGGCGCCCTCACCGCGGTGGCGGGCGCGGAGCGCGCCGAGTGCGGAGACGAGGACGGCCGGAGCGGCCCCGGGGACGGCCTTCTCCAGGACGGTCGTCACGGCCTCGGCGGCCGGTCCGTCCGTCGTCAGCCGCAGCAGATGGTCGAGGCGGCGCAGCAGTTCGCCCGGCCGCCGGGCGAGCAGATCGAGGGCGGTGGTGACATCGGCGGCGGCGACGGCCGCCTCGACCCGGGCGGTCCAGGACCGTACCGTCACCCGGTCGCCGGAGGCGTCGATGTGCGGGAGTCCCCGGGCCGTGTCGCGCAGGGTACGGGAGAGCGCGTCGTCGGTGAGGCGGAGTCCCCGGAGCACGGCGAAGCCGAGGGCGGTACGTGGATGGCGGCCGGCTTTCTCGAAGGGGTGGAGCCGCTCGGCGGCGTGCAGCCATGCCTTCGGGTGCCGCAGCAGGTCCTCGGTCAGGAGAACGGGGTCGAGCGCGTCGAGGGCCCCGAGGAGGGCGCGGCGCAGCGGGCGCGGTACGGGGCCGAAGCGGGGCGGTTCGGTCAGGCCGGGGTCGCCGCCGGAGCCCACCACGAGCAGCCGCAGGACATCGGTGGCCGTGGTGATCAGGCGTACCGCCGCGGGGACGGTCGTGGTGTGGTGCCCGGGGTCGTGGAGGAGCCAGGCCAGCAGCCGGGCCTTGGTCTCCCGGCCGGGTATCTCCCCGGGCAGCCATGAGGTGTCGGCGCGGTCCCCGGCCTCGTCGAGCAGCACGGCGAGGTCGTCGGTGTCCTGGGGGCCGAGGGCGTTCGGGCGGGCGAGCAGGGCGGCGAGTTCCGCCGCCGCGTCGGCGGCGCGGGCGGCGGGGCCGCCGCCGTGGGCGAGGATCCGGGTACGGGCCGGGAGCGCCCGGTCGGGGGCGGCTGCGGGCCGGGGGCGGGAGGGCCGCAGAAAGGGGCTGTCGGCGTCGATCCGGCGGTGGCAGACCGGGCAGGCCGAGAGGTCGGCGCCGTCGAAGCAGGCCCCGCAGACCAGATGGGCGCAGGGCCGGACCGGCCGCACGGTGCCGTCGGTGCCGCAGAGCACACAGGGCTGTTCGGGGGCCTGGAGGAGCAGGGTCAGGACCCGGTCGACGTAGAAGGCGTCGGTGTCGTGGGGGGTGCTGTGCGGGAAGTCGCGGAAGAGCGGGGTGTGGTCGCGGTCGGCGCCGAGCGCGGAGTCCACGGCGGCCAGCAGGGCGGTGCCCTCGCCGGCGAGGGTGGTGGTGTCGAGCGCCCCCAGCGCCCGGCGGAGTCCGGGTGCCAGCAGAAAGCCCCGGTCGAGGAGGTCCGTCTCCAGCAGCGGGATGCCCAGGCCGGCGGGGACGGGCGGGGCTCCCCCGGAGACCGGTGCGGTCCCTTCGGGTGTGTAGACGGCGCCGCGCCGGGCGAGCAGCACCTCGGCGAGGGTACGCCGACCGCCCTTCGTGGACCTGCCCACCGTGCTCCTCAACTCCGTGCGTCGTCATGGGGCCGGACACCAGGCCCCGGACATAGAGTCCCGGGCACGAGGGGACGGCCACCAGGTCCCGGGCACAAGGTCCCCCGGCACAGGATCAGGGTGCGGGGCGGAAATTCGGCGCGCTGAAGTGGTTTTCCTCGCGAAAAGGAAGTCAGAAGGAAGCCCGCCGGGGAGCCGCCCCGCGCCGCCGACAGTAGCAGCAGTCGAACGGGTGGGCGGCGGGATTTTCCGGGCCGCCACCGGCCTCGGGTGACGGGTGACGGGCAGGCCGCCGGTGGCGGGTGAGGGACAGCCACCGGCCTCGGGTGACGGGCGGCCCCCTGGCACGGGCCCGGTGGCGCGATCGTTCAAGACACCCCCGGCCGCCCGGCCTACCGTTCGCCCCGGAGCGGGAGAGGCCCGGGGAAGGGGAGGTCATGGCGGAGGAGTACGCGAGTGCCAGGCTGCTGGAGCTGGTCCGGCACGCCCTGGCGGCCGAGGGCATCCATGCCGTCCCGCCCGTGAGCGACGGCGCGCTGCTGCCGTTCGCCGCGAAACGCGCCTTCCTGACGGGTGTCGCCCACGACCACGGCCTGCTGCCCCTGCTGCGCGTCGGCTCGGCGCTCCCGGCGGCCTCCTCCGACCCCGCTGTCTCGGCCCTGCTGAGCGCCGTGGGCCCGCACGATCTGTTCGAACGGTGGCAGCGGCTGGAGCGGTTCACCCACTCCCGCCACCGGGTGGTGGTCCGGGAGCACGGCACGGGCCATCTCCTGGCGGAGCACATCGGACCGCCCTCGGCGCCACCGGAACCCGCCGAGGACGCCCTCGTCCTCGGTGTGCTGACGGTGCTGCTGTCGCTGTGCGGGGCGCGGGACCTCGTGGTCGCCACCGGCCACGACGGGCCGGTCACCGTGTTCACGGACGGCGCCTTCACGGCCGCGCCACGACTGCGGGACAGCGCCCTGTGGCGGTTCACCTGGCCGCATACGGCACCCCCCGTACGCGCCCCGGCCGAGGACGCCGGTCAGGACGCGGCCTCGCGGGCGTACCGGCTGCTCGCCGCCGATCCCGCCCGGCGGTGGACACTCGGCTGCCTCGCCGCCGAGCTGGGGCTTCCGCCCCGGAGTCTCCAGCGGCGGCTGAGGGACGCGGGAGGCTTCAGCGGACTGCTGGCGCGCGTACGTACGGAGATCGCCGCCGAGCTGCTGATGCACGGCGGGCACACCGTCAGCGTCATCGGCTTCGCCTGCGGCTATGCCGACCAGCCCCATTTCACCCGCCACTTCAAGGTGCGGACCGCCATGACCCCCTCGGTCTACCGCGCGGCGTTCCGGCGGCCGGCCCCCGATGGGCCGGCGGCCCGTACCCAGGAACCGACGAACAGAAGGACCTCATGAACCTCACCGGCAGAACAGTGCTCGTCACGGGCGCGACCCGAGGCGTCGGCCGGGCCCTGACCCGGCGGCTGATCGGGCTCGGTACGCACGTGGTGGCCGTGGGCCGGGACCCCCGCGGCCTGGCGGATCTCACCGCCGAGTACGGCGACCGGGTGTCGGCCGAGATCCTGGACCTCTCCGACACCGACGCCGTCGACGCCTTCGGCGACGGGCTGCCCGACCGGTATCCCGAGCTGTCCGTGGTCGTCAACAACGCCGGGGTACAGAACCTCAGCGACTTCCTGAACGGCGATCCGCGCGATCTGCGGCCGGTCCTCCGGCGGGAGCTGGCCGTCAATCTGGATGCCGTCATCACCCTCTCCACGGGCCTGCTCCCCCATCTCCGGAACCGGCCGTCGGCCGCGATCGTGAACATCGGCAGCGGGCTGGCCGTCATCCCCAAGGCATCGGCACCCGTGTACTGCGCCGCCAAGTCCGCGGTGCGGACCTTCACCCGGGCCCTGCGCTACCAGTGCGAGGAGTCCGCGCCCCAGGTCCGGGTGATGGAGGTGATCCTCCCTCTCGTGGAGACCGATATGACCGCGGGCCGGGGCCGGAACAAGATCAGCCCGGACGAGGCGGCCCGTGCGGTGATCGCGGGCATCCACCGCGACCGGGCGGAGATCCCGGTCGGGAAGGCCCGTCTGCTGCCCGCGCTGATGCGGATCGCCCCGTCCGTCGGCTACCGGGCGCTGCGCCATGGCTGACGCCCCGGCCGCCGCCCACCGCGCGCCCACCACCCGTACCGGACGGATCCTGGCACGGCTCGACCGCGCCGCGCACCGGCCGTGGTTCCTTCCGGCGCTCGCCGTCTTCCCGCTCGGCGACTACGCGCTGCCGGTCCTGCCCAACCAGATGCTGCTCATGGGGGTTTCGGCGCTCCACCCACGGCGCTGGCCGGCCGTCGCCCTGACCTTTGCCGTCGCCTCCGCCCTGGGCGCGTTCCTGGCGGCGACGGTCGTACAACTGGCCGGGCCCTGGCTGCTGGAGACCTTCGGCGACGCCGCTCCCGGCCGGGACGAGCTGCGGGAGGCCGCCGCGCGGGTGGCGGAGCACGGTCTCTGGGCCCTCGCCCTGCTCTCCCTGCTGCCGTGGACACCCCGGGTGGCCGTGCTGGCGTGCGCGCTGGCGGGCATCCCGCCGTGGTCCATCGCCCTGACCGTGCTGGCGGGCCGCTGGGTGCCCATGACGCTGCTCGCCGCCGTCGGCGCGCGGGCACCTCATCTGCTCCGGCGCTTCCGGCGCACCGAACGGATCCTCTCCGAGGTACGGGGAACGCGCGCCGCGCCGCCGTCCTGACCGGGGGAAACACCCCCGGGCCGCGGGCCGTTCAGCCGATCGGGGCACTCGGGCCACTCGGGGCGGCGGTGTCGTCCGACGGTGGTCCGGGGCGTGTGTGGAGGATCTCGCGGGCCTGCTCGGCGGCGCGGGCGATGCTCTCGGAGACGAAGTCGACAAAGCGGGCGATGTTCTCCAGGCGGTCGGCGGCCCGGGTCCGGGGGCCGAGGACACCGACGCCCTGCCGTGCGATCTCGACGAGCTGGGCGCTGGCCCGGGCGCTGGCCATCATCGACTGGTACCAGACGTCGTCGTCGACGACATAGCGCTCGCGGCGGCGTTCGTCGCGCTCCCGGCGGATCAGGCCCTGACCCTCCAGGAACGCGACCGCCTTGGAGACGGACGCGGGGCTGACCTGGAGATGCCGGACGAGTTCGGAGGCGGTGAGGCTGCCCGTGTCGGTGAGGGTGAGACAGGCCAGCACCCGGGCCATCATCCTGGGGCTGCCCGAGGCCATGAGGACGGTGGTGAACAGCTCCTCGTACGCGCGCACGGCCTCGGCGTCGCGCCCATGGAGGGGTGCCGGGGCCGGGGCCTCCCGGGTCGCGGCCGGCCGGCGCCGGTGGGCGCGGCGCTCGGTGGCGAGGTGGGCCAGATCGGCGCGGTAGGCGGTGGGCCCGCCGTTGCGCGTCACCTCACGGGTGACCGTCGAGGTCGGGCGGTCGAGGCGCCGGGCGATCTCCGCGTAGGCGAGGCCGTCGGCCATCCCCAACGCGATCTGCCGACGTTCCTGCTGGGTGAGCCTGCCTCCCGGCACGGTGGCCTCCTCTTCTGGTCCATGGTGCCCCCACCTTAGCTTTCACTCTCAACCCATTGCAACGAACACGGAGGCCTCATTGCGTTAACCTTAAAGGTCGTTGCAACGATTTCACCGCTCCGACCTGCATTTATGTCGATTCTGCGCAACACGCTTATTGATGCTTCCGCGAACGCAACGTAGCTTTTCCCTTGTCGGAAACAACGAGACGCCAGCACGGAACCGCAAGGAGAACACCATGCAGAAGTTCGACACCACCGCCCCCATCTCCGCCGTCCTCGACATCCCCGCGGGGCGCGTCCGGTTCATCGCCGCCGACCGGGCCGACACCACCGTCGAGGTCCGGCCGGCGGACGCCTCGAAGGGCCACGACGTGACGGCGGCGGAACGGACCACCGTGGAGTACGCCGATGGTGTCCTGCGGATCGGCGCCGCGCCGGCCGGGAACCGGGTCGTCGGCCACTCCGGGTCCATCGAGGTGACCGTCCAGCTGCCCGCCGGCTCCCGCGTCGAGGCGAAGGCGGCCGACGCCGAGTTCCGGGGTGTGGGACGCCTCGGCGACGTCACCCTCCAGGGCGCACACGGCTCGATCAAGCTCGACGAGACCGCGAGCGCCCGCCTCACCCTCCTCGCCGGCGGCATCTCGGTCGGCCGTCTGGGCGGCGCGGCGGAGATCAGCACCCAGAAGGGCGACATCACCGTCGCCGAGGCCGTGCACGGCACGGTCGTACTGCGCACCGAGGCCGGCGATGTGTCGGTCGCCGCCGCCCGCGGGGTCGCCGCCTCCCTGGACTCCGGCACCACCTACGGCCGTGTCCACAACGCACTCGCGAACAGCGCCGGCACCATCGGCCTGGCCATCCACGCGACCACCGGGTACGGGGACATCACCGCCCGCAGCCTCTGAGCCCCACCCGGCCGAACTGAGCCCCCCCGGCCCAACGGGGCCGACGCCGTACACGACGCCACGCCGCCAACACCTCGGACTCCTCCCGGTGTTGGCGCGGCAGGCCCATACTGGGGGTGTGGCGATCTACAACAGCATCGGTGCGAGCTACACCGACACCCGGCGACCGGACCCCCGTATCGCCGCCAGGATCCATCGGGCCCTCGGCGGTGCCGCCACGGTGATCAATGTGGGGGCCGGCACCGGCTCCTACGAACCACCGCAGACGGTCCTGGCCGTCGAACCCAGCTCGGTGATGATCGCCCAGCGGCCGGCCGGATCCGCGCGGGCCCTGCGGGCGTCCGCGGAGTCGATCCCGCTCGCCGACGACTCGGCCGACGCGGTGATGGCCCTCCTGACCGTGCACCACTGGAGCGACCTGGAGGCCGGCATCGGGGAACTCCGCCGCATCGCCCGGGAACGGATCGTCGTCCTCACCTTCGACCAGGGGGTCAGCCGCGATATGTGGCTGTTGAAGGAGTATCTGCCCGAGGTGCTGACCCCGGCCGACGACGCACGGGCGTTCGGGGTCGATCGCCTGGTGACCCTGCTGGGCGGTGCCCGCGTGGAGACCGTCCCCGTCCCGCACGACTGCACCGACGGCTTCCTCGCCGCCTTCTGGCGGCGGCCCGAGGCCTACCTCGATCCGCGGGTCAGGGCGGGTATCTCGATTCTCGCCCGGGCCCCGGAGGAAGTCCTCCGGCCGGGTCTGGAGCGGCTCTCCGACGACCTGTCATCGGGCCGGTGGCACCGACGCCATGCCGACCTGCTCGACCGCGAGGAGATCGACGCCGGCTACCGCCTCCTCGTGGCCCCGGGGTGAGCGGACCGGACCCGGTGGTGCCGGAGGTCAGCCCTCGGAAGCCGGGCCCTCGGGATGGGGGATCTCGTGGCGGCGGGCGGCCAGTTCGCCCCGGGAGCGGATGCCGAGCTTCGCGTAGATCCGCGTCAGGTGGTACTGCACGGTCTTGACGGAGATGAAGAGTTCCGAGGCCGTCCGCTGATTGCTCGCGCCCTGGGCGACGAGCCGGGCCACGGCCTGTTCCTGGGCGGTGAGCGGGGAGGGGCCCGAGGTGCCCCGGCCGGTGCTCACCCCGCCCGCCTGGAGTTCGCGGTCGCAGCGGTCGATGTAGGTACGGGCGCCGAGGGCACGGTAGGCGTCGCGGGCGTTCTTGAGGACCGTGTCGGCGTCCCGGCGCTTGCCCGCGCGGCGCAGGGTCTGCCCGTACGCGAAGTTCACCCGCGCGCGGTCATAGGGCAGGGGGAGGCTGCCGAGGTGGGCGAGGGCGGCCTCGAACGCCTCGCGCGCGGCGGCGACATCGCCCCGGGCGGCCGTGATCCGCCCCCGGACCAGGCCCAGCCGCGCCTGCGTCGACCGGTGCCCCCGGCGGGCCGCCAGCTCCTCGTACGGGGCGAGGAAGGCATCGGCCTCCTCGACGCGGTGGGTCATCACCAGGGCATTGGCGTAGACGTCCTGCCAGGGCCAGAAGCCGGGTTCGTCGATACCCGCCCGGTCCGGCAGCCGGACCACCGGGGCGAGGGCCTCGACCACCCTCGCGTAGTCGCCGCGGGCCTCCGCGACCTGGGCGCGGGCCAGGCAGGAGGGGACCACCATGACCTCGTAGTGGTGCATACCCGCCGACGCCTCCTCCAGATGGCGTTCGGCCGCCGCCCAGTCGCCCCGCAGGGCGTGGATCTGCGCCCCGGTCCAGTGCACCGCCGGGCGGACGAGTTCGATCCTGACCTCGGTGAGCCGGGCCGCCGCGCGGTCGACCGTCTCCAGCGCCTCCGGCCAGGCGCCCAGCGCGAACTGGGTACGGGCCAGCCAGGCCCTGGCCCAGAGCGAGATCCGGGTGGAGCCCATCCGGTAGCCGGTGGGCACGGCCCCCTCCAGTTCGCGGCGGGCGGCCTCGGGGGCGTCATGGGCGAGGTCGACCCAGCCGCGTCCGAGCCGGAACCGCTGGGACTGGGCCCCTCCGGAATCCTTGGCGAGGGCTCTCTCGTAGACGGCGACGGCCTCCTCGGGGCGCCCCAGGGCGGCGAGTCCGAGTCCGAGCACCGCCTCGGACTCGATGGCGGAGGGGTCGCCGGGGTCGGCGCACTCCAGCGCGCGCCGGGCCCAGGCGACCAGGGCGGGCGCGTCCCAGCGGCCCAGGGCGTGCAGGACCCGCCGCTGGCAGATCCGGGCCATCAGATCGGGCCGCTGTCCGGGGACACAGCCCTTCTCCGCCTGGCCGAGGAAGGTCTCGGCCTCCGCCGAGCGGCCCCGCATGATGGCGAGATAGCCGAGGACGACATCGCGGAGGGTGCCGGCGGGGAAGCTCTCCAGCTCCGCGGCGAAGGCCGCGGCCCGGGGTACGTCCCCGGCCGCGATCATGGCGTCGACGGCGCGCAGCAGCCGGTCCTGGCGGGCGGCCCGGTCCGTGCTCAGCCGGCTCGCCCGGACCAGGGCGTCGGCGACGGCGGCCCACTCCCCGGCCGAGGCCCGCTCGGCGGCGTACCGGTCGAGTTCCCCGGCGAGTTCGGCGTCGGCCGTGGTGGCGGCGGCGCGATGGGTGAGCCGCAGGCCGGGGTCCTCGGCCAGCTCCGCCGCGCGGCCGTGCAGCTCGCGCCGGCGGGCCAGGCCGATCCCGGTACGGACGGCGGCCCGGGTCAGGGGGTGGGGGAAGGAGAGCAGGGTACGGCCCGGTTCGACGGTGGCGGTGAGCAGTCCGGCGGCGCAGGCCTCGTCGGCGGCGGGCAGGGCGTCCGCCAGGTGGACGAGGGCGGCCGCCGAGGCGACGGGGACGGCGTCCGCGCCCCCGCCGTCGTTGTCGCCGCCGCTGTCGCCGTCGACCAGGACGGAGCACGCCTCGACCAGGGCGCGGGCCGCGTCACCGCAGCGGGCGAGCCGGTGCCGTACATCGGCGGTCCAGCGGGCCGGGGCGGGGAGGGCGGGCTGCCGGTCCCGCCAGGTCTCCCGGGGCACCTCGTCGAGCAGCCGGAGGATCTGCCGGGGGTTGCCCCGGGTGTGCCGGCCGAGATGGCGGGCGGTGGGGAGGGAGAGCGCGGGACCGGCGGTGGCACGGGCCAGTTCCCGGATCTCCTCGGGGCCGAGCGGACCGAGCCGTATCGCCCCGTCGCGGTGGCCGTCGAGGAATTCCAGGGTCTGTACGGGGACCTCCTCATGGGGTCCGTGGAGGTCGTCCCGGGCGAGCAGCAGCACGAGGACCCGCTCCGTGGTGAGGGCGCGGACGGCGGAGCCGATGGCGCGCAGGCTCTCCGGGTCGGCCCAGTGGGCGTCGTCCACGACCACCGCGAGGGGGCCCTGCCGCTGGGCGTCGGCCCAGAGCCGGTGGAGGCACGCGCCCGCGCCGAGGACCGTCCGAGGGGAGACGGGTCCGGGGGCGGGGGCCGGCGCGCAGGCCCGCGCCAGCTGTTCCGCCAGACCGAGCGGCTGCCCGGACTCCCAGGGCACCCCGGTGACCCGGACGATCCGCAGCTCCCGTGCCGGAGGGCCCTCGTCCCCGGGCGATGCCGGAGAGGCCAGGGAAGTGAGCGAGACCAGAGGGGCGGTGGCGGCCCCGGGAGACACCGGCGGCCCGGTACGCCCGGAGGGTCCGGGGAGCCCGGCGGCCGGGGCCGGCCCGTCCGGTACGGGCTGCGGCGGGCCGGTCCCGGCGGCCCGCGCCGCGAGGACATGCCCGGCGAGGGCCGTCTTGCCGCTGCCCGCCGGGCCCTCGATGAGCACCACCGAGGGGCGGCCCGCGCGGGCCGCCCGGAGCGCACAGGCCAGCGCCGCGATCTCCCCGGCCCGTCCGATCGGACCGCGCTGGTCAGGGCGGTTCTCCATGGGTCAGCACGCTAGCACTGCGGCCGCCGACACCCACCGGCCCGCCACGACACCCGCCTTGCCCCGGGCCCGCGCTCACCCCGGGCCGGGCGAGCACCTCGTGCCGCCGAGGACCGAGTCCCCCGGCGGACCCTTCCGACCGAGGCCCGGCACGGCGTTCCCGCGAACGGGCCCGGCCGGAGCACCACGCAGGAGACCCGTCACCGCGCCTGTCCCGGGTGGAGGCTCGGGGCCCGGGGCGGACCCTTCCGGCCGCAGCACCGGCACCACGTGCGTCGGAACGCGGGCGGGACCGACCCGACCCGGGCCACCACGCGCGGGCCCGGGAGCCCTCACTCGACCGGCGCCGGGGCAGCACCCCGTACCGAAGACCCCAGGCCGGGGGCAGCCCTCTCCCGCCCCAGCAGCGGCACCACGCCCGCGAGAACAGGCCAGGCCGGAGCGCCGCGCAGAGCCCCGGCACCACGCCTGTCCCGGGCCGGGGCCGGGCAGACCCCTCGCACGCCCCGGGCGATCCGAAGGGACCCCCGCTCGACCGGCCCCGGGGAAGGAGGCCACACACCGAACCCCCGGACCCAAGGCGACCCTTCCGGCCGCAGCACGGGCACCGCGCCTGCCCGGAACCGGGCCCTGGCCCTGGCCCTGGCACGGCAGGACCCCTGGCACCGGACGCCGCCGGCCGGGAACGGCTCAGCCCAGGTCGCCGCCCGCGACGGGCAGGACGGTTCCCGTGATGTAGGAGGCCTCGTCGGAGGCGAGGAAGACGATCGCCGCCGCCTGCTCCTCCAGCGACCCGTACCGCTTCATCGGCGAGGAGGCCACCGTCTGGTCCACGATCTGCCGGTACCACTCCTCCTCCCGGCCGCCCTCGGGCGCGGGCCCGCGCGGGATGCGGCGGGCGGGCGCTTCGGTGCCGCCGGGGGCGGTCGCCACGACCCGGATGCCATAGGGGGCGGCCTCCAGGGCCAGTGCGGTGGTGATGGCGTTCACCCCGCCCTTGGCCGCCGCGTAGGGCACCCGGTTGACGCCCCGGGTGGCGACGGAGGAGACATTGACGATCGTGCCGGAGCGCCGCTCGATGAGATGGGGCAGCACGGCCCGGCACATCCACAGGGTCGGGAAGAGGGAGCGCTCGATCTCGGCGCGGATCCGGTCGGGGGTGTAGTGCTCATAGGGCCTGGCCCAGATGGTGCCCCCGACGGTGTTGACGAGGCAGTCGATCCGGCCGTCCCGGGCCAGGGCCGCCGCGACCGCCGCCTCCGCTCCCTCGTACCGCTCCAGATCGGCGACGACGGCGGCCCCGCCCACCTCGGCGGCGGCATCGTGGACGGCTTCGGCGCGGTCGGCGAGGACCACCCGGGCCGATTCCGCCGCCAGCCGGCGGGCGACGGCGAGCCCGATGCCCTGGGCGGCCCCGGTGACCAGGACCGTACGGCCGCTGAACCGGCCCGGATGCGCGATCACCGGGCGGCCCCCGCGGTCTCCTTCGCCGGGGCGAACCGCTCGTAGTGGAAGGCCGCCGGTGCGATCCCGAGCGCGGCGACATGGCTCCGCACCGCGTCGACCATGGGCGGCGGCCCGCAGAGATAGATGTCCACATCACCGCCGTGCAGGGTCTCCGCGTCGATGAGCCCGGTGACAAAGCCCTTGTTCCGTGCGCGGGAGGCCGGGTCGGCGACACAGTGGTCGAAGGTGAAGCCGGGGATGACGGCGGCGTAGTCGGCGAGGGTGTCCAGATGGACCAGGTCCTCGTCGGTGGTGACGCCATAGAGGAGATGCACGGGGTGGGCGACCGGTGCCTGGCCCTGGCCCTGGCCCTGGCCCTGGGCGAGCTTCTCCAGCATCGACAGCAGAGGGGCGAGCCCCGTACCCCCCGCCAGGAAGAGTGCGGGACGGGTCAGCGGACGGAGGTAGAAGGTGCCCATGGGGCCGGTGAATTCGATCCGGTCACCGGGCCGGGCGCGCTCGGTGAGATAGCCGGACATCGCACCGCCGTCGACGATCCGGACCAGGAAGGAGGCCGCCCGCTGGTTCGGCCCCGAGCTGAAGGAGTAGGAGCGGTGCTGATCGGTACCGGGGACCGTGATGTTGACGTACTGGCCGGGCAGGAAGTCCAGCGTCCGGCGGTCGTCGAGGTCGAGGGTGAGGCCGACGACGCGCCCGGAGTGCCGCTCGACGGCCGTGACCGTCGCGGTGTGGACGGCGGCCGAGGTCCGGGCGGCGGCCGAGGTGGCGGGGACCCGCAGCACCAGATCGCTCAGCGGGGTCATCTGGCAGGGCAGACAGTAGCCGCTCGCGGCCTCGTCGTCGGTCAGCGCCTCCTCGATGTAGTCGCCGCCGTCGTAACTGCCCGACTCGCAGTACGACTTGCAGGTGCCGCAGGCCCCGTCGCGGCAGTCGAGCGGGATATTGATGCGTGCCTTGTACGAGGCGTCGGCGACGGTCTCGCCCGGTCGGCAGTCGATGAAGCGGGTGATGCCGTCCTCGAAGCTCAGGGCGACCTGGAAGGCCGTGGGGGTGCTCATGGGGTACTCGATTCGGACCTGTCAGACGTGGTACACGTCGACGACATGGTGGACGTAGTCGTTCTTGAGCACGACCTTCTTGCTGAGGATCAGCGGGGCGTCGCCGGAGAAGTCGACGCGGTAGAAGGAGGTGCCGAAGTAGGTGTCGACGCTCTGGTAGCGGTAGTAGAGCGTGAACCAGTTGAAGCGCACCTCCACGACGCCGCCGGACTCCCCGGTGATCTCCACATTGGTGATGTTGTGGCCGGTGCGCGGCTCGGGCAGGCTGGTGGCGCTGGAGCGATCGGTGCGGATACGGAAGACCCGGTCCTCCAGGCCGCCCCGGTTGGCGTAGTAGATCAGTGAGATCTCGGTCCGGGGGTCGCGGGTGAGTTCCTCGTCGTCGGCCCAGGCCGGCATCCAGAACTCGGCGTCCGGGTGGTAGCACTCCAGCCACTTCTCGAACTCGCGGTCGTCGAGGTGGCGGGCCTCGCGGTAGAGGAAGCGGCGGACCGTCTCCAGCGGCACGGCGGGGGCATCGGCCGGAGCGTCGACCGCGGGATCGGCCGGGGCATCGGACAGCGTCATGGTGGTAGGGGGTCCCTTCGGGTCGTGGCGCGGTCGCCGCGGATGTTCCGTACGGGGTCGGTCAGCCGTCCAGCGCCCGGCGCAGGGTCCGCTGCCAGTAGCCGTGCTGGATCGGGTAGAGGCCCTCGTCCTCCGTGCGCACCCCGCTGGCGAGGGGCTCCAGACCGATGAGCCGGGCGTCCTCGTCGGGGCCGTCGATCTGGTGGACCGCACCCCTGCTGAGGTCGTTCCACGGCGCCGCGCCCGCCAGATAGGTCTTCTGACAGGAGCGGAACTCCTCAAGATCGTCTGGCGTGGCCATGCCAGCTGCGTTGAAGAAGTCCTCGTACTGGCGGATCCGCAGGGTCCGTGCCTCGGCGCTCTCCCCCTTGGGGGCGATGCAGTAGATCGTGACCTCCGTCCGGTCCACCGAGATCGGCCGGAAGTGCCGGATCTGGGAGCTGAACTGGTCCATGAGATAGACATTCGGATAGAGGCAGAGATTGCGGGAGACGCCGATCATCCAGTCCGCCTTCGCCTCCCCGAACGCGGCGACCAGCTCGTCGCGCCGGTCGTGCAGGGGGCGGTTGGCGGGGTCGAGCCACTTCGTCCAGAGCAGCAGATGGCCGTGGTCGAAGGAGTAGAAGCCGCCCTGCTGCCGGGACCAGCCCCCGGCGTCCATGGTCCTGGTGTCATTGGCCGACTCCCCGGAGGCGCGGCGCGCCTGGGTGGCCGCGTAGTTCCAGTGGGTCGCGGAGACGTGGTAGCCGTCGGCCCCGTTCTCCGTCTGGAGCTTCCAGTTGCCGTCATAGGTGTACGTGGAGGAGCCGCGCAGCACCTCCAGCCCCTCGGGCGACTGGTCGACCACCATGTCGATGACCTTCGCGGCCTCACCGAGGTGCTCGGTGAGGGGGACGACATCCGGGTTGAGGCTGCCGAAGAGGAATCCCCGGTAGCTCTCGAAGCGGGCGACCCGGGTCAGGTCGTGGGAGCCGTCGGTGTTGAACTGCTCGGGATAGCCGGCCCCGCGCGGATCCTTGACCTTGAGGAGCCTGCCCGTATTGCTGAACGTCCAGCCGTGGAAGGGGCAGGTGAAGGTGGTGCGGTTGTCCGTCTTGCGGCGGCAGAGCATCGCGCCCCGGTGGCTGCACGCGTTGACGAGGGCGTGCAGCTCGCCCTGCTTGTCGCGGGTGACGACGACGGGCTGGCGGCCGATGTAGGTGGTGAAGTAGTCCCCGGGCCCGGGAATCTGGCTGTCATGGGCGAGATAGACCCAGTTGCCCTCGAAGATGTGCTTCATCTCCAGCTCGAAGAGTTCCTCGTCCGTGAAGACGCTCCGGCGGACGCGGTACACACCGCTCTCGGGGTCCTCCTCCAGAGCGTCCTCGAGGATGGCCCGCGCACGGCCCCGGTCATCGGCCATGGTCTGGTCCCTTCGATCGTTACGGCTGCTTTTCAGCACCATGACACCGAGGTGAAGCCTGCGGCCCCAGGCGTTTCCCCAGGGTTGACCCAGGGGGGTATTGATATCTCCCGCATATCAATACGCTGCATTCAGATATTTGTTGCGTATGGGATCCGGTCCCTACGATGAGGCGCAATCGAGGGAGATTCCGATGGAACTCAGACACCTCCGGTATTTCGCCGCGGTCGCCGACACCAGCCATTTCGGCCGGGCCGCCGAGCGGCTGCACATGGCCCAGCCGCCGCTTTCCCAGGCGGTCCGCCGGCTGGAGCGGGAACTCGGTGTCGCACTCTTCGCCCGCACCACCCGGCAGGTCACCCTGACCGGCGCGGGCGAGGTGTTCCACGCCGATGTACGGCGCATCCTGACGGCCGTGGACGAAGCGGTGGCCCGTGTGGAGCGGTTCGCCGCCGGCGCGGCGGGAGTGCTGCGGATCGGTCTGACGGGATCCGCCTCCTATCGTCAGCTGCCCGCCCTGGCGCGGCTGGTCAAGCACGCCCTGCCCGGGGTGACGCTGGAGGTGCACACCGAGCTGCTGACCCCCGCCCAGGAGGCGGGGCTGCTGGATCTCCGTCTCGATATGGGCGTACTGCGCCCGCCGGTCCGCCGGGAGGGCATCGCCCACCGGGCGCTGGCGGACGAGCCGCTGGTCCTGGCGGTGCCGGAGGAGCACTGGCTCAGGGGGGCGGAGTCGGTACGGATGGCGCAGCTGCGGGAGGAGGACTTCATCCTGTACCGGGCCGAGCTGGGCTCCGTCGTCCATGAGGCGGTGATCAGCGGCTGTCTGGCGGCGGGTTTCCGGCCGCGCCGCGCCCATGAGGTCGCCGAGACCTCCACGGCGCTGGCGCTGGTCGCCGCCGGGCTCGGTGTCGCCGTGCTGCCGGACTCCATCCGGGCCGCCCGCCGGGAGGGCGTGGTCTGCAAGGAGATCGTGGACGCGCCGCCCGTGGGTCTGGTGCTGGCCTGGCGCGCGGACGACGCCTCACCGCTGCTGAGGAATCTGCTGGAGACCCTGGAAGCACACGGCATGTTCGGCACACCCGGGGAACACCCGGAGAAACAGCCCGGGCATCAGTCCGGCTGCCAGATCGGGTGCCGGTCCGAGTATCCGCCCGAATATCGGCCCGAGTATCCGCCCGACTATCGGCCCGACCATCAAGGAGAGAATCCCGACGGGGCACGGCATGAAAATTACCGGAATTGAGACGATCCCCTTTGCCATTCCCTACCGAAAGCCGCTGAGATTCGCCAGCGGTGAAGTGCACACCGCCGAACATGTCCTGGTACGGGTGCACACCGACAGCGGTCTGACGGGAACCGCCGAGGCGCCGCCGAGGCCGTACACCTACGGCGAGACCCAGGAGTCGATCGTCGCCGTGATCGACCGGGTCTTCGCCCCCCAGCTGCTGGGGCTCTGCGCGCTGGAGCGGGAGACCGTCCACGCCCTGCTGGACCGGACCGTCGGCAACCCGGCGGCCAAGTCCGCCCTCGACATGGCGCTCTGGGACATCCTCGGCCAGGCCGCCGGGGTGCCGGTCGCCACGCTCCTCGGCGGCTGGACCGACCGGATGCGGGTGAGCCATATGGTGGGCTTCGCCCCCGCCGGGGCCATGGTCACCGAGGCCCTGCGGATCCGGGAGACGTACGGCATCACCACCTTCAAGGTCAAGGTGGGCCGGCGGCCGTACACCGACGATGTCACCGCCTGCCGGGCGCTGCGCGAGGCCCTCGGCCCGGAGGCGGAGCTGTACATCGACGGCAACCGGGGGTGGACGGCCGCCGAATCGGCCCGCGCGCTGCGGGAGATGGCGGACCTCGGGCTGACCTTCGCCGAGGAGCTGTGTCCGGCCGACGATGTGCTGGGGCGGCGCTGGCTGGTGGGGCAGTGCACGGTCCCCTTCATCGCCGACGAGAGCGCGACCCGGCCCGCCGAGGTCACCCGGGAGCTGCTGGGCGGCTCGGCCACCGCGATCAGCGTCAAGACGGCCCGTACCGGATTCACCGCCTCCCAGCGGGTGTTGCACCAGTGCGAGGGGCTGGGTGTGGCCGTGGTCATGGGCAACCAGATCGACGGGCAGATCGGCACCCTCTGCTCGGTGGCCTTCGGCGCGGCCCATCGGTCGTCCACCCGGCACGCCGGTGAGCTGTCCAACTTCCTGGACATGAGCGACGACCTCCTCGCCGAGCCGCTCTCCATCGCGGACGGGGAGCTGCGGGTACGGGAGGGCGCGGGGCTCGGCATCGTCGTCGACCCCGACAAGCTGGCCCGCTACCGCCAGGACGGCTGAGCGGCCCGACTCCTTCCCCCTCCGCCCCCCCTTACCCCTCTGATCTGACTCCTTCTCCCGCGTCATCCAGCCGAACGGAAAGCCGAGACACCATGACCGACACCGACATCGAGACCGCCGTCGCGACCGCCACCGGGACCGCCACCGGGACCGCCGTGGCCCCGCTGCCCGAGCAGGCCGGCGCCGCCGCCTCCGGGGCCGCCGCGACCGAGCGTTTCCGCAGCAAGCAGTCCGCATCGGGGGGCGCCGCCGCCGACACCCAGCGGGTCGACACCCTGGTCTCCGAGGTCCTGGCCGCCGTCCACGAGGTGGTCCGCCGGCACCGGGTGAGCTATGCCGAGTACGACGCCCTGAAGTCCTGGCTGATCCAGGTCGGGCTGGACGGCGAGTGGCCCCTCTTCCTCGATGTCTGGGTCGAGCATGTGGTGGAGGAGGTCGCCAACGAGGACCGCAGAGGCAGCAAGGGCACCATCGAGGGCCCGTACTACGTCCCCGGCTCGCCCTCCTTCGACGGTGCGGCCGCCCTGCCGATGCGCGCGGACGAGCCGGGCACCCCGCTGCTCTTCCAGGGCCGGGTGACCTCGGTGGACGGCACCCCGCTCCCCGGCGCGCGGATCGAGATGTGGCACGCCGACGCGGACGGCTTCTACTCCCGGTACGCTCCGGGGCTGCCCGAGTGGAATCTGCGGGGCACCGTCGTCGCGGACGAGCGGGGCGGCTTCGCGATCCGCACCGTGGAGCCGGCGCCGTATCAGATACCCACCGACGGCTCCTGCGGCCGGCTGATCGCGGCGGCCGGCTGGCACGCCTGGCGCCCCGCCCACCTCCATCTGAAGGTCTCCGCCCCCGGCCACCAACTGATCACCACCCAGCTCTACTTCCGGGGCACCCGCCATGTGGACGACGACATCGCCTCGGCCGTGAAGCCCGAGCTGATCCTCGCCCCGGCCGCCGCCCGGAGCGGCGAGGGCCATGAGGTCACCTACGACTTCGTCCTCGACCCGGCCTGAGACCGGACCAGGGACCGGACGCCGCGACCGGACCCAACGCCCCACCCCCGCCCCCTCGGTACCGGCGCCTCCGGTACCGGCCACCGCCGAAGGAAAGCACCATGCTGTTCGCAGTGACGATGGAGGTCGCGCTCCCGCACGACCTCGACCCCGGGCTCCGCGCGGAGCTGATCGAGCGGGAGCGGAGCTACTGCCATCGCCTCCAGCGCGAGGGCGTCTGGCTGCACATCTGGCGGCGCGCCGGACAGTACGCCAACCTCAGCGTCTTCGACGCCCCGGACAACGACCGGCTCCACGAGATCCTGTGGAATCTGCCGCTCTTCCCCTATATGACGGTCGCGGTCACCCCGCTGGCCGCCCACCCCTCCGCACTGGCGGCGGACTGAGCGCCATGAATCCTTATGAACCGAACAAGCCGAACGGGACAGATAAGCTGGACAAGGTGGTCGCGTCGGCCGCCGAGGCCCTGGCCGATCTCCCCGAGGGCGCCTCGCTCGCGGTGGGCGGCTTCGGCCTCAGCGGGGTGCCGAATGTCCTGATCGCGGCGGTCCACGCACAGGGCACCGGTGGGCTGCGCGTGGTCTCCAACAACTGCGGGGCGCTGGATTCGGGTCTCGCGGTGCTGCTCGCGGCGGGCCGGATAGCCCGGGTCACCGGCTCGTACATCGGCGCGAACAAGGAGTTCGCCCGCCAGTACCTCAGCGGTGAGCTGGAGGTGGAGCTGATCCCGCAGGGCACCCTCGCCGAGCGGCTGCGGGCCGGCGGCTGCGGCATCCCCGCCTTCTACACCCCGGCCGGCGTCGGAACCCTGGTCGCCGACGGCGGACTGCCCTGGCGGTACGACGGGGCGGGCGGGGTCGCGCTGGCCTCGCCGCCCAAGGAGGTGCGGAGCTTCGACGGAGTCGACCATGTCCTGGAACACGGCATCCGCACCGACTTCGCGCTGGTCCGCGCCGCCCGGGGGGACCGTCACGGCAATCTGGTCTTCCGCAGGGCGGCCCGTAACTTCAACCCCCTGGCGGCCATGGCGGGCCGGATCACCGTCGCGGAGGTGGAGGAGCTGGTCGAGCCCGGCGCGCTGGACCCCGACGCGATCCATGTACCGGGCGTCTTCGTCCAGCGCGTGGTCGCCCTCACCCCCGCACAGGCGGCCGACAAGCGGATCGAGCAGAGGACGGTGCGCGGCTGATGGCCTGGACACGGGAGGAGATCGCCGCCCGCGCGGCACGGGAGCTGCGCGACGGGGAGTACGTCAATCTCGGCATCGGACTGCCGACCCTGATCCCGGATCATCTCCCCGAGGGGATACGGGTGGTGCTCGAATCGGAGAACGGAATCCTCGGCACCGGCCCGTACCCCACCGAGGGCGAGGTGGACCCCGATCTGATCAACGCGGGCAAGGAGACGGTCACCGTCCTGCCCGGGGCCGCGTTCTTCGACTCCGCGCTCTCCTTCGGGATGATCCGGGGCGGCCATATCGACACCGCCGTCCTGGGCGCGATGCAGGTCTCGGCCACGGGCGACCTCGCCAACTGGACCGTCCCGGGGAAGCTGGTCACCGGCATCGGCGGGGCGATGGACCTGGTCCACGGGGCCCGCCGGGTGGTGGTGACCATGACCCACACCGCCCGGGACGGCAGCCCGAAGATCGTCGCGGAGTGCTCGCTGCCGCTCACCGGCCGGGCCTGCGTCGACCGGGTGATCACCGATCTCGGTGTCCTCGACATCACCGCACGGGGCCTGGAACTGGTCGAGACCGCCCCCGGTGTCACGGCCGAGGAGATCCGGGCGGCGACCGCCGCACCCGTCCACACCCCCTCCGCTGGGAGCCCCCGATGAAGGATGTCTATGTCGTCGACGCCGTCCGTACCCCGGTCGGCCGTTACGGGGGCGCGCTCTCCGGTGTCCGCCCCGACGACCTCGCCGCCCATGCCCTGCGGGCGCTCCTCGACCGGGTGCCGGAGCTGGACCCGGCACGGATCGGTGATGTGTTCCTCGGCAACGCCAATGGGGCGGGCGAGGAGAACCGCGATGTGGCGCGGATGGCGGTCCTGCTGGCGGGGCTGCCCGTGACCGTGCCGGGGGTGACCGTCAACCGGCTCTGCGCCTCCGGTCTGGAGGCCGTCGTCCAGGCGGCGCGGGCCATCGCGCTCGGTGATGTGTCCCTGGCGGTGGCGGGCGGTGTGGAGTCGATGAGCAGGGCTCCCTGGGTGCTGCCCAAGCCAGAACGGGCCTTCCCGGCGGGCCATCAGGAGCTGTACTCGACCACGCTCGGCTGGCGGATGGTCAACCCGGCGATGGACCCCCAGTGGACCGTACCGCTGGGCGAGAGCGCCGAGCTGATCGCCGAGCGGCACGGCATCACCCGGGCCCGGCAGGACGCCTTCGCGCTGGCCAGCCATGAGAAGGCGGCACGGGCCTGGCGGCAGGGGGCGTACACGGCGGAGGTCGTGCCGGTCGAGGTGCCCGGCCGTGGGGGCGCGGTGACCTTCGCGCGGGACGAGTGCGTACGGGAGGACGCCTCGCTGGAGGCGATGGCGAAGCTGAAGCCGTCCTTCCGGACGACCGGTGGGACGGTGACGGCCGGCAACGCCTCTCCGCTCAACGACGGTGCGGCGGCGCTGCTCCTCGCCGACGAGGAGGGGCTGCGGGCGACCGGCCGGGAGCCGCTGGCCCGGATCGGCCCGGCGGCGGTGACCGCCGTGGAGCCGCAGTGGTTCGGGCTGGCCCCGGTGGAGGCGGTGCGCCGGGCGCTGGCACGGGCCGGGCGGGGCTTCGGCGACCTCTCCGTGCTGGAGCTGAACGAGGCGTTCGCCGCCCAGGCCCTGGGGTGTGTCGCCGAGTGGCCCGAACTCGATCCGGAGATCCTCAACCCGCGCGGCGGGGCCCTCGCGATCGGCCATCCGCTGGGCGCGTCCGGGGCCCGGCTGGCGGGCGCGGTGGCCCACCAGCTCAAGGCGGCGGGCTCGGGCACCGGGGTCGCGGCGCTCTGTATCGGCGTCGGCCAGGGCCTGGCGCTGGTCCTGGAGCGCTGACGGGCGGCCGGTTCCGGCCGGGGTGCGGGCCCTGGGCGCTCGCGGCGGCCCGTACCCCACACCCGACGCGGGACACGGCCGCTCCGCCCCGGCCCCGCCGGACGGACACCGAGATGTCCCCGCCCCGGCACACCCCGCGCCCCGTCCCCCGCGACCGCCGCCACGCGGAATCCGCACGCCGGAACACCCGGGGCACCGGGAGCACCCGGGGCACCCGGAACACCCGGGACACCCACCGGCGACGAGGAGGGGCGCCCCACCCTCCCCCGATCACTCAGGAGCCTCGATGTCCCACCCCGTCCCCCCGCACCACATCCTCTCCGGCCCGGCCGGTGCGCCGCTGCTCGTCCTGGGCCCCTCCCTCGGCACCTCGACCCGGGTCTGGTCGGCGCAGCTGCCCTCGCTCGCGCGGACGTTCCGGGTGGCGTGCTTCGACCTCCCGGGCCACGGGGGCTCCGCGACCACGCCACCGCCCACCGCCGGGGCGGACACCGGGACAGACACCGGGACGGACACCGGGGCGGACACGGGGACGGACACCGGGGCGGGTGCGACGACGGTGGAGGATCTCGCCGGACCGGTGCTCGCCCTGGCCGACCGACTCGGCTACGAGCGTTTCCACTACGCGGGGATCTCCCTCGGCGGGGCCATCGGCGCCCGGCTCGCGGCCGACCACCCCGGGCGGGTCTCCTCCCTCGCCCTGATCTGCTCCTCCGCCCGCTTCGGGCCTCCCGAGCCCTGGCGGGAGCGGGCCTCGCTGGTGCGGTCGCGCGGGATGGAGCCGGTGGTGGCGACCGCCCCCGGACGGTGGTTCGCCGGGCCGGAAACGGCCGGCACACCCCTGGGGCGGGCGCTGCTGCGGGATCTCGCCACCGCCGACCCCGCCGGGTACGCGGCCTGCTGCGACGCCCTCGCCACCTGTGATCTGCGGCCGGTTCTGGGGCGGATCACGGCCCCCACCCTGGTCGTGGGCGGCTCCCGGGACACGGCCACCCCCGGGGAGCACGCCCGCGAGCTGGGTACGGGAATCCCCCGGGCTACGGTGGAGACCATCGGCACCGGGCATCTCGCCCTGGAGGAGCCCCGGGCCGTGACGGAGCTGCTCCTCGCCCATCTGGACCGGAGCACCGCACCGTCCCGGTGACCACGGGACCGTACGACCCCGTACGGACGCGCGGACACACCCCCGTACCCACCCGCCGGAGGCCGCCGTGCACCACAGCGCCACCCCATCGCCGCCGCGCCCGGAGATCGCCCTCTCGTGGCGGCGCTCCCGGATGAGCGGGCTCAGCCCCGCCGCCCCCGAGGTCCGGGTGGATCCGGACGCGGTCGACACGGGAGGCAGGCTGGCGACCGCCGCACGGCCGGTGCTGGCGGAGCTGGCGGCGCAGCTCGGGGACGCGGCGTTCTGTGTGGTCCTCGCGGACCGGGCGTCCCGGATCGTGGCCCCGGTGGTCGGCGGCGGCGGAGGGCTGCGGGCGCGGCTGG
Source organism: Streptomyces sp. NPDC000594 (assembly GCF_040299965.1). Classification (NCBI taxonomy): domain Bacteria; kingdom Bacillati; phylum Actinomycetota; class Actinomycetes; order Kitasatosporales; family Streptomycetaceae; genus Streptomyces; species Streptomyces sp. NPDC000594. The sequence goes on along the minus strand of NZ_JBEPCY010000001.1, from coordinate 463,015 downwards.
AGGGGCTGGGTGTGGTCGCGGGCGGGGTGTTCCTGGAGGAGACGACGGGGACGAACTCGATAGCGACGGTGCACGAGGTGCGCCGGGGTCTCGCGGTGCACGGGGACGAGCACTATCTGGAGCCGTTCAAGCGGTTCAGCTGCTACGGGCATCCCATCACCCATCCGGTGACCCGGCGGCTGGAGGGTGTCCTGGACATCACCTGCCTCAGCCGGGACGACTCCCCGCTGCTCGGCCCGTTCCTCGCCCGGGCGGCGCGGGATGTCGAGGAGCGGCTGCTGCGGTCGGCGCGCGTCACGGAGCAGCGGCTGCTGGCCGCGTTCCAGGTGGCGTCGGCCGGGCGGAGGGGGCCGGTGCTGGTGCTGGGCGAGGGGGTGGTGCTGGCGAATCCGGCGGCGGTGGAGCTGCTCGATCCGGTCGACCATCTGCGGCTGCGGGAGCTGGCGGCCGGGCTTTCCCGGCGCGGTGGGGGGCGGGCCGGGGAGGGCCGGACGGAGGAGGTCGCGCTCGCGTCGGGGCGTACCGCGTCCGTGCGGTTCCGGGCGCTGGAGGCGGGGGCGGAGGGCGCGCTCTTCACCTTCGACGATCCGGAGGGGTCCCGGCGGCGCGGGACCGCCGGGACCGCCGGGGTCTCCGTACGGCCGCCGGTGGCCGCCCCGGGGACTCCGGTCTACATCGGCGGTGCCCCGGGGACGGGCCGCACCGCCAGGGCGCGCGAGCTGGCCGCCGGGGCCGGGGTGCCGCTGATCGCCGTGGACGGGTCGGAGGCGGCGGCGCTGGGCACGGCCGGGTGGCTCGCCGCGCTCGACGAGGCGGCCGGGGCGGCCCGGTCGGGCGGGGGTCTGCTGCTGGTGGAGGAGGTGCGGCTGCTCCCCGATGCCTGTGCGGTACGGGTCCGGCGGCTGCTGGAGCGGCCGGACCGGCCGTGGACCGCGCTGACCGGCCCGCCCGCCGGGGAGCTCGCGGGCGGGGCGGCGGCCCTCGCGGCCGGCTGCCCGGAGCGGATCGGGCTTCGGCCCCTGCGGGAGCGCACGGAGGAGTTGCCGTCCCTGGTGCGGGCGATGGTCCGGAGCGCGGGCTCGGAGGGCCGGGTGCGCTTCACCCCGACGGCCCTCGCCGCGCTGGCCGGGCATCCCTGGCCGGGGAATCTGCGGGAGCTGGACACGGTCGTCCGTACGGTGCTGGAGCGCCGCTCGGCGGGGGATGTGACCCCGGCCGATCTGCCCGATGGGTATCGGGTGAGTCCCCGGCTGCGCGGGATGACCCCGCTGGAGCGGGCCGAGCACGACACGATCACGGCGGCGCTGAGCGCCTGCGGCGGCAACAAGCTGCGGACGGCGCGGCAGCTGGGCATCAGCCGGACCACGCTCTACAGCCGACTGCGGGCGCTGCGGATCACGGCCTGAGCCGGTCCGGCGGACCACAGTCCGAGCGCGTGCCCGGCTGACCATGGCCCGGAAGTGTCCAGTTGTTGAACACTTCGCGGTGTTCCCACGGCTCTAGCCTGCCAGGAGATTCCCTCGGCAAAGGAGCCGTCCCATGCGTCACAGCGCCTTCTTTCCGCCCGCGTCATGGGTTCCCCCCGCGTCATGGGTTCCGCCCACGTCATGGGTTCCGCCCGGGACGGCCGGGTCCGCCGGCCCGTCCCACTGAAGGCGGAGACGATGTTCCTCGCGTGCGAGGGCGCGGACCTCGCCTATGAGGAGCGCGGTACGGGCGACCCGCTCCTGCTCATCCATGGCAGCGGTGCCGAGGCGGCGACCTGGGACGGTGTCAGCGGCGGCCTCGCGGCGGCCGGTCATCGGGTCATCGCCTACGACCGGCGCGGCTACGGCGCGTCGGCACACCCTCCGGTACGGGACCACCGCCGCCATGTCGCCGACGCGGTGGCCGTCCTCGAAAGGGTGGCCGGGTCCCCGGCGACGGTGGTCGGCTGGAGCGCGGGCGGCAATATCGCGCTGGCGCTGGCCGTCGCCCGGCCCGATCTGGTCCGCCGGCTGATCCTGGTGGAGCCGCCGCTGCACGGCACCCGGCTGGCGACACCCGCGATGCTGGCCGCCGTGGCCCGGGCCAAGTGGTGCCAGCTGCGGGGCCGCCCCGAGGAGGGCGCGGCGCACTTCTTCCGCTGGGCGGCGGGCCCCTCCTTCGACGCCGCGCCGGCCGGGGAGCGGAACCGTCTGCTGGCCCATGCACGGGTGGTGCTGGCGGAGTTGGACCCGCATCCGTACGGCGTGATGTTCGAGCATCTGCCGCTGCGGCGGATCAGCGGCATCCGTCTCCCCGTCACCTTCCTGATCGGCGCGAACAGCGATCCGCTGTTCCGTCTGGCGCATCGGCGGCTGGTCCGCGCGGTGCCCGCGATCCGCTCCGAGGTGATCCCCGGAGCCGGCCATCTGGTGCATCTCGACGCCCCGGAAGCCTTTACCGCCGCCGTGCTGCGGGCCACCGCGCCGGCCGCCCCTCCGGTCCTCCCGCACGACCGGACTGTCCCCCCGTACGTCCAGAAAGACCAGGGAGCCTCCTGATGGATCTCCGTTACGACACCTTCTTCATCGGCGGCGCCTGGGTGCGCCCCAGCACCGACCGGGTGATCGTCCCCATCGACGCCAGTACGGAGGAGCCGCTGGGCCGGGTCCCCGAGGGCGCCGAGGCCGATATCGACGCGGCGGTGGCCGCCGCGCGCCGGGCCTTCGACGCGCCCACGGGCTGGGCCTCCTGGGAACCCGCGCGCCGCGCCGGGGTGATGGAGCGGCTGGCCGAGGAGATCGACCGGCGGGCCGACGGTTTCGTGGCGCGGGTGAGCGCCCAGAACGGTATGCCGGTGGCGGTGGCGCGGCAGCTGGAGACCGGGTATCCGAGCACCGTGCTGCGGTACTTCGCGGGGCTGGCCCGGGAGGCCGTCCTCGCGGACACCCGGCCCGGTCTGCTCGGTGGTTCGGTGGAGGTCCGCAGGCAGCCGGTCGGGGTGGTCGCGGCCATCGTGCCGTGGAACTTCCCGCAGGCGCTGGCCATGTTCAAGATCGCGCCCGCACTGGCGGCGGGGTGCACGCTGGTGATCAAGCCCTCGCCGGAGACGGTGCTCGACGCCTATCTGCTGGCGGAGGCCGTGGAGGCGGCCGGGGTCCCGGCCGGGGTCGTCAATATCGTCCCCGCCGGGCGGGAGGTCGGCGCGTATCTCGTCGCCCACCCCTCGGTGGACAAGGTCGCCTTCACCGGCTCCACCCCCGCCGGCCGGGCCATCGCCGAGACCTGCGGGCGGCTGCTGCGCCCGGTCACCCTGGAGCTGGGCGGCAAGTCGGCGGCGATCGTCCTGGACGACGCGGAGCTGGATCTGTCGGCGATCGGGGCGGGTCTGTTCGGCGCCACCCTGCTCAACAACGGCCAGACCTGTTTCCTGGGCACCCGGGTGCTCGCCCCGCGCGCCCGGTACGCCGAGGTGGTGGACGCCTTCACCGCGCTGGCCGAGTCGCTCCCGGTGGGCCCGGCGGCCGACCCGGAGACCCGGATAGGCCCGCTGGCCACCGCCCGTCAGCGGGAGCGCGTCGAGTCCGCCGTCGCGGCGGGGCGTGCCTCGGGGGCGAGGGTGACCACCGGCGGGTCCCGGCCGAAGGGGCTGGACCGGGGCTGGTTCTTCGAGCCGACGGTCTTCGCCGATGTGGACAACGGCTCCTTCATCGCCCGGGAGGAGGTCTTCGGCCCGGTGCTGTCGCTGATCCCCTATGACGGGGTCGACGACGCGGTGCGGATCGCCAATGACTCCGACTTCGGTCTGGGCGGCACCGTCTGGACGGCCGACCCGGAGCGGGGGGCCGCCGTCGCCCGCCGGGTCCACACCGGCACCATCGGCGTCAACCGCTATATCCCGGACCCGGCGGCGCCGTTCGGCGGCATCAAGTCGAGCGGGCTCGGACGGGAGCTGGGGCCCGAGGGGCTGACGGCGTACCAGCGGCTCCAGAGCATCTATCTCTGATACCCGAGGTACCTCCGGAGGTACCTCCGAGATAGCTCCGAGACACCTCCGGAGGCCGTCCCGCTGTCTCGTTCGGGACGGTTGTGCGGGCCCGGTCGAAGTGCGAACATCCGTTCCCGGAGCGGATGTTCGCCGAGTCGACCTGTGCCCGTACTGCCCCCGTACCGCCCCCGGCCCGGCCCCGCCGCGCGCACGCCGCACGCACGCACGCACGCACGCACCACCGTGCACCTGCTCACCCACCACGCCCGCGCCGGTACCGGACCGGGCATCCTTCGGGGAGGGTCCCATGGGAAGCGGTCCCACCGTGGCGATGGCTCCGGGCGCCCTGCCGGGGCTCGGGCATCTGGCCCGCTTCACCAGGTCGCCGCTGGCGTTTCTGCGCGGACTGCCCGCCCACGGCGACCTGGTGGGGATACGGCTCGGCGGACAGCACCTGGTCATGGTCTGCGACCCGGAGCTGACCCGGGCCCTCCTCCTCGACGACCGGGCCTTCGACAAGGGCGGCGCCCTCTACGACCGGCTCCGGGACGTCGGCGGGAACGGCGTCGCCACCTGTCCCGCGTCGGAGCACCGGCGGCAGCGGCGGCTGCTCCAGCCGCTCTTCCGCCGGGAGCTGCTCCCGGGGTACGCGCGGATCATGACCGACCGCGTCGGCGCCGTCGCGGGCGGCTGGCGGGACCATGAGCTGATCGACCTCAGCGACGAGGTCCGCCGCATCACCGCCGATGTCGTGGTCTCCACCCTCTTCGGCGCGGATCTCGACCGTTCCACGCACGCCTGGCTCTCGGCCGATCTGCGGACGCTGACCGACGGCACACTCCGGCGCACCGTCCTGCCGGAGCCGCTCCGCCGGCTCCCCCTCCCCGCCAACCTGCGCTTCCAGCGGGCCTCGGTGCGCTCCCGCCGGATCATGACCGAGCTGATCGAGGGCTTCCGGGGGAAGGAGATCCACGGCGGCCACGGTCTCGTACCGATGATGCTGTCGGCCTGTGACCCGGACGGCGAGGAGGCGTTCAGCGACGCGGAACTGGTCGACCAGGCGATCACCTTCTACAACGGCGGCACCGAGACCACGGCATGGGCCGTCTGCTGGGCGATCCACCTCAGCTCGCTCCATCCGGTGATCCGCGCCCGGCTGACCGACGAGGCCCGGACCGTCCTCGGGGGCCGGCTCGCGACCTGGGAGGATCTGCCCCGGCTCGGATACACCCGGCAGACCTTCACGGAGGCGCTGCGGCTCCGTCCCCCGGCCTGGTTCCTGACCCGCCGGGCGACCGCCGACACCCGTCTCGGGGACCATGTCATCCCCGAGGGCACCACCCTCGCCTACAGCCCCTACCTCATGGGCCAGTTGCCGGCGCACCACCCCGATCCGGAGAGCTTCGACCCCGACCGCTGGTGCCCCCGTACGGACCGCACCACCCCGGCGCCGCCGCCCGTCACGGCCTTCGGCGGCGGCGCCCGGAAGTGCATGGGTGAGGAGTTCGCCTGGGTGGAGGGCGTTCTGCTGCTGGCGGGCCTTGTCTCCCGGTGGGACATCCGGATCGAGCACAGCGGTGTCGCCATCCCCCGGCGGCCCCAGCTCACACTGAACCCGGGGAGGCTGCGCGCCCGGGTCGTCCGGCAACCCTGGGTGGCGAGATCCGAGGAGGGCCGGGCGGAACGGCCCTGACCCCCTGCCCGCCGGTCCCCCTCGGCCCCGTCACCCCCCGCCCGCTCCGTCACCCGCCGACGCGGTCACCCGTCGGCGCGTCCCCACACCCCGGTGGCCGCCGCCTCCTTCACATACTCCTCGAAGGAGCGGGGCTCCCGGCCCAGGCACTCCCGTACCCCGGTACTGAGGAAGTCGTCCGCACCCCGGGCGATGCCGTCGAGGAAACCGGCTATCGCCTCGGCGTCCGGCGCGGTGTACCCGTCGGCGACCAGGTCGGCCGCGTACGCCCGGGGGTCCCGGTGGCGGTGGACGACCGGGCGGCCGATGGCGTCGCCGATGAGCGCGAGGGCCTCCGCGAAGGTCAGCGCGCGCGGGCCGGACAGCTCGTACACCCTGCCGTGGTGGCCCTCGCCGGTGAGCGCGGCGACCGCCGTGTCGGCGATGTCGGCCACATCGATGAACGGCTCACGGCCGTCGCCCGCCGGGGTCGTCAGAACGCCCTCGGCCACCCCCGCGAGAAAGAAGTCCGGCGCCTCGAAGTCCTGCGAGAACCAGCAGGGCCGCAGCACGGTCCACGCCATCCCGGACGAGCGGACGGCGGCCTCCGTCTCCGGCACTCCCCCGTCGGTGTCGATGCCGCGTACGGAGAGCTGGACGATCCGGCGGACCCCGGCGGCCTCGGCCCGTGCGACGAACGCGGCGCGCTCCGCGAGCCCCAGGGTCTCGGTCGGCACCAGATAGACGGCGTCGACCCCGGCGAGGGCCGGGTCCCAGGTGGTGCGGTCGTCCCAGTCGAAGCGGGTGGTGCCGGTACGGGAGGCGGAGCGGACGGTGTGGCCGAGGGCCCGGAGGCGGGGAACGACGGCGCGGCCGGTCTTACCGGTGGCGCCCAGAACAAGGATCTCTGTCATGGGCACCAGTCAAGCCATACGGAGCTGGACGTTCCATGGTTGAAAAGACCGATTGCCTGTGCGATCGTCCCGAAGTGGATCTCCTCGATGACTATCTGACCGGTGTACGGGCCCAGGGCGCGGCCTTCTGCAACGCGGTGAGCACCCCTCCCTGGGGGCTGCGGTTCACCGACCCCGCGCCGCTCGCCCTCGCCGCCGTGGCACGCGGCAGCGGCTGGCTGATGACCGAGGAGACGGAACCGGTGCGGCTGGAGCGGGGGGACATCGCCCTGGTCCGTACCCGGTCTCCGTTCACCATCGCCGACCGGCGGGACAGCGAGCCACGGGTGTACGTCGACGGCGCCAACCGGTGCGTGCTCACGAACGGCACCGGTGACACCAGCGGCACCGACGGCACCGACCGTACGGCCGGGGCCGGGGACAGGGCCGGGGCCGGGGCCGGGCGGAGCTGGCGGATCACCGGGCGTACCGTCGGCGAGACCACGGATCCGGCCGGTACGGACCTGCTGCTGACGGCGGGTTACCGGGTCGGCAGCGATCTGAGCGGGCCGCTGCTCGCGGCGCTGCCACCGGTCGCGGTCGTCCGTCCGGACCCCGGCCTGGCGGCGCTGCTCGATCTGATCGCCGCCGAGGTGGAACACGAGGAGCCGGGCCAGCAGGTGGTCCTGGACCGCTCTCTCGATCTGCTCCTCGTCCGGGTGCTGCGCTCGTGGTTCGCACGGGCGGACGCCACCCCGCCACCGGGCTACCGGGCCCTCGCCGACCCGGAGATCGGGCATGTCCTGCGCCGGCTCCACGAGGACCCCGCCCACCCCTGGACGGTGGCCCTGCTGGCGGGCGAGGCGGGGTTGTCCCGTACCGCCTTCGCCCGCCGCTTCACCGCCCTGGTGGGACGGCCGCCGCTGACCTATCTCACCGAGTGGCGCATGACGCTCGCCGCCGAACGGCTCCGGGCGCCCGGCGCCACCGTCACCACGGTGGCCCGGACGGTCGGCTATCTCGACGGCTTCGCCTTCAGCACGGCCTTCAAGCGGGTCCGGGGCATCAGCCCGTCCGCCCATCGCACCGCTGTGAACGCCGCGACCACCGCGACGACCGCAACCACCGTGAACGCCACGACCGCCGCGACCGCCGTGGTCACGGAGGCTTCCGGGGTACGGGCGGGCTGACCGCGCCGGGTCCCGGCTGGCCGCTCCGCCCGCCGGAGCAGTACGGCGCGGCGGCCCGGGGCGGCGGCGCGGGGCGTCACCGGGCCGTGGTCAGTACGGGAACCCCCGGCCCTTCGAGTTCGCCGGGCGCGAGCCGCCGCCCGGAGACGGCCAGCAGCAGCGCGAGAGCGGTCCCGGCGGCCTCCGGGCCGCTCCCCAGCGACAGACCGGCGTCCGTCGCCGTCAGCCGGACCCGGTCCATGAGTTCCCTGGCGCCGCCGAACGACGCGGAGGTACGGGTCTGCGACCGGAGGGCCCGCACCACGGCCTCCTGCGGATAGGAGCGCACCAGGCCCAGCGGCCGGCGGATGTCCTCGCCGTGGACGACCTCCTCGACCAGCCGGCTGTCGAGCGGCGCCGGCGGGGTGGAGGTCCGCGGGGCCACCCGGCGGAGCCGCTCCAGCGTCTCCTGGGCCGAGGCACCGCGCTCACGCTCCACACCGCGCGCGTTCTGACGGTCGAAGTCGAACCGCGCCCGGACCATACCGGCCACAAAACCGAGACGGGTGGTCCGGGCCGTGTCGATCAGATGGGCGACCACATCGTGGACGGTCCACCCCGCGCACAGGGACGGCTCCTCCCACCGGCCCTCGTCGAGGCGGGCGAGATCGTCGATCAGCGCCGCACGCTCCGTGTGCACCATCGCCCACACATCACTGTTCCTCACGGGTGTCTCCCTTCACTCCGGCCGGGTGCCGTGGAGAAGACCCTTCCCGTGTCCGGAAACCATCGCTCCGCACCCGCCCGGAGAGGGACCCGTCCGGCCCGCCCGGGGACGCCCCGGGGCAGGTCACGGGGTACATCGCCACGGACAGACACTTGCGGTAACTATTAGGCAAGCCTTACCGTACTCCCACACTCAGGGCTCGACCGTCGCACCGGTCCGCCCGCGGCGAGCGCTTCACCGACGCAGCCTGGCCGTCCGCTGCCGGATCCTCGCTGACAGGACGCACGTGAATCACTCCCCCTTTGGGCTGTACAGCCCTGCCCGCGATCACAGTGACTGCGGCGTCGGTTTCATCACCCGTCTCGACGGGACACCGAGCCATGAGGTCATCCGCAAGGGCGAGGAAGCGCTCTGTGCCATCCCGCACCGCGGCGGCACCTCCGCCGAGGGCGTCGGCGACGGCGCGGGCGTGAGCGTCGACCTGTCGGTGGAGTTCTTCGGCGCGATCACCGGCGAGGAGCTGCGCGCCGGACACTTCGGCGTCGCGAACTGCTTCGTCCCGACCGACCCCGACCGCCGCGACAGCGCGGTGGAGCTGGTCGGCCGGACCATCGCCGAACAGGGCTTCGAGCTGCTGCTGGTCCGCGACGTCCCGGTGGACCACACCGTCGCCCGCCCCGCCGCCGAGCGGTACCAGCTGCCGATCGTGCAGTGGGTCTTCCGCGCCCCCGCGAGCTGGGAGCGCGGCGAGGTCGACACGGCCGCCAACCGCGCGCTGCTCGCCGTCGAGGCCGGCGCCTACGCCGGTGACACCTTCGCCGGGCTGTACCCGCTCTCCCTGAGCGCACGGACCCAGGTCCTCAAGGGGCGGCTGAACTCCGGCGAGGTCATCGCCTACTTCCGTGACCTCGGCGACCCGCGGCACTCGGTCCGCTCGCTCTACTTCCACACCCGGTTCTCCACCAACACCGAGCCGCACCCCACCATGGCGCAGCCCTTCCGGCTCATGGCGCACAACGGCGAGCTGAACACCGACCGCAAGAACCGGCTCTCCGACGAGGCCCTGGCACGCGCCCGGACCCGGAGCATCGTGCGCCCGCCGGGCCAGTCGGACTCCAGCCGGCTCGACCAGACCCTCCAGAGCCGGGTCTTCGACGACGGTCTGGACATCGTCGAGGCGGTCGTCTCCCTGATGCCGCCCGCCTGGGAGAACGACAGCACCCTGCCCACCGCCGTGCGGGACATGCTGGAGTACTTCTCGCTGTACGAGGAGAAGAACGACGGCCCGGCCGCCGTGATCTTCAGCGACGGGGATGTCATCGGCGCCCGCCTCGACCGGCTCGGGCTGCGCCCGCTGCGCACCGTCGAGACCGCCGAGTACGTCATGGTGGCGTCGGAGGCCGGCCAGGTCGCCTTCCCCGACGACGAGGTCGTGCACCGGGGCCGGATCGAGGCCGGCGGCATGCTGGTGGTCGACCACCGCACCGGCCGCCGGATGCGCACCCGTGAGGTGCTCGACGCCCTCGCCGCCCGCCGCCCCTACTCCGAGCTGCTCACCTCGGCCCGGGTGAACCTGGACGATCTGCCGGCCCCCGGGTACCAGCGCGGCACGACGACCCTCGGCTACGACGGGGATCTGACGCTTGCCGGCCGGTATGTGGCGTACTCGCTGAACCAGGAGAGCTTCCGCTTCATGCTCGACCCGATGCTCGCCACCGGGTCGGAGCGGATCTCGGCGATGGGGTACGGCAATGCCATCAACGCGCTCAGCGACACCGAGGGCGGCATGGCGAAGTACTTCTCGCAGCGGTTCGCCCAGGTGACCAACCCGCCGCTGGACAGCATCCGCGAGGCCGACGGCATGAGCATGCGGGTCGCCCTCGGCCCCAAACCCGATGGCACCGGGAACACCAACGGCCGCCAGCTGGTCCTGTCCTCGCCGGTCCTCGGCCATCTCGACATGGTCCGCCTGCGCGACCAGCGGATCGTTCCGCTGGAGCGGTTCCCCATGCTCTACGCCCCGGTGTACGGCGACGAGACGGCCAACGCCGACGCCCTCCGCTCCGCGCTCGACCGGCTCTGCGACGACGTCGAGCGGTTCGCCCAGGAGCGGGGCGGCATCGCGCTCCTCACCGACCGCGCGATCTCGTCCACGCACGCGCCGCTGCCGGTGATCCACGCCGTCGCGGCGGTGAATCAGCGCCTCATCGAGACCGGGCTGCGGCTCCGTGTCTCGATCGTGGCCGAGAGCGGCCAGCTGGCCTCCTCCCACCATGTCGCGACCGCGCTCGGCTTCGGCGCGTCGGCGGTCTACAGCCTCAGCGCCCGGCTGCGCGCCGAGGAGAAGTACCCCAGCGCGCCGGCGCCCGCCGGCGAGGTCACCGAGACCGACCGGGCGCTGGCGAAGTTCCGCAAGGCCGCCGAGAAGTCGCTCGCCAAGACCATGGGCCGGGTCGGGCTGTGCACCGCCGAGAGCTATATCGGCGGCGAGTTCTTCGAACCGAACTACCTCGACACCCGCGACGATGTGTTCGCGCGGATCTTCCCGCATATGGAGGCCCCGGTCGGCGGTGTCGGCTTCGCCCGGATCGCGCAGACCGCGACGGAGTGGCACGAGCGGGCCCGTACCGTCGGGACCGAGCAGGAGATCCCGCTGCTCGGACTCTTCAAGGAGCGGTCGGACGGCGCCGGGCACTCCTTCGGCGTCACCGCCGTCCGCGGCTTCGGCGGGATGACCGAGGAGCCGCAGGAGTTCGGCCGGCCCGACGACTCGGACGCGCTCCGCCTGCTCACCCTCGGCCAGCTGGACGACGCGTTCGGCATCACCGACACCGCGTACCGGAACACCGGGTACGACGCGCTCAGCGACGACGAGATCGACGCGTTCCGGATCACCCCCGGTTACCGGGCCTTTCTGCGGACCACCCGCGAGGAGCGGTCGCGCCGCCCCTCCGCCCTCCGCGATGTGCTCGCGCTGCCCGCCGATGTCACGGGGCTGCGTACCCCGGAGGACTTCGCCCGCGAGCTGGGCCGGTTCTCCACCGACGGCAACGCCAGCGTCACCGTCCGCGGTGTGGTCGTCTCCGTCTCCGACCCGGCCGCCGGAGTGGTGACCGCCCGGCTCTGCCTCACCTCCCCCGGACCCGACGGGGCGTATATCGCGCCCGCCGGTACCGAACGGCACGCCGCCCTCGCCGATGGGCTCACGCTCGCGCATCCGGGCGAGGTCGAGACGCTGGAGGTGGACGCCGACAGCGCCGTCGTCGTCGCCGTCGGCACCGCGGCCCGGCTGCTCACCCTGCTCACGGGCGCGCCGGAGAGCCTGCCGCTCGACCGGGTGCAGCCCGCCCACGAGATCACCCGTTCCCTCGCCTCCGGCGCGATGAGCCATGGCGCGCTCGTGGCGACCGCGCACGAGGCCGTCGCGCACGGCACCAATATGGTCGGCTCGATGTCCAACAGCGGCGAGGGCGGCGAGCACCACTCCCGGTACGGCACCATCCGCGGCTCCCGGATCAAGCAGTTCGCGTCCGGCCGGTTCGGGATCTGGGCGGGCTATCTCGCCGATCCGATGCTGGAGGAGCTGGAGATCAAGATCGGCCAGGGCGCCAAGCCGGGCGAGGGCGGTCAGCTGCCCGCGCCCAAGGTCACCGTCGACATCGCGGCGGCGCGCGGCGGTACCCCGGGCATCGAGCTGATCTCGCCGCCGCCGCACCACGACACCTACTCGATCGAGGATCTCGCGCAGCTCATCCACGACTGCAAGGCCGCGCGGGTCCGGGTCGTGGTGAAGCTGGTCTCCTCGGAGGGCATCGGCACCATCGCGGTCGGCGTCGCCAAGGCCGGCGCGGATGTCATCAATGTCGCCGGGAACACCGGCGGCACCGGCGCCGCGGCCGTCACCAGCCTCAAGTACGCGGGACGGTCGGCCGAGATCGGTGTCGCCGAGGTCCACCAGGCGCTCCTCGCCAACGGGCTCCGGCAGAAGGTCACCCTGCGCTGCTCCGGCGCCCACCAGACCGGCGGCGATGTCGTCACCTCGGCGCTGCTCGGGGCGGACAGCTTCGAGTTCGGTACGACCGCGCTGATGATGCTCGGCTGTGTCATGGCGAAGAACTGCAATGTGAAGTGCCCCGCCGGGCTCACCACCAACCCCGAGGTCTTCGAGGGCGACCCGCGCGCGCTGGCGCAGTATCTCCTCAACATCGCGCACGATGTCCGGCAGATCCTCGCCCGTCTCGGTCTGCGCTCCCTGCGCGACGCCCGGGGCCGTACCGACCTGTTGCAGCTGCTCGACCATCCGGCGAGCATCGGGCGGCTCGACGTCCGCCGGCTGCTCGCGCCCGTGGCCGAGAAGGTCGTCCGGGACCCGGAGTACCTGGAGAAGGACTTCACCACCGACGACGCCCTCATCGAGCACATCCGTGCCGCGCTCCTCCAGCGGCGCGAGCCGTCCGTGCTCATCGAGGGCATCCGCCTCGGCAACAGCGACAAGTCGGTCGGCGGACAGCTCGGCATCGATGTGGAGCGGCTCCTCAACCATGGGCTCTCCGCCGACGACCTCGCCGGCGTGCCCGCGGTGGCCATCGACGACCGGGGCCGGCGCCGGCTGGTCGACGGGGCCGTCCAGGTCCGTACCCATGGCTCCGCCGGTCAGTCGTACGGAGTGTTCTGCAACGACGGCATCACCCTCGAACACACCGGCACCGCCAACGACGGCGTCGGCAAGAGCCAGAGCGGCGGCCGGATCATCGTCCGCGCCCCGGGCGGCGGCAGCGCCGAACGCGGCGGCAATGTGCTGATCGGGAACTTCGCGCTCTTCGGCGCGACCGGCGGCCGGACCTTCGTCCAGGGCGAGGCCGGCGACCGGTTCGCCGTGCGGAACTCCGGCGCGACCGCGGTCGTGGAGGGCGTCGGCGACTTCGGCTGCGAGTACATGACCGGCGGCACCGTGCTCAACCTCGGCGGCTTCGGCAAGGGCCTCGGCAATGGCATGAGCGGCGGCTTCCTCTACCAGTACGACCCCTCGGGCGAGCTGGCGGGGCGGGTGAGCGCCGACTCGCTCCTGGTGTTCCCGGTGACCGACACCGCGCACGGCTCCTTCCACGAGGAGGCCGTCCGGCTGCTCCTGGAGTGGCACCACGAGGCCACCGGCTCCCGGCTCGCCGCCCGGCTGCTGGCGGAGTGGGACACCGAGCGGCGGCATGTGTACTGCGGAATGCCCCGGTCGCTCCTGCTCTACCAGGACGCCTCCGAGATCCTCGCCGCCGCGACCCGGTCGGAGCTGCTGGACGAGCTGGCGACCTCGATCGCGACGGAGAAGCTCCGGGCCTTCAAGCTCGACTACCGCGACCGCCGTACCGTGCTCGGCGGCCGGGCCCCGGCCCTGGGCGACCAGGGCGGTGACGGCATGTTCTCGCTGCTGTCCTCGTACACGGTGCTCGGTGTGGCCCAGGAGCTGGCGCTCCAGCGGGTGCCCGGAGCGACCGGGCTCGACGACCCGAGGGTCGCCGACGCGGTCCGGAATCTCGTCCTCACCGAGGACTTCTTCGTCAAGCAGCGCGTCGTGAGGTATCTGCGCGGCGCACTGGACCGGTTCGGTGACGACGAGCTGGCCACCCTCATCGCGATCAAGCGCCTCGACGACTACAAGAGCGCGCTGCGGCAGCGGAACAATCTGAGTGTGGACGCTCCCGGCACCTACGGCTGGATCCTCCACCAGAACACCAAGAACGCCGGCCGGGTCCGGGCCGCCCGCTTCGATGAGCTGCTGGCGACCGCCGCCCTCACCGATATCGCCGAGACGGCGGCCCGGCACACCCCGCAGGCTCCCACCGAGGCGGTGACCGCGTGACCCTCATGCCCCCGACGGGATCCCTCATCCTGGCCGACGCTCCGTTCTCCGCCGAACAGGAGTCCTGGCTCGCCGGGTTCTTCGCCGGTATCGCGGCGGCCGGACGCCGGGACGCCACCACCGGCGAAGCGCCCACGGCCACCGTCGACGTCCTCTTCGGCACCCAGACCGGGACCGCCGAGTTCCTCGCCGGGGAACTGGTCACCGGGGCCCGCGCCCGGGGACTCGGCGGAAAGGCCACCGCGCTCGACGACGTCCCGCCCGAGCGGCTCGCCACCATGTCCCATCTGCTCATCGTCGTCTCCACCTATGGCGAGGGCGAGATGCCCGACAACGCCGGGCTGTTCTGGGAGGCGCTCCAGGCCGAGGGGGCACCCCGGCTGGAGGGTCTGCGCTACTCGGTCCTCGGGCTCGGCGACCGCGGGTACGACGACTTCTGCCAGGCGGCGAAGGTCCTCGACACTCGTCTGGAGCAGCTCGGGGCGGTCCGGCTGCACGACCGTGTCGACTGCGATGTCGACTACGAGGAGCCCGCGGCGGCGTGGACGGCCGAGGTCCTGGACCGGCTGGTCGCCGAGACCGGCGCGACGGCCGCGAGCACCCCGGCGGCGGCACAGCCGACGGGCGCGGCCCCCCAGACCCGCTCCCCGTGGAACAAGCGCAACCCCTACCGGTCCCGGCTCGCGGTGAACCGGCTGCTCTCCTCGCCGGAGAGCGCGAAGGAGATCCGCCACTACGAGTTCGACCTCGGCGACAGCGGCATCACCTACGCGGCCGGTGACGCGCTCGCCGTCGTACCGGTCAATGACGACGCGCTCGTCGGCACGCTCCTCGAACACCTCGGGGCCGGCGGCGACGAGGAGATCGACGGCCGGCCGCTCGCCGAGGTGCTGCGCACCGGGCGTGAGATCCGCACCCCGTCGAAGGAGCTGATCGCCGACCTGGTGGAGCGGGCTCCGTCGAGCGAGCTGGCCTCGGTCGTCACCCATGGCGACCGGTCCGATCTCGACTCCTGGCTCTGGGGCCGGGACGTGCTCGACCTGCTGCGGGACGCCGGGTCCGCCGCACCCGGCCTCGACGAGCTGCTGCCGTTCCTCCGGCCGCTCCAGGCGCGGCAGTACTCGATCTCGTCGAGCCCGCTCGCGCACCCGGACCGTATCCATCTCACCATCGCCTCCATCCGGTACGGGACTGCGGACCGCCGGTACGGGGGTGTCGCCTCGACCTACCTCGCGGACCGGGTCGGCGGCGGCGCCGGGGACACGGCGGATTCCTCGGCCGGGATCTACCTCCACCCGAACACCTCCTTCGGCGTCCCGGCGGACGACGACGCCCCGATGATCATGATCGGCCCCGGTACCGGCATCGCGCCCTTCCGGGGCTTCCTCCACGAGCGCGCCGCCCGGGGCGCCACCGGCCGCAACTGGCTGTTCTTCGGCGACCAGCACCGCACGACGGACTTCGTGTACGAGGACGAACTGACCCAGCTGGGCAAGGAGGGCGTCCTCACCCGGCTCGACCTCGCCTTCTCCCGTGACCAGGCGGAGAAGATCTACGTCCAGACCCGGATGCGGGAACACGCGCGCGAGCTGTACGGCTGGCTGGAGGACGGCGCGCACTTCTATGTCTGCGGCGACGCCTCCCGGATGGCCAAGGATGTCGAGGCGGCGCTGCTGGGTGTCATCGCCGAGCAGCGCGGGCGCGGTGACGAGGATGCCGCACAGTATCTGGCGGATCTGCGCCGGGCGAAACGCTATGTACGGGATGTGTACTGAGCATGACGGACCACCATCCCGAGCGGCGGGACGCCGACGGCCTGCGCGCGTTCGAGAAGCACTGCGACCGGCGGAACGGCACCGCGCGGCTGATCGACGCGCGGATGCCGGAGCTGGCGCGCTGTCTGACGCTCTTCCAGTATGTCCAGGCGGTCACCGGCGGGCCGGTCGCACGGATCGAGCAGACCGGCGGTTACGCCCTGCCGAGCCTGCGCGGTGAGGCGTTCGCCGTCCAGCCGGGCTCGATCGCGCTGCGCGTCGACGGCGGCGCCGTCGCCTCGGCCGTGGTCGTACGGGACGAGGGCGGCATCGGCACGGTCGCCCTGCGCCTGCTCGACGCGGACGGCCGGACCATGCACCAGGGGCGGCTGCTCTCCGACGGCGACCGCCTGCTGGTCGGACTGGCCCGTACGGCCGACGCCGGGACCCTGGTCGACACGGGGACGCCGGCCGCCGGGGCGTCCCCGGTCCCCGAGGTGCCCGCGTGGGAGAGCGGCGACCAGCTCGCCCAGCTCGACGCGATCCTGGTGGACGGCGGGATCGCCCGGCGGGGGGAGTTCAACCGGTACCGGGGCGAGCACCGGGCGATCGATGTCACCGTGGTGCCCGAGGTGCTGGACCATGTCTGTTCCACCGGGCTGCCGATCGGTGTCGCGGTCTTCGCCCCGGCGGCCATGCAGGCGTGCGGCGGCCGGCTCCATGTCACCGACCGGACCGTCGGCGGGCAGGTCTTCGCGGCGATGGCGGACAGCTCCTTCCAGCTCGACCTGCCGGGTGTCCGCGCGTGCCACCTGGTCCGCTCCCTGGCCGCGCACGGCCCGACCTCGGCGATCGAGCTGGACGACGAGGACGGGCGCTGCGTGGCGGTCATCACCCAGTTCGGGATCGTCGGCGAGCCGGTGCACACGGCGTGGGAACATCTCGCGGCGTCCCTGCCCGACGCCTAGGGCCGGTGGATGAAGCCGGTCAGCGGTGCGAGGACCTTCCAGCCGAGCGTTTCGTAGAGCGCTCGGCCGGGGAGGGTCGCGCCCAGGACGCCGGTGGCCGCGCCGCGCTCCACGGCCGCCTCGGTGAGGGCGCCCATCACCACCGTCCCGAGGCCGCAGCGCCGGTGGGCCTCCTCGGTGACGATCTGGTCGAAGACACCGGCACCATCGGCCAGACCGATCCGACCGCTCGCGGCGAGCCTCCCGTCGGCGGCGAGAACACTCGCATGGATGACATCTCCGTCGGTCCCAACGGTGGCTGTGTAGCCGTCAGGCGGGCGTACGGCGGACGGACGCAGGTCAGTGGCCATCAGAAAACCGGCCTCGGTCGGCTCCCACGCGGGTGGGAACCAGGGCTCCATGACATCCGGTGCCAGAAAGCCCTTGATCCAGACGGCCGGTTCGGTGATCGAGCCGACGAGCCCGCGCACGGCGTCGGCGTCGGCGTCGGCGTCGGCGTCGGCGTCGAGCAGGACATGACGGACCGTCTGGGTCGGCAGCCCGACATGGACGGTCAGCCCCCACGGCGCGTCCACCGGCTTCGGTGTCCGCCGTGAGACGGCCCACCCCTCGACCCATGAACGCTCCGGCTCCCCCATGCGAACACCCCTCCGAGTAACGACCGACATATGAGTGTGGATGTTACACAAGGGGGGTGACAGTCATCGGTGGAGCGGCACAGCACAAGGCCCCGACCTCCATGAAGGAGGCCGGGGCCGGTGTGATCGGAGCGCTGGGCAGGCCTTGCACCTGCATCCCCCCACGGGAAGTGGGGTGTCTTTCCTTGGACCACCAACGCGCGTCCCTCGACCGGTGTTTCCCGGTCGCGAGCACACAGTCACTCTATCGCATAAGAAGCGTGCTTCTCACCCGTCCATCGGCCGCCGCCGGCCAAGAGCGGGAGAGGGGCGGCGCGTTCAGCGGCCCGGCCGGAGGTCGCCGACGACCTGGAAGTGCTCCAGCACCACGGCCGTCGTGTCGTCCACCGTGAAGCCGGGGTCGCCCAGGGCCTCGCGGATTCCCTCACCGTGCCAGAACGTCTCATGCGCCGTCCGCCACCCGGCGACCGTGGCGAACCCCTCCCCCTCCGCCACGGCATGGTCGAGGCCGACCTCGCCGAGGGGCACCACCCGTACCGCCGTCACCTCGATGACGGCGACCGGGCAGTCCTCGGAGTCGATCACCACCGAGCGGTCACCGGCCTCGGGCAGCGGCTCCCGCTCCCGCTCGTACTCGATGAGCAGCGAGGTCGTCGCCGTCTTGGAGCCGTCGAGAATCGCGGCGACCAGCCGGTCGCGCAGGGGACCGGGAAAGGCGAACTCCGACCGGGGCAGGGACAGCGGATCCATCGGCACACCGGGGTCACTGATCATCCGACGATCGTAGAGGACACCGGGTTCCGCGCCGGCGGCGGTGCCCCGGCCCGGATGAGGTCATCGGCGAACCGCAGGAAGCCCTTCGGGTCCCGGCAGACGCTCTCCTCCGCGCGGGTCGACCGGTGTGAGGACCCCGAGCCGGTCCTCGATCGCCTGGGCCGCGTCCAGGCACAGGTCCTCCCGGAACGCGCGCCCGACGATCTGCACTCCGGTGGGGAGCCCGTCGGCCGTCCCGGTCGGTACCGCCACACCGGGTACGCCCACGAAGCTGGTCACGGTGCACAGGCGCATCCCCGACCCGACACGGTCCCGACCCGCCCGGTCACGCGACTCCAGCCCCGGCTCGACCGGCGGCTCGGTGAAGACCGGGCCGAGCAACAGCGGGTAGGCGTCGAGGAACGCGGCCCAGGAGCGGCGGATGTTCATCCACACACCCATCAGCCTCATCAGCTCCTGCGCGCTCACGGGCGGGGTCCGTTCCATCGCCATCGCGAGATAGCGGTCCCCGCCCTCGCCCAGCAGCCCGCGCACCACCGGCCAGTTCGGGGCGAACTCGGTCGCGATGATCCGGCCGTACGCCTCCAGGGCCTCGTCCATCCTCGGTACGTCCGCCACCTCGCGCACGTCGTATCCGGCGTCGCGGAGGGCGTCGGCGGCGGTGGCGACGGCTCCGCGGATCGTGGGGTGGACGCCGTGCCCGCCGGGGTCGGCCACGACCGCGACCCGCACCGGCCCGGCGAGCGGTTCGCCGTACAGGGGCACCGGTACGGCGCGCGGGTCCTGCGGATCGGTCCCGGCCAGCACTTCGCAGGCCAGCCGCAGATCGCCCACGCTCCGGGCCAGCGGGCCGTCGGTGACCAGGAGCTGGGAGGCGGGGCCGGGGTCGTCCGGGCCGAGGACCCGGTGGTCGGCGGGGAACCGGCCGGTGGACGGCTTCAGCCCGGCCACACCGCAGAACTGGGCCGGGATACGCACCGACCCGCCGGAGTCGTTGCCCAGCCCGAGCGCCGCCATGCCCGTGGCGACGGCCACCGCGTCGCCCCCGCTGGAGCCGCCCGGGGTCCGGCCGCTGTCCCACGGGTTGACCGTGTCGCCGAACAGTTCGCTGCGTGTGTGCATCCCCGCCAGGATCAGGGTGGGGATGTTGCTGTGCCCGATGGGGATGCCACCGGCCGCGCGCAGCCGGGCCACCGGGGGTGCGTCGGCCGGTGCCACCAGGTCGCGGAAGCGCTCCACGCCGAAGGTGGTCGGGACGCCTTCGACGGGGGTGCTCTCCTTCACCGTGAAGGGCACACCCGCGAGCGGTCCCAGCGTCTCACCGGCGGCCCGGCGGCGGTCCAGCCGTACCGCGGCCTCCCGTGCGCGCTCCGCGAGGAGCTGGGTGACCGCGTTCACCCGGGGATCGACCTCGGCGATCCGGTCCAGATGGCTCTCGACCACCTCGACGGCCGAGACCTCGGCACCGCGCACCGCCGCCGCCAGCGCGGCGGCCGGCATCTTCCACAGGACATCCCGCATGGCCCCACCTTCCTCACCCATGTTCCGATGCGCTTGCATCGGAACCGTACCGCTGGAACCGATACGGGCGCATCGAATAAACTGCGCCGCGAAGAATAAACTGCGCCGCGAGGAATGAACCGCGCCACGAGGGTGGACACGGCGGAATCGGGAGGCGATCGACAGATGCCCCGGCAGGTGGATCACGCGGGCCGGCGGCGCCTCATCGCCGAGGCCGTCTGCCGGCTCGCCGACGAGAGCGGACTGGAGGGTGTGACCCTCCGCGACGTCGCCGCCCGCGCGCAGGTGTCGATGGGCGCCGTCCAGCGGTGCTTCCGCACCAAGGAGGAGATGCTCGTATTCGCCCTGGGGCATATCGGCGAGCGGATCGGTGAGCGCGTCCGGGCCCGTCTCGTCAGCAGCCCGGCGCAGTCGGCCGGGACCGCCCTGGGCCACGCGGCCACCGAGATCTCACTGCTCCGGGAGGAGCACCGCGCCGAGGCCAGGGTCTGGCTCGCCTTTGTCGCGCAGGCGGCCGTCAGCGAGGCACTCGCCAGGACACTGACGGCGAACTACGCGGCCCTCGAGGAGACCTTCACCCGCCTTGTCTCGGAGGCCGGCGAGGACGCCGACCGCGCCACGGCCCCCGATCCGCGACGTGCGGCCCGCGCCCTCCTCGCCCTCGCGGACGGCCTCACCGCGCATGTGCTCATCGGCCATCTCACCCCGCGGCAGGCACACGAGGTCCTCCATGCCCACCTGGCCGGGCTCTGGGAGCGACCGGCCCCGCCCTCGGACACCGGCTGAGCCCGCCTCACCCGGACGGCCACCGCCCGCATGCCCGCCGCCCGGGGTGCCGGTCTACTGGCTGACGGGCGGCAGCCCTCCCATCCGCGTCAGGAGACACCGTGACGACAGCCATCGTTGGCCTCGGCAACATCGGATCGCGCCTGGCCACCGGCCTGGTGGAGGGCGGTGAGTCCGTTCTGCTCGCGGGCCGCGACCTCCCGGGGACCAAGGAGCTGGCCGGGCGGCTCGGCGAGCGGGCCACCGCGGTGAGTGTGGACGAAGCGGTCGACCGCGCGGACGTCCTCATCCTCGCGGTGTGGTTCGAGACCATCAAGGAACTCATCGCCCAGTACGGCGACCGCCTCAGCGGCACGATCGTGGTCGACCCCTCCAACCCCATCGCCCCGGACGGCAAGGGCGGATTCACCAAGATCATCCCGGCGGGCGAATCGTCCGGACAGATCATCGCCGGACTGCTGCCCCCGGGCGCCCGGCCCGTCAAGGCCTTCGGCACCCTGATGGCCGAGTCCCTGATCACCGCGGCCAACCGCACCCCCCGGCGCGCGGTCGGCTTCTACGCGACCGACGACACCGGGGCGGGCGAGACGGTGGCCCGGCTCATCAGCGCCGCGGGCTTCGACCCGCTGAGCGTCGGCGGGATCGACCAGTCGCTGCGGATCGAGGTCTTCGGCGATCTGCACGAGGGCACCCTCGGGACCGTTCCCACGGCGGACGAGGCCAGAGGCCTCCTCTGAGCGGAAGCCTCCCCGGCGGCACCGGCCCCGCCCGGGCGCGACAAGATCGGCACACCGCCCGCATCGCTCACAGCTATGTCCCATAACCTTGGGCGGGAAGCCGTCGGATGCCCCTGCCCTGGCCTGGGCATCCACTTGTCTTGGGGAGGCGATAGTGCTCGCAAGGGGCACGCGGTTGCTCGCGGGGGCCGTGACCGTGGCCTGCTTGGTGGTGGTCGGGCCCAGTGTGCCGAGCAACGCCGTCTTCGCCAGGCCACTGCCCGCCGAAGCCGTCCGGGATGTCATACCGAACCGGGTCATGACCTGGAACATCTGCAACCCCTGCGACGAGGGCAACGTCCACCGCGCGGCGGAGATCGCCGCGTCCGCACCCCAGGTCATCGGCCTGCAGGAAGCCTGCGTACGCGATGTCGAGATGATCCGGGACTATCTGGAGAACCTCTACGGGCTGGTCTACCACGTCGAGTACGGCACGGTGCTCCAGCACCGGGGCCGCTGCGGTGGGCTGCCGTGGAATCCGGGCTCCTTCGGCCAGGCGATTCTCTCGGCGGCACCGATGACGGACCGCGTGCACCGGGAGTATCCCGACGGCGGATCCGAGGACCGCGGATACATGGCGGTCACCACCGAAGTGGACGGCCGGGCCGTCCGGGTCTTCAACACCCACCTCGCCCAGCGGGACCAGGAGACCTTCCGGGCCGACCAGGTCGGTGTCCTCGCCGCGGCCGTCGCCCGCCACGACCGCGCGATCGTCCTCGGCGACTTCAACGCCGTGTCGGAGGCGTCCGAACTCACCGGGATCTGGAAACTGGCCGAGGACACGGACCCGCAGTGCCGCCCCTCGTACACCGGCTCCTGCGGCTCGACCACCGACTGGAACAGCAAGTTCGACTACATCTTCGTGCGCGGTATCGCCCCGCTCAAGCACGATGTACGTCCCAGCCCGCACTCGGACCACCATCTGGTCCAGGCCGACCTGCGCACCGCCCGCACGGCGTCCTCCGGCGCCACCTGACGCCTCTCGTTCGGATCCTGCCGGGCTCGCGTGCCGGGACACCGGCCGGACGGCGCCCTCACCGGCGCCGGACATGCCACGGGGGAGAGTCCCGGCCCACGCCGGGCTCTCCCCCGCTGCTCCGACCCGAGGATCAGACCGTCACGACAGCCACCGGCCGGACGGCCGTCAGGCCGGTTCGAGCGCTGTCGCCGACGGCTGAGCCGGTACGGGCTGGGCCTCCCACCGCTTGGTGGTCCGTACATAGCCGTAGATCACCGAGGCCATCGCCAGCAGGAGAAGGGGCCCGAACAGCCACGGATACTCGGCCATCTCCATCGACAGATAGCGGTACGACACCAGGAACGCGGTGAAGACCGTCGCGCCGTAGGCGACGATCAGCGTGCCCGACCGGTCCCAGCCACGGGCGAGCGAGCGCAGCGCCGCCTCGATCGTGAGGGTGAACACCACTCCGGCGACAAGATCCACCCCGTAGTGGTAGCCGAATCCCAGCGTCGCCGCGAGCGTGGCGATCAGCCAGAACGTGCCTCCGAGCCGCAGCAGGCGCGGGGCCTTCCGGGAGTGGATGAAGATCGCCACAGCCCAGGCCGTATGCAGGCTGGGCATGCAGTTGCGCGGGGTGATCTCGTCGAAGGGCATGAGTTGCGGGGTGGTGATCTGCGGCTGGGTCTCCGGCCAGAGATTGGCCACCGCCCACTGCCCGCCGTCGGCGCCATAGGCGAAGATCGGGCCGACCACGGGGAAGATCATGTAGATGCCCGGTCCGAGCAGACCGATGACCAGGAAGGTGCGCACCAGATGATGGGCCGGGAACCGGCGCTCGGTGGCCACATGACGCAGCTGGTACACCGCGAAGACGACCGCGGCCACCGCCAGCTTGACATAGACCCAGTCGAGGATGTGGGCACCGACCGGGCCGGTGGCGTTGACCATCCGGCCCACCAGCCACGACGGGCTGCCCAGGGCCTGATCGGCGGTCAGCACATACTGGTCGAGCACCTCGGGGCGGGTCTTGGAGGTGATCAGCAGCCAGGTGTCGCCGGTCTTGCGGCCCGCCACCAGCAGCAGGCCCAGGGCGACGCCCTTCAGCCACAGAACGCGGTCCTGACCGGCGCGTCGCGTCACGGCGATGACCGCGACGCCTAGAATCACCCACAACGCACCGTTGCCATAGCCTTGCTCGGCGTCAGCGGCCCACCGTACGAGCGCGAACACGATGTCGATGCCGACCGCGGCGCCGACCGCGATGAACCGCTGCCGCCAGGTGAGCACCACCATCATCAACGCCATGCTGGCGTAGAGCAGGGGCCCCGACGCGGGGACGAATATCGCCTCCCGTGCCTGATGGACGATCGGCCCCGGCAGATGATAGTTACGTGCGGCGATCTCCAGCGCGATCAGGAACGCGAGGGCCACCACAGCCGCAGCCGCCCATAGCCTCACCCGGGGCTGACGCAACGCGGCGAACGCGGCTCCGCGCCTTTCCTGCGAGAACCACCCTGTTATACGTATCAATTGTTTAGCCAATTACTTGATCTTGACCGGAAGGTCGTCCTTCGCGCCATGGGGCACGCTGCACGCACGGGACAGGCGATCAGGGCGATCACCGTTCATCAGATCATGTTATCGAAGCGGTCCAGCGGGCCCCGCCGACCGAGCCCGACCTCACACGGATATCACCGAAAGCCCGACGCCTCCATCATTAAAAATGGGGCATATAGGGGCAAATAATTACAATTCCCCGCTAGGTGTGGTCGGTTCAGAGATCGCCGAGGGGCGGCCCGCCCGGTGCGAGGGGGCGGGCCGCCGGATGGATCAGCGCTGGGCCGGGTCGGTGGCGATGACGCTGTACGGGTACGGCAGGGGCTGGTCACCGGCCTCGGTGAGCAGCGCCGCATCGGCCGGGTCGAGGTCGACGCCGGCCACGCCGAGGAGGTTCTCCAGCTGGTCGAGGGTGCGGGCGCCGATGATCGGGGCGGTCACGGTGGGGCGCCCGCCGAGCCAGGCGACGGCGACCTGGGCCGGGGTCAGCCCGCTCCGCTCCGACACCGCGAAGAGGGCCTCCAGGACGCGCCAGGTCCGCTCGTCCTGGTACGCGCTCCAGGACTCGCCCCAGCCCAGCCGCTCGGCGGTCTCGACCCGGCTGCCGGCCGGCGGGGCGGTGTCGCCCGGCCGGATCGAGCCGCTGAGCCAGCCGCCCCGCAGCGGGCTCCACGGGATGACGCCGAGACCTTCGTTCCGGGCCACCTCGATCAGCTCCCACTCGGTGGAGCGGTCGAGCAGGTTGTACAGCGGCTGGAGGGCGGTGAAGCGCTCCCAGCCGTGCAGCCGGCTGAGGTCGAGGGCCTTCTGGAGCTGCCAGCCGGTGAAGTTGCTGGCCCCCAGGTAGCGGACCTTGCCGGACTTCACCAGGGTGTCGAGGGTGGAGAGGGTCTCCTCCAGCGGTGTCGCCGGATCCCAGGCGTGCACCTGGTACAGATCGATGTGGTCGGTGCCGAGCCGGCGCAGGCTGGCCTCCACCCCGGCGATCAGATGGTTGCGGCCCAGGCCACGGTCGTTGGGGCTGTCGCCGGTGCCGTAGCGGACCTTGGTGGCTATCACCACGTCATCACGGCGGCGCTGCTTCAGCCAGCGGCCGATGATCTCCTCGGAGGCGCCCGCCGAGTAGATGTCGGCGGTGTCGATGAAGTTGCCGCCCGCCTCCGTGAAGCGGTTCAGGACGGCATGGGACTCCGGTTCGGCGCTCTCCCGCCCGAACGTCATGGCACCCAGGCAGAGTTCACTGACCACCAAGCCGGTGTTCCCCAGGAAGCGGTGACGCATCTCAAGTCTCCTCGGTAGTTCGCTACAGGGCACAAAGGGGCGCGGATCAGCGGGACGGGCGGCGTTCACCGTCCAGGGAGACGGTCACCTCCTGGACACAGTGGTCGGACAGGTCCCCGGGGTCGCGGAACCGGTACGTGTGCACCCGGGCGCCCGGCGTGGTCAGCACCCAGTCCAGCCGCCACCATCGCACACCCGGGCGCGGCTGCCAGGACGCGGGGTACAGACGATCCATCACCCGCGCCGCGTCCGTGCCGAGCCGGGCGATCCTGCGGGCGTCCCCGATGGCCGGGGTGGTGTTGAAGTCGCCCGCGATCACGGCGGGATGGGGGCAGTCGGCGACATCGGCGGCCAGCCCCCGGTACTCCCGTTCGCGGTCGGCCGCCCGGGCCCGTACCGCCCGGTAGAACGCGGCCCGCGCCGGGCTGATCAGCCGCATCTGTACGGGGATATGCACATTGAAGGTGGCGAGCACTCCCCCGTCCGGCAGCCGCAGATCGACCCGCAGGGTGCGACGGGCAGCGGTCTCGACGACCTCGGCCACCGGCAGCCGGGACAGGGTGACCAGACCCCGGGCGACGACCATCCCGTACCCGGGGAAGGCGGCGCGCAGCCGGGTCCGGTCGTCGATCAACTCATAGGTGCCGTCGAGCCGGTCGTGGTGATATTCCTGCAACAGATAGATATCGGCGTCGAGTCGGCGCAGAAAGGCGTAGAACCGCTCCGGGTCGGTCCGCTGGCACCAGTGCTGGGTGTTCCAGCAGACCAGGCGCAGCGCCCCGGCGGGCGGGGCGGGGCGTCGGCCGCGCAGCGCCCCGGGCAGCCGTGCCCCGGGCCTCAGTCCGCTCTGACCGGCACCGGCGGCCAGGGCTGCGGCGGCCAGCGCGGTGGCGGCCAGGCCCGGTGGCCCGCCCGCGATGAGACCGAGCGCGCCGAGGAGGACGGGCACCGCCGCGAAGAGCGGCGGCGGGGCCAGCGAGGGCAGCAGCCAGCCCCACCAGCGCCCGTTGAGCAGCAGATGGGCCAGGAGGAAGACGGCCCACAGGACGGCTGCCACCAGGGCGAACCGACCGAGCGTCATACGGCCACCCGGCCGGCCGCACCGAGCGTGTCCAGGAGGGTGTCGTAACTGTCCAGGCAGCCGTCGGCGCCGTAGCGGGCCCGGGTGGCCCGACCGCCATCGGCCCGCTGCCCGGACGGGAAGGCGGCGGCCTCCAGCAGGGCGGCGGCGAGCGCGGCGGCGTCTCCGGGCGGGAAGAGCCGGCCGAATCCGGTGCTGGTGACCGGTACCCGCATGCCGGGGGCGTCGGCGGCGACCGAGGGGACGCCCATCATCATCGCCTCGGTCTGCGAGATGCCGAAGGACTCCTCGGCCACCGACGGCAGCGCGAAGACATCCAGGGAGGTGTAGAACTCGGACACCTGCCGGTCGGTGAGGAATCCGGTGAAGCGGATCCGCCGGTCCCCCGTGGAGCGCTCGCGCAGCGCGCCGACCACACTGCCGCCGGCCACCTGGGAGTAGTCGCCCGCGATCAGCAGCCGGGCGGTGGGGTCCTCGATGGTGCGGAAGGCGTCGACCAGATGGTGCAGGCCCTTCTCGGGGGCGATCCGCCCGAGGAACCCGAAGTGCGGGCCCGGCCCGTCCCGGAAGGTGGCGGGGGCCGGCTCCCGAACCCGGCAGGGCGGGGGGATCACGGCGAGGCGGTCGCGCATCAGCGGCCAGTGGCGGGAGTGTTCGGCATGGTCGGTGTTGTTGACCACGACGGCGGCGGAGCGGCGCAGCGCGGTGGCGACCGAGGCGTCCACGACGGGGACCTGGAGTCCGGCGAGGCGGCCGGGGGGCAGCCAGACGTCGTCGTGGTGGGTGGTGATCACCGGGGTACGGCCCGCGAGGACGGCCAGCGGGCCCGCCTCCAGCATCGGCAGATGGATGTTGACGGCCCGGGAGGCGCGGGCGAGCCGGGCGGCGAGCGGGAGGAAGCCGGGGCTGAGCACGCCGCGTCCGATCCGGGCGGCGACGGGCGCGCGGAACACCTCCACCCCGTTCACCCGCTCCCGTACCGGCGAGGACGGATCGTGGCGGGAGGCGACCACCGCGACCCGCCGGCCCCGTGCGGCCAGCCCTTCGGCGAGCGTCCGGGCGACCTCGGTCAGCCCGCTGGTGTACGGCAGGTAGTAGGTGAGGACGACGGTCAGGTCGAAGCGGTACGGGCGCGTGGCGCGGGCGGTGGTCATGGCTGGACCTTCGGGTTCATGGCTGTGCCTTCGGGTTCATGGTTGCGCCTTGGGGTCCATGGCTGGGCCTTGGGGTTCATGGCTGGGCCTTGGGGTTCATGGCTGGGCCTTGGGGTTCATGGCTGGGCCTTCGGGTGCGCGGGGGCCGGACGGGCGCCGTCCGGACGGGCGGACGGCGGTGGGGGCAGGGAGAGCCGGAGGTCGATCAGCCGGTGGGTGGAGAGGCCCCCGGGCGGGTCGTCCAGCGTCTGGCGGTGGATGTCGATGTCCGGCGATGCGAAGGTCCAGTCGAGCCGCCACGCCGCGGCGGGCCCGGCCGGGAAGGTCGCCGGGTAGAGATCGGTGCCGGACTCGGCGGTGTCGCGCAGGCCCCGGAACCAGCGCAGGTCCTCGCTGCCCGGCAGGGTGTTGAGATCGCCGCCGAGCACCACCGGGTGGCTGTTGGCGTCCAGATCGGCGCGGAGTTCGCGGAAGTGCAGCAGTCGGCGGTGGGCGTGCTCGTCGAGGGCGTGGTAGTAGGCCGGGGTCAGCGGGTTGCGGTCGACATTGAGCAGGTCGGGCAGGTGGGTGTTGTAGAGCGACAGGGTGCGTCCGCCGACGCTGACATCGGTGCGCAGCGCCCGGATGTTCCAGTAGTCGGGCCAGTCGGTGTCCGGTTCCGGCAGCCCCGCCGGGCGCAGTGCGCGGGTGAGGGTGATGGGGTGGCGGGAGAGGGTGAGGAAGGCTCCCTCGGTCGCGATCCGGTAGCCGGGGAAGGCGGCCCTGATCCGGGCGAGGTCGTCGATCGGGGCGGGCCGGTCCCCTCGGGCGTTCTGGTACTCCTGGAGCAGATAGATGTCGGCGTTCTGGTCGCGCAGATAGGTGTAGAAGCGCTCGGGGTCGCTGTCCTGGTGCCAGAAGAAGGTGTTCCAGGTGACCACGTGCAGGGCTCCGGCGGGTACCGGCGGCCGGTCGCGCAGCAGGGCTCCGGGGTGGACGCCCGCCTGCCCGGCGCCCAGGAGCAGGGCGAGGGCGAGCAGGAGCAGGGTGGTCCGGCGCAGTCGGCGGAGCGGCAGGGCGGGTACCAGCAGGACGAGGGGGACGGCCAGATAGGCGAGGGGCGGTGCGAGGTCGACACCGTTCCAGAGCCACCACCGGCCGCTGAACGCGGTGCGCAGGACGGTGTTGAGTGCCCAGAGGGCGGCGAGGGCGAAGAGCAGGGTGCCGGTGGTACGGGCCGCGCGGGTCCGGCGGTCCGGCCGGGCGGGTGGTGCGGTGGCCGCCCCGGCGGCGGACGCGGCGGCGGGCCCGCCGGGAGGCGCGGCGGGCGGGCCGTCGGCGGGTGCGGTGGCCGGGACGGGTTCGGCGGGTGCGCTCACGCCGTCGCTCCGGTGGTCCGCCCGGCGTCCTGCGGCACCGGCGGGTCGTACAGACCGCGGAAGCGCCGGGAGGTGAGCCACTGGAGGACGCCGATGCCCGCGCCGAGGGCGATGGCGGCGTTGACGACGAAGTGCGCGAAGGCGAAGTAGGCGGTGAACCAGAACCCCCTGCGCCGGAACACGAAGGCGTACAGGGAGCTGTCGGCGAGCAGCGACATCAGGGCCAGCCCGGCCGGCAGCAGCGGCCAGAGGGCGCCGAGCAGCAGGGTGGGTACGGTGGCCAGGGCCAGCAGGGCGGCGGCGCTGGCTCCGGCGCGGGGGCCGGTGGCGATGCCGCCGGGCAGGTCGCGGCGGCGGACATAGAGCGGGATGTGCAGCCGGGTGCGGTGGAAGACCTTGCGCAGCACCACCCGCCAGGTGTCGTCGTGGTCGTGGCGTCCGCGTACGGTGGTGGAGCTGTGCACCTCGTAGTGGCGGCAGATCCGGGCGGCGTAGTCGCCGTCCTCGGTGTGGCGCAGCTTGGGGTTGAAGGGGCCGATCTCGGCGAAGACCTCGGCCGGCATCGCGCAGATGGCGGTGTGCAGGGTGCCGATCCGCCCTTCGTGCTCGGCGAGCCAGTAGTACTGGTGCAGACAGCGGTACTCCTCGATGAGGCTGTCACGGATCAGTGGTTCCGCGTCGTAGGTGCCGCAGACCGCGCCGATACGGGGGTTCTCCCGGAGCATGGCGACGGCGTGGGCGACGGCGTCGGGTTCCATGGCCACATCGGAGTCGACGAAGACCACGATCTCGCCGCCGGCGTGGGCGGCTCCGGTGTTGCGGGTGATGGCGACTCCGCTGTTGACCCCGGTGCTGACGACCCGTACACCGAGGGACTGCGCGACGGCCACCGAGTCGTCGGTACTGCAGTCGTCGACGAGCAGGATCTCCAGGGGCCGGTAGGTCTGGGCCTGGGCGGCGCGCAGGCAGAGTTCCAGGGCGCGGCCGTAGTTGTAGTTCGGGATGACGACCGAGACCAGGGGGTTTCCGGTGGGGCGGGTCATGTCGGGGCATGCCTTTCGGGCAGGCGGGCAGGGCACGGAGGGTCGGCCGGCGGGACCGGCGCGGAGGTGCGTGGCACGGGGTGCGGGTACGCCCGTGAGGGGTACGCCCGTGCGGGGTACGCGGTCAGGCCGCGGACGCCGCCAGGAGCAGCGCGGTGCCGATGAGCAGGGCCCACAGCGCGGAGTTGACCAGGGTGGCGCGGTCCCGCAGCAGGACCCGGACGGGGTTGCCGCCGCCCTCCTCGACCAGCAGCACCTGGAGGTAGCGGGCCAGGCCGAAGATCGCGCAGAGCGCGGAGAGCCGTGCCGCGGTGTGGGCGGCACCGGCGAAGGCCGCCTCCTCGTGGAGGAACAGCAGATAGGCGACGGCGGTCAGGCCGGCGGTCACGGCGATCAGATGATCGGCGAAGGCGACCGTGTAGCCGCGCAGCGCGGGCCGGTGGCCCAGTTCGGCCGCGATGAGTTCATGCCGTCGTTTGCCGAGCGAGAGCAGCAGGCAGAAGGAGAAGACGCAGATGGCGAGCCAGTAGGGCACCGGCCTGCCCAGGGCGACGCAGCCCTGGGCGAGGCGCAGCACAAAGCCGGTGGCCACGATGAACGCGTCCAGCAGGGGGATGTGTTTGAGTCCCCGGCTGTAGCCGATGCTGATCAGCAGATAGACGGCGACCGGCCAGGACTCGGCGACCGGGCGGGCCAGGACGGCGGCGGTCAGGGCGGTGGCCAGGACGGCGGCGAGGGCGAGGGCTCCGCCGGTGCCGATCCGTCCGGCCGCGAGCGGGCGGTCCCGCTTGTCCGGGTGGAGCCGGTCGCGTTCGCGGTCGGCGAGGTCGTTGACCACATAGACGATCGCGGAGGCGAGGGTGAAGACGACCAGCGCCAGCAGGATCCGGCCCGCGCCGGAGGAGGTCCAGTGGCGGGTGTCGAGCAGGACGAGCGGTACGACGGCCAGGTTCTTCACCCACTGGCCGGGGCGGATCAGGGTCAGCAGGTCCGCCCAGGGCCGGCGGCGCGGTTCGGCGGCCTCCGCCTGAGGTGCGGGAGGGGTGGTGGAGGCTGGTGGGGCGGCCACGCGCCGGGGCGTGGCGGAGATCTTCGGGATGTCCACGGCATGGCTGTCCACTGCTGGGGCTCCAGGGGGTCAGAAGAGGACCTTGGCCAGCCCGAGCGCTCCCTGTCTCCAGGGGTCGCGGCTGGTCCGGCCGCCGGTGGCGGCGCGGGCGGCGGGCAGGGTGCGCCACCATGCGTAGGTGCGCAGGATGGCGTCGCGGTTGGACTGCCGGGGCTGGAAGCCGAGCCGTTCGCGGGCGCGGCTGATGTCCACGTAACTGTCGTCCAGCAGCTTGTACAGCAGCCTGCCGTAGACGGGTGAGAGCTTCGTGCGCTCCAGGCCCCGCAGCACGGCGAGGGCGGGTCCGGCGGGCAGCGGGACGACCCGCTTGCCATGCCCGGCGGCGTCCAGGACGGCCTGGAAGTCCTCGCGGATGGTGCCGAACTCGGCGGCGCCGACGTTGTACACATCGTTGGCGATCTCCGGCGGTGCCTCCAGGGTGAGTACCACCGCGTCCACCAGGTCGGCCATGCCGAACATCTGGATCCGGACGTCGCCGCGCCCGAGGACCGGGAAGTTCCGCCGCTCGTCCGCCCATTCGAAGAGCATCGAGAAGAGGCCCATCCGGCCGGGCCCGACAAAGGTCTTGGGGCGCAGCACCGGCAGGCACATCCCCCGGGCGCGGAACTCCTCGCAGACCGTCTCCGCCTCCGCCTTGGCGCCGCTGTACGGGTCGACGGGCTCGCGCGGGTGCTCCTCGGGGGTGGGCACCCGCTTGGGCAGCCCGTAGACGGCGGTGGAGGAGATGTGCACCACGCGCGGGATACGGGTCCGTTCGGCGGCGGTGAGGACGCTGCGGGTGCCGTCCACCGTGATGGAGCGGATCTGGTCGACGGGATAGCTGGGCAGCGCCGCGGCGCAGTGCACCAGGGCGTCGGCCCCGGTGAAGGCACGGGCGAGGGCGGCGGTGTCGCGGATGTCGGCGAGCAGATGGCGGGCGCCCTCCGGGGTGCTGTCGGCGGGGCGCAGATCGATCCCGGTGACCTCGTGCCCGTCGGCGGCCAGCCGGGCGACCAGATGGGAGCCGAGCATGCCGGCGGCTCCGGTGACGGCGATGCTCAGGCCCATCGGGAGACCGCCTTGTCCTTGACGAAGGAGGTGAGCAGCCGGGTGAGGCCCTTGGCGAGGGTCTGCTCGAAGGCGTCGAGGAAGATCTCCGCCTCTTCGACCCCGGCGACCAGCGGCGGGGCGACGACCAGCGGGCTGCGGCCGTTGAGGGTGTAGTAGAGGAACACCTGGTGCTCCTGGTACATCGCCTGGATCACCGCGCAGGTGATCAGCTTGGTGCGCAGCAGCGGGTCGCGGGCGAGGCCGCCGGGGGCGAGCCTGGCGACGAGGTCGAGGATGCGCGGGCCGCCGTCCAGGAACACCCCGTGCAGCGCCCCGGCGCCCCGGATGTCGGCGATGATGTCGGGGAACTGCTTGCGCAGCCGTTCCAGACCCGGGCGGAGCACCCGTTCGAGGTCGCGGGCGCGGGCCGGGTAGTCGTCCTCGACCACGATGTTGACGGCCTCGATGGCGGTGGCGGTCTCCTCGCCGAAGCCGTAGTAGGTGGTGCTCGTGGACTGGAGCATGGCGTCGCCGAGGTTGTCGTAGGCCTTCTTGAAGACGGGCTCGCGGGCGACGAAGGCGGAGATGGAGGACTTGCCGCCGCCGAAGGCCTTGGAGGTGGTGACCACATCGGGCACCAGGCCCGGGTAGCGCATGAAGTGGAACAGGCTGCCGGTCTTGCCCCAGCCGGTGTAGATCTCGTCGAAGATCAGCACGATGTCCTCGGCGGTGCACAGCCGGCGCAGCCCGCGCAGGAACTCCTCCGAGCACTCGTTCATGGTGGAGGCCGAGAAGGGTTCGATGAGGATCGCGTAGACGTCGCAGCGCCCCTGGGCGTCCCGGGCTCGGGCGACGGCCGCGCGCACCGATTCCAGGTCGCCGTAGGTGAAGGTGGCGACCCCGGGGATGCCGGGGAAGGTGAAGGCGGAGGACTGGGCGCTGCCCGTCAGGCTTCCGGAGCCGAGGAGTTTGCCGTGGAAGCTGATGTCGGCGTGGAGGATCCGCGCCCGGCGTCCGGCGTGGTACTTGTACGCGAGTTTGACCGCTCCCTCCACGGCCTCCGCACCGGAGTTGGGGAAGAAGGACATCCCGAGGTCCCCCGGCAGCAGCCGGGCGAGGTTGTGGCCCAGCGCGGCGACATACGGGGAGAAGTAGGTCTTGTGGACCTCCATCCGCTGCCGCTCCTGGAAGCGCTTGCGGGCGGCCAGGATACGGGGGTGGTTGTGGCCGTGGTTGAGCACGCCGACGCCGCCGGTGAAGTCCAGGATGCGGCGGCCGTCGCGGGTGTGGATCCAGGCGCCCTCGGCGCGGTCGACCAGCTCCCGGCCGAAGCCGAAGGAGGTCATCAGGGCCACCTGGCTCTTGTTGACGTGCGAGCGGTACAGATCGTGGACTTGACCGATCGTCAACTCCTCTGCCTCGTCCAGGCTGATCAGTGGTGCGGCGGCGGTCATCGGACCCCTTCGGGAACGGCGGTACGGGACAGGGCGGGCGGAGCGGGGCGGGCGAGCCGGGCCCAGAGCAGGGCGGCACCCGTGGTGGCGACCTCGCTGAGGACACAGACCAGACGGCTCGCGATCACCGCGGCGGTCGCGGCGGACAGCGGCATCACGGCGGCCAGCGGGGCGAGCAGCACCAGCTCCCGCGCGCCGATGCCGTCGGGCAGGACGAAGGCCAGGCTGCCCGCGACGGTGGCCAGGGCGAACCCTCCGACGGACACCGCCAGGGAGGGCACGGCCGGTGCGCCGAAGAGCACGGCGAGCGCCCAGAGATGGAGACCGGACACCGCCCAGGAGGCCAGCGCCAGCAGGATCGAGCGGCGTACGGCCCGCGGCGAACCCGGCTCGACGGCGGGCCGCCGGGCCAGCCTCATGGCCAGCGCCACCAGCCGGTTCACCCATCCGGGGCGGGCGTAGGCGGCGGCGGCCAGCAGCACCAGCGGCGCGAGGGCCCAGGCGTATCCGCCGAGGACGGTGGGTGCCACCAGCAGTCCGGCACCGGCGCCGGTGGCGATGCCGATCACCAGGCCGAGCCCGAAGCCGGAGAGCATCCGCTCGGGCGCCACCCCCGCGTCCCGGCCGAGCTGGAGGTGGGCGAGCACGCCCCAGATCCGGCCGGGGATGAACTTGCTGATGAATCCGATGAAGAAGATCCGGGCGGCGACGGGCATCGGCAGCCGGCTGCCGCCGTCCACGACCAGCACCCGCCAGGAGAGCATCGACAGGGTCAGGCCCGCCGCGTTGGCCAACACGGCGGCGACCAGCAGCAGGGGCCCGCCGGGGGCACGGGCGGCGGCGGAGACCTCCGCACCGGCGGCCTCCAGCGAGCCGCCGACCGCCAGGGCCGTCGCACCGAGCAGGACAACGGCGGCAAGGATGCGCAGGATCCGGGAGCGCATCGAGCGGGGGGCGGATACGGGCGCCGGGGCAGGCTCCGGGACGGGCGAGCCGGACAGGTCTGACGGGCTGGACGGGTCGGCGCTCGTACGGGGCGGCGCCGGGTGGGGATCACTCACCGGCCGACCGCCGCCGGATCCTCACGGCCCCGGCCCTCGTCCCCGCCGCCGGCCCGGTCCGCACGCCGGCGGACCGAGGGCCCGAAGCGGGGGTCGACCACCCAGCGCACCGCCCCGATCAGGGCGCCGGACACCAGCGCCAGATGCACCAGGAAGTGCGCCAGCAGGAACCACGACAGAAAGCCCGCGCCCCGGTGCCGGGCGGCGAACCGGGCCAGCCCCGGGTCGGCCAGCGCGAACCAGAACAGACAGGCCACCGGCACCGCCAGCAGCCAGGGGGCCACCAGGCCGAGCGGCAGGGTGGCCGGCACCAGGGCGGCGGCGAGCGCCCCGGCCGGCCGGTTGGCCTTCAGCCCGCCGCCCCGGCGCTCCACCGCCGCCACCGGCACCAGGAGCTGCGAGCGGCGGAACTGCTCCACGAGCATCGGCCCGAGGCGGTCCACATCGTCATGGCGCCCCACCACCGTCTCGGTCATCCTGATCCGGTACGCCGCGCCGAGCCGGTCGCTGTACTCCACGTCCTCCGAGTCACGAAGATTCTCGTCGAACGGGCCGACCTCCTCGAAGACCGCCCGTGGCATCGCCGCCAGGGCGAAGATCGCGGTGCCGACCACACCGACGCTGCGCCGCCGCCAGAAGTGCGCGTGGAGCACGCGGTAGCGCTCCACCGGACCGTCGTCGAAGAGCGGTTCGACATCGTAGATGCCGTGCACACACCCCGTACCGGGGTCGCTCATCAGCAGGTCGACGGCGTTGGCGAGGGCGTCGGGGGCGAGCGCGACATCCGAGTCCAGAAAGAAGAGGATCTCCCCCCGGGAGTGCCGAACCCCGAGGTTCCTCGCCGCCGAGACCCCCTGGTTGACCGGTGTGGACACCAGCAGGCAGGGGAACTCCCCGGCTATCGCCGGAGAGTTGTCGGTGCTGTGGTCGTCGACGACCACCACATCCAGCGGGGCGAGGGTCTGCGCGTACACCGACTCCAGGACGACCCTCAGGGTCTTCTCGTAGTTGTAGTTGGGGATGATCACGGACACGGTGGGTCTTTCCCCTGGCATTTCGTTTCCTGACTTCTCGGTTCGGCGTCACTGGTCAGCTCCACCCGCCCGAAGGCCGCCAGCGCCCAGCCCACGGGCGGCGGGCAACAGGCGAGCACCCCGGCGAGGAATCCGAAGGCGGCACCTTCGGCGTCGACCGGGTCGACGGTCTCCATGAAGAGCGCGGCATGGACCCGGTCCGAGCCCGCGACGGTGTGCAGATGTGCCGGGACACTGGCGTCACCGGCGGCCCGGGGCCGCCGGAACGATCGCATGATCTCGGCCAATTCACCGGGCTCGGGGGTGCGGTGGGACTCTCGGGTCCCGACAAGGATCAGCAGCGCGGTCACGAGGTGCATGCGGCGGCGCGCTCGGGGCTCATCCCCGGCCGGCCCCGCCCGGGGCCCTCCCCGGGACGGTGGCGGGCGGCCCCGGGGACACGCCCGTCACGGCCCGGGGAAGCCCTCGGACGGGGGACGGACAGACCGCCGGTCCGCGTGGTGGATTCGTCATGTGGCTGCTCCCCTCGGCAGTGGGGCCGGATTCTCCTTCGGCCCGCCCGCAGATTCTTGCCAGCCGGCCGGGGGCTCGGCCACCCCGGTGGGTGGCAGGCAGTTCCATCGCGACCGGCTGCCACCGGAAGCCGGTCCGCGCATCGCCGCCGAGCTGCCGTAACCGATCCGCTGGCAGTGAGATGCCCGTCACCTTTCGGCCACGCCCCTCCACTGGTCCATACCATAGGCAGGCCTGAGGATGTTCACCGGCGGCACCCCGCCCGGTCCGGCCGCAGCACCCGGTCGGATCCTGCACTCGCGCCCACCCCTGCGCAGTCGGACGAAGTGGTGTGCGTAACCGGAGGTTTGGGGGGAAGTAATGTTTGACGCACTCGGGCTGGACCCGCAGACAGAAGCTGTCTACCGGCTCTTCCTGGAGGAACCGGAACTCAGACTCGACCAGATCGTGACCAGAGTCGGCTGGAGCGAGGGCGAGGTACGCTCCGCGCTCGATCGCCTCGCCGATCTCTGCTTACTGGACCAGGCGGAGGTCCACGCCGCCGGCGAACAGCTCTTCCGCGCCACCGACCCCGATGTCGGCCTCTCCTATCTGCTCTCCCGCAGAGAGGCCGAACTCGCCAGACAGCAGCGCGGCCTGGAGGAGGCGAGAACCGCCGTCTCCACCCTCACCGCCCGCCGCACCGCCCAGTTGCCGCGCGGCTACGATGTCGTCAAGCGGCTGGAGGGCCGCAACGAGATGCGGGTGCGCCTGGCCGAACTCGCCGAACTGGTCCGGTTCGAATACCTTTCCCTGCTGCCGGGCGGCGCCCAGTCACCCGACGCCATCGCCGACAACCGCCCGCTCGACCAGCGGGCGCTGGCCCGTGGCGTCCGTATCCGCAGCATCTACCAGGACAGCTTCCGCAACGCGCCGGAGACCGTGCGCTACGTCAACTGGCTGGGCAACATGGGCGGCGAGACCCGTACCCTGCCGTCCCTGGCGATCCCGATGGTGATCTTCGACCGTGAAGTGGCCCTCGTACCGCTCGATCCGAGGGACGGGCGGGCCGGAGCGCTGGAGCTGCGCAGCATCGGTGCCGTCACGGTCGCCCGGCTGCTCTTCGAGGAGTACTGGGCGCGGGCCAACCCGGTCGGCCCCACCCCGCCCCACGACCGCCATGGCCTCAGTCCGCAGGAGAAGGAGTTGCTGCGCCTGCTCGCCAAGGGCCATACGGACGACACCATCGCACGCCGCCTCGGGGTGTCGCTGCGTACGGTACGGCGGATGAACGCCGAGCTGACCGGCAGGCTGGACGCCCGCAGCCGCTTCCAGGCCGGTGTGGAGGCGGTACGCCGGGGCTGGATCTGACGGCCGGCGGAGGCCGAGCCGGCCGAGCGGAGAGGGGACGGCGGGAGGCATGGATGAGTGGATATGCCACTCATATCCATGATTCAGCCAACCTTCGCCCGGCTCAGGTCATTCTCCGCCGCTCCATGGCCCTCGGACCGCCTTCGCCCGACCCTGTGCGGGAGGACGGGTCGTCTCCGTCCCGTCTCCGGCCCACGGGTCCGCACATGACCCCGCAGGCGCGGCCGGTGGCACCATGGCAGAAGGGGTCCCGGCATGATCCGCCTCTCCAGGAAGCTCTCTTCAGGATGGTTCGCGGCGGCGGGAGCGGCCGCGCTGTTCAGCTGGTCGGTCCACCCGACGGAGGCATACGCCGCGCAGCTCTCCTGCGGCCAGACGGTCACGGCCGACATCGTGCTCACCGCCGATCTGCTCGACTGCCCCGGCGACGGTCTGGTCCTCGGCGCCGACGGCATCACCATCGACCTCAATGGACACACCGTCGACGGCGTGGGCCTGGGCGTCGGGATCCGCAACAACGGGTTCGACAACACCGTTCTCACCCAGGGGAGCGGTACGTCCGCCCGCGTCCAGCAGTTCGACCACGGAGTGCGGCTCGGCTCCGGCGCTTCGGGCAATGTCGTCAAGGGGCTCACCCTGCACGACAACGAACTCGCCGGTATCGAACTCGACAACGCCGAGGACAACCACGTACGCGACAATCTCATCGACCGGCAGGCCCAGCGGGGTGTCCTGATCACCGGCGGATCGAGCGGCAACGCGGTCGCCGACAACACGATCACCGCCAACCAGGGTGAGGGTGTCCTCGTCCAGGACTCCACCGACAACCGTCTGGAGGGCAATCTGATCGCCGACAGCGGGGACGGCGGGCTGATCCTGGAGGGCTCCGGTGGCAACACCCTGCTGACCAACACCGTCAGCGACAGCAGCGACGGCGCCATCGCCCTGCGGCTCGGCTCGAACGGCAATCTCGTCCGGTCCAATACGTCCTCCCGGAACCAGGACGCCGGGCTGACCGTCTCCGATTCCGCCGGGAACCATCTGCGGTCCAACACGCTCCAGGACAACGGCGACAGCGGGATCGTCCTCCAGTCGGCCCATGGCAACACGGTCACCGGGAACGACGTCAGCAGGAACACCGGCGGCATCGAGCTGAGCCAGGCCCATGACAATCTGATCGAGTCCAATGTCGCCGACCACACCACCGGGGACGGCATCAGTCTGGAGCTGTCGCTCAACAACTCCCTGCGGCTCAACCAGGCGGGCCACAACGGATCACGGGGCATCCTTGTCGAGGGAGAGGCGGCCCCCGGAACCGGCAACCGCCTGGTCGGCAATACCACCGACGCCAATCAGGGCGGTGGCATCTTCGTCTCGAAGGCCGTCCACACCCTTCAGGACAACATCGCCCGGGGCAATGACGGCTGGGGCATCCTCGCCGATCCGGGCAATGCCGACGGCGGGGGCAACCGGGCGAGCGGCAATGCCGAACCCGCCCAGTGCGCGGGCGTCGTCTGCACCCCTTGAGGCTCAGACGGGGCGGAGTCCGGTGATCAGTGACTGGACCACCATGTCGGCCCCCTGGGCGCTCGTCAGCTCCGGCATCTCATGCGCGGCCATGGCGGTGAGATGGACGAGCAGGGAGCGGGCCCAGCCGTCGGGAAGCCCGGGGCGGATGACGCCTTCGCGCACCGCGCGGTCCAGGAAACCGTCGAGCCGCCCGATCAATCCGCGAAGACGCTCCGCCGCCGCCTCGTCCTGCACCTGCCGCACATCCACCGGCAACCGTCTGCTGACGGCGATGATGCCTTCCGCGTAGCGGTGCAGGGCGACCATCACGGGCGCCTCGGTCAATCGCGCCTCGGCGACGACCCGCTCACAGGCATCGAGCTTGGCCGTGTGGACAGCGGCCAGCAGCTCCTCCCGCGTGGTGAAACGGCGGTAGACGGTGCGCCGGTCGACCCCCGCCGCCGCCGCGATCACCGCGATGCTCACCCCGGGGTCGGCCGCCAGCAGGCGCGCGCCGGTCTGGAGGACCGCGTCCAGGTTGCGTTCCGCGTCAGCTCTCATCGTGACCGAAGTCTATGCGGGGCGTGGCAGCCGCACCCTTCAATCACCCCATGCCTGTTGCGTATTCTTTGCCAACTGCCACATAGTTGTGACACTTGATTGGTTCGACATGCCCGCCGCACGGCGTCCGTACCCCGTCAGGAGTCACGCATGAGCCCGGTCCATCTCTCCCTGAAGCTCAAGGAAGCCCTCGACACCCGGGTCTTCGCCACCGTGGCGACCCTGCGGCCCGACGGGAGCCCGCACCAGTCGGTGGTCTGGATCGGGAGGGAGGGTGACGACCTCTTCTTCGTGACCGGTGCCAACATGCGCAAAGTACGCAATCTGCGGCGCGATCCACGGCTGAATGTGATGGTGAACCCGGCGGACGAGCCCTACGGGTACGCCTCGATCAGCGGCACGGCCCGGTTCGAGAGCCAGGGCAGCCGCGAGCGCATGGACCGGCTGGCCGTCAAGTACACCGGCAGGACCTATGCCGAGCACAACCCGGCGGCCCACGCCGTCCTGCCGGAGCTGGTGACCGTCCGGCTCACCCCCGAGAAGATCGCGGCGCGGTTCCTGTGAGCCCCCGACACGAGCGAGGAGGACCGCGATGAGGACCTATGTCATCACCGGAGGCACGGACGGCATCGGCAGGGCACTCGCCCACACCTGTCT
The DNA here is from genome assembly GCF_040299965.1 of Streptomyces sp. NPDC000594. NCBI lineage: Bacteria > Bacillati > Actinomycetota > Actinomycetes > Kitasatosporales > Streptomycetaceae > Streptomyces > Streptomyces sp. NPDC000594. The sequence continues at coordinate 422,799 of NZ_JBEPCY010000001.1, read as the reverse complement.
GGAGCGGGGCGACGAGGTGGTGGTCGTCGGGCGCGACGCGGCGAAGGGCGAGGCATGGCTGAGGACCGCGCGACGACACGGCGCGGCCCCCCGGGCCCACTTTCTCCGCGCCGATCTGAGCCTGCTCTCGGAGACCGGCACCCTGCTCGACACGCTCCGGTCGTCCTTCGCGAAGGTCGATGCCCTGGTGCTGTGCGCCCGCCACTTCCGTACCACCCGCCTGGTCACCGCCGAAGGCTTCGAGAACACCTTCGCCCACTTCTATCTGAGCCGCTTCGTCCTGAGCCACGGGCTGACGGACCTGCTCGACTCCGCCGACCGGCCGGTCGTCCTCAATGTCGCGGGCCCCGGCGGCGCAGGACGGATCCACTGGGACGACCTCCAGCTCACCCGCGACTACGACGGCCATACCGCGCTCGCCCAGGGCGGACGCCTCAACGACCTGCTCGGCGTGGCCTACGCGGACCTGCGGCCGGGGACACGCGTGCGGTACGTCCTGTTCCACCCGGGGACGGTCAGCACCGGCTTCTCCGGGGAGTACACCCCGGACACCCTGTCCCTGATCGCCGCCCTCCGCCGAACCGCCCGGCCGGTCCGGGAAGCCGTGCTCCCGGTCCTCCGCGTCCTCGACAGTCCGCCCGCCACCCCGCTCAGCGCCTTTGTCCGCGACGCACCCCTCCTCCCCCACGGCCCCGCCTTCTCCCTCGAAGAGGCCCGCCGGCTGCGTCTGCGCACCGAGGAGCTGCTGACGGCCCACGCCCCGGCCACCAGGACCGGTTGACCCTCCCGGGCGAGGCGGTGCCGGGGACAGCGCCGGCCCGGCCGCACTCGGCGTCTTCCCGCTCTGGGGCCTGGTCCGCCCCTGGGGGCGGATCCTGCCGCGCTGGACGCTCGCCCTCCACGGCCGACGGGTGCCGCGCCGGCTCCCGCTCACCGGGCCGCCCCGCACCCGCCCGGCGGCGTTCAGTCCTGACCCACCTGGGTGAGCCCATGGTCCCCCACCCGGTCCTGCACCGTGCGGAGCAGCACCTTGAGCAGCGCGGCGAGGTCCTGCTGCTCCTGCGGGCCGAGCCCGCCGAGCAGTTCCGCCTCCCGGCGCAGCACCTGGTCGACCGTGGCCTCGACCAGCTCATGGCCCGCAGGGGTGAGGGAGACCAGGACGGTACGGGGCCGGCCCCCGCCGGGCACCCGGCGGACCAGCCCCTCGTGCTCGGCGCGGGCGACCCGCTGGGAGATCGCTCCGGCGGTGACCAGGGAACGGCTCGACAGCTCACGGGTGCTGAGGGTGTACGGGGATCCGCTCCGCCGCAGCGTGCTCAGCAGGTCCAGGGTGGCGGCGTCCACCCCCGCCTGGGCCAGCACCCGGCGCCGGTCGTCACCGAGGAGTTTGGCCAGCTGCCAGACGGGGGTGACGATCCCGATGGAGGAGACCGGGGTACCGGGCCGTTCACGCTCCCAAGCTGCGGCGATGTCCTCGGCGGTGTCGGGGACTCCCGGGCCCCGCTCACCCGGCGCTCCCGCCGCCGGGCCGGAAATCTCTGTCACAGCGCTCTCCCCGGTGTTAGATTCAGATCTAAATTAAGACCTAAACGTAGACCTGACCATACCGCACAAGGGGTTCCTCATGGCTCGCGACATCCTGATCACCGGCGGCGGCACGGGCATCGGCCGCGCCCTCACCCGGCACTTCACGGAGGCGGGCGACCGGGTCGTCGTCACCGGCCGCCGCCAGGACCCGCTGACCGCTGTCGCCCGGGAGACCGGCGCCCGCGCCGTGGTGTGCGACCACACCGACCCGGCGGCGCTCACCGCACTCCTGGCGGAGCTTCCCGCGACACTCGACGTCCTGGTCAACAACGCGGGCGGCAATACCGACTTCACCGAGGCCGACGCCGACGCCGGGACCGGGCCCGGTCCCGACCTCCGGGGCACGGCGGCGGAGCTGGCGTCCCGCGCCCGCGCCTTCCGCGCCAATCTGGACGCCAATCTGCTCACCGCAGTCCTGACCACCCTCGCGGTCGGCGAACGGCTCACCCCCGGAGGCGCGGTGGTCCAGATCGGCTCCATCGCCGCCGACCAGGGCGCCGGCTCCTACGGCGCCGCGAAGGCCGCGCTGACCTCCTGGAACCTGGACCTGGCCACCGAACTCGGCGCCCGGGACATCACCGCGAACGTGGTGTCCCCCGGATACACCCGGGAGACGGAGTTCTTCCGCGACCGCCTCACCGACACCCGCCGGGAGCAGCTGGTGTCCGCGACCGCGACCGGCCGCGCGGGCACCCCCGAGGACATCGCGGCGACCGTCGCCTTCCTCACCTCCCCCGGCGCACGCCACATCACCGGCCAGGTCCTCCATGTGAACGGCGGCGCCCACCGCACCCGCTGACCTCCTGCGGCAGGCCGGTGGCAGCCGGGGTCCGCCGGGCTCAGCCCAGGAAATCGGTCAGGGCGTCGATGACGGCCCGGGGCTTCTCCTCGGGGATGTAGTGGCCGCAGTCGGCGACTTCCCGCACGGTCACATCCGTGCCCTTGGCGGGCATCAGATCGCGGAGATAGGGGTAGTTGCTGTCGCCGCCGCCGAGGACCAGGAGCGGCACGGTCACCGGCCCGTAGGCGCGTTCGTCGGCGATGTCACGGTTGAACGCCTGGTACCAGCCGTTTCCGGCGCGGATGGCGTCAGGGGTGGCGTAGGCGTGCGCGTAGACCCGGCGGGAGAAGTCGTCCAGGGTGTCCGGGTCGTGTGCCATGGACGTGAAGAGCCAGTCGATCAGACTCCGGGAGCGGCCGGCCAGCAGCTCCTCGGGCAGGCCCCTGACCTGGTTGAAGGCGAGCCACCACAGATGGACCCGGCCGCCGATGACCGGGCCGGTGGCCTGGTCCGGGCCGGGGAGCAGGGTGAGCGCGGCGAAGCTCGCGTCCGGGTGCGGGACGTCCAGCAGGACGGCGCGGGTGGTGGCCTCGGGGTGGTTGGCCGCGTGGGCGTAGGCCACCATGGCGCCGATGTCGTGTCCGGCGATACTGGCGGAGGTCAGTCCGAGGTGGCGGATGAGTTCACGGATGTCCTGGGCCATCGTCTTCTTGTCGTAGCCGCCGTCGGGCTTGCCCGAGCCGCCCATGCCGCGCAGGTCGACGGCGATCACCCGGTACCGGCGGGCGAGTTCGGGCATGACCTTGTTCCACTGCCACCAGGTCTGCGGCCAGCCGCCCAGCAGGATCAGCGGCTCGCCCGTGCCACCCTCCACATAGTGCAGCCGGACTCCGTTGACCTCGGCATGGCGGCTGGCGAACCCGGGGCCGAGCCGGCGGGCGAGGGCTTCGTCGCCCAACTCCTCGTGTGCGGGGGTGTTCGGCGCGTCGTTCGCGGGGTGGGTCAGAGGTGTGGGCATGGGAAGTCCTCCAGGGATGAGCCGCCGAGGGCGGCAGGGTCGCGCGGGGACGGAGAGCAACCGTACGACTTTCTCGTACGATCAACTGTACGAAATCTTCGTACAGTTGGGCTGTCGCTGTCAACGGGAGCGGTTCATCCGGGAGAGGGCTCCCGTACAGTGAGGTCATGGAGGATCTGCACCACCCCGACACCTCGGACATCCGCCTGGTCGACGTCCTGGCGGCGCTGGGCCACCCGGTCCGCCTGGAGGCCGCGCGTACGCTGGCCAACGGCGAGGAACGGTTCTGCGGTGAAATCCTGCGCGATGTACCGAAGTCGAGCATGACCCACCACTGGCGCATGCTCCGGGAGAGCGGCGTGATCCGCCAACGGCGCGACGGCCGGAAGTTCTTCCTCACCCTGCGCCGCGACGACCTCGACGCCCGCTTCCCCGGCCTCCTGGACCTCGTCCTCACCGACCGGGCCGCGCCCTCGCCCTCGTAAAGCGCTGCGTGGAGCAGGTCCAGCAGGAAGCGCGGCCCTCGGCGTGGACCGGCGTCGGTTTCCCGGGAACCCGACCGGGGTTCCAGCCGACTTCTGGCACACAGGACGCCGACACAAGCGAGGGGCCGAAAGATGAGTGATCGGTACGGGCAGGACCGCCGTGGAGTGCTGCGGACCATGGTGGGGGCGACGCTGGGTGCGGGAATCGCGGCCACCGCGGCGGCGGGTCCGGCGGCAGCGGATCCGGTGACGATTCCGGTGCCGGAGAGCGCCGCGGACGGTGACCGGAAGCGGGTGGAGGTGGCCGTACTGCTGTACGAGGGGTTCACGGCGCTGGACGCCGTGGGGCCCTATGAGGCGCTCTGCCGGGTACCCGGCGTTCGCGTCACCATGGTGGCCGCCAAGGCCGGGCTGGTCCGGACGGACACCGGCGAGCTGGGAATCGCCGCGGCGAAATCCCTGCGCCAGATGCCGCGTCCCGATGTGCTGCTGATCCCCGGCGGCGGCGAGCTGGGGACGACCTCCTCGATGTCCAACACCCAGGTCCTCGACTGGATCCGCCGGGTCCACCGGCACACCATCTGGACCACCTCGGTCTGCACCGGTTCACTGATCCTCGGCGCGGCCGGGCTGCTGCGCGGGGTGCCCGCCACCACGTACTGGGCCTCCCGCCCCTATCTGAAAGAGGTCGGGGCGATCTACACGCCGGGGCGGTTCGTCGAGGCCGGAAAGATCATCACGGCGGCGGGGGTCTCCGCCGGGATCGACATGGGTCTGCACCTCGCCGCCCGCCTCTCGAACGAACAGATCGGCCGGGCCATGGAGTTGGCGGTGGAGTACGACCCCGATCCCCCGTTCGGGACCGGCAACCCGGATACGGCGGACGCGGAGACCCGGGCCCTGGCGCTGAAGCTGATCGCGGGCGCGGCGGTCTGACCCCACGGCCGGGGGCGACGCGACTACGCCGGCAGGCGGGGCACGCTCGCCATCAGGCGCTGGGTGTACGGGTGCTCCGGCGCGCCCAGTACCCGGTCCGTCGCCCCCTCCTCCACCACGCGCCCCTTCTCCAGGACCGCCGTACGCTCGCACAGCGACGCCACCACCGACAGGTCGTGGGAGACCATCACCAGGGTCAGACCGCGTTCCTCGCGCAGTTCGTGGAGGAGGTCCACGACCGTGACCCGGGTGGTGACATCCAGCGCGCTGACGGGCTCGTCGGCGAGGAGCACCCGTGGATCGCACACGATCGCGCGGGCGATGGCGATCCGCTGCCGCTGGCCGCCGGAGAACTCGTGCGGATAGCGGTCGGCCGTGTCCGCCGGGAGACCGACCGCGGCCAGCGCGGCGGCCACCTTGGGCGCCGCGCTGCGACGGTCGTCCAGGCCGAGCGAGCGCAGCGGCTCGGCCACGGTGTACCCGATGCGCCGGCGCGGGTCGAGCGAGGAGTACGGATCCTGGAAGACGCACTGCACACCGCGCCGGAAGCGCCGCATCAGCTCGCGGTCCCGCGGGCGCAGCTCGGTGCCGTCGAAGCGGACCGTGCCCGTGGTGGGCCGGGCGAGCCCGAGCAGCAGCCTGAGCAGCGTGGTCTTGCCGGTGCCCGACTCGCCGACGAGCGCGAGGCTCTCCCCGGCGGCGACGGCGAGGTGGATGTCGCTCACGACGGGCGCGGCGCCGCCCCGGTAGGCGTAGGAGACGCCGTCCAGTTCCAGTACGGGACCGGTCGGGGTGGGTGTCATCGTGTCCTCCGTCGGTCCAGGGCGTGCTCCAGTCGGCGGGCGCTGTCCACCAGGGCCGCGGTGTACGGGTCGCGGGGCGCGCGCACCACGTCGCGCACGGGCCCCTCCTCGACCGCCCGGCCGTCCTTGAGGACGATGACCCGCTCCGAGGTCCGCGCCACCACCGCGAGGTCGTGGCTGATGAACAGCAGCGCCATCGCCCGCTCCCGTACCAGTGTGCCGAGCAGGTCGAGCAGGTCGGACTGGACGGTGACATCGAGCGCGGTCGTCGGCTCGTCGGCGATCAGGAGCCGGGGATCGCAGGCCAGGGCCATCGCGAGGGCGACCCGCTGCCGCTGGCCGCCGGAGATCTCATGGGGGAAGGAGCGGGCCAGCCGTTCGGGTTCGGGCAGCCGGACCTGCTGGAGGGCTTCGAGGACGGCGCGGCGGAGCGCGGTGCCCTTCAAACCCTGGTGGCGGGCGAGGGGTCCGGCGATCTGACGGCCGACGCGCATCAGCGGGTCGAGCGCGGTCAGGGGCTCCTGGAAGACGATCGCGGCCTGTCGGCCCCGTACCGCGGTGAGCTGTTTCTCGGTGGCGCCGATGACCTGGGTGCCGGCCAGTTCGACGCTGCCGGTGGCGGTCATCCCGTCGGGCAGCAGCCCGAGGGCGGCGAGCGAGGTCAGGGACTTGCCCGACCCCGACTCGCCGATCAGGCCGAGGCGTTCGCCGGGGGCGACGCTCAGGGAGAGATGGTCCACGAGCACACGCCCGTCGGCGGTGCGGACGACCAGGTCGCGGATGGCGAGGATGCTCATGCGGACCTCTCGCGGGTGGTCGGGTCGAGGGTGTCGCGGAGCCCGTCGGCGGTCAGGTTGACGCCGATGACGAGGGCGACCAGGAGGATCCCGGGGGCGAGTGCCCCGATCGGGGCGGTGGTGAAGGTGGCCTGGGCCTCCAGCAGCAGCCGGCCCCAGGAGGCGTTGGGCGGCGGCGCGCCGAGCCCGAGGTAGGACAGGCCCGCTTCGGCGAGCACCGCGAGGCCGAACTGGAGGGCCAGGTTCACCGCGAGGGTGGGCCAGATATTGGGCAGGACATGACCGGCCACGATCCGTCCCCAGGAGGTGCCGGAGGTGCGGGCGGCGGTGATGTACTCCTGGGCCAGGACCCTTTTGACCAGGATGCGTACGAGCCGTGCGACGACCGCGCTCTGGGCCAGGCCGATGGCGAGGACCGCCGAGCCGAGGGTGCCGGAGCGGGCGGCCACGACGAGCATCGCGAGCAGCAGGGTCGGGAAGGCGATCAGGATGTCGAGGAGGACGGAGAGGGTGTCGTCCAGCCACCCCTGGGCGAAGGCGGCGAGCAGGCCGAGCACCAGTCCGAGGGTCCCGGCGATCAGGACGGAGCCGAGTCCGGCCTGGAAGGCGATCGTGGCGCCGTTCATCACCTGGGTGAGCAGGTCCCGGCCGAGCTTGTCGGTGCCGAGGAGGTGGTCCCCGTCGGGCCCGGTGAGCCGTCCGCCGGAGGTGTCGTCGGTGGCGTACGGGAGCCAGAAGAGGGCGACGAGGGCGAGCAGGGCGATCGAGCCGGCCAGTGCGCAGCCGGTGATCAGGGTGTACGAGCGGCGCGCGGTGCGGCGCTTCGTGTCTGCTTCGACACGCCGGGGCCCGGCCGGGGTGGCGCTCGTGGCCACGGGTTCGAGGGACGTCACCGGGGGCCTCCCGACAGTCCGGCGCGCAGGCGCGGGTCGACGATCCGCTGGACGATGTCGGCGGCGAAGCCGATCAGCAGGACCGCGAGGGTGGACACGAACAGCACGCCCTGGATGACGGGGTAGTCGTGCTGGGTGATGCCGGTGGTGAGCAGGGAGCCGAGCCCCGGCAGGGCGAAGACGGACTCCACGACGACCGCGCCGAGCAGGGTGGAGGCCAGTTCGATGCCGAGGATCGCGATGACCGGTACGGAGGCGTTCCGCAGCCCGTGCCGCCACATCGCGCCGCCGAAGGAGGACCCCAGCGCGCGTGCGGTGCGCAGATGGTCGCTGTCGAGGACGTCGAGGGTGGCGGAGCGCACGTACCGGATCAGGGACGCGCTCATCACCAGGGCGATGGTGATCACCGGGAGGACGAGCGAGCGGACCGCTTCGCCGGGCCGGTCCCAGCCGTCGGGCGGGAAGCCGCCGGCGGGGAACCAGCGGGCGTTCACCGCGAGGACCACGATCAGGATCATGCCGAGCCAGAACACCGGGATGGCGATGCCGAGCTGGGAGACGCCGTTGAGCAGGGCCCCGTACCAGGTGCGCCGCTTGTGGGCGGCGAGGAAGCCGGCGGGGACGGCGATCAGCACGGCCAGGACGAACGCGGCGAGGGTGAGCGGGAGGGTGACCCTGAGCCGGGTGGTGACCTCGGGCCCCACCGGCAGCGAGCTGACGAAGGAGGTGCCGAGGTCACCGCGGACCAACTGGCCGATCCAGTGGACGAACTGCTCCGGCAGGGGGCGGTCCGAACCGATCGACGCGCGGGCGGCGGCGATCTGCTCGTCGGTGGCTCCGACGGCGGTCAGCGCGTTGGCCGGGTCGCCGGGGAGCATCCGCAGCAGGACGAAGAGCACCACGCTCGCCAGTGCCAGCGAGACCAGCAGGAAGGCGAAGCGCCGCAGGAGGTAGCGCGTCATCAGCCCTTCTTGATGTCGTAGGCGTAGAACTGCGAGTTCAGGCCGTTGAGCGGGTATCCGGAGAGCCTGCTGTTGGCCACCACGATCTGCGGGTAGAGGTAGAGCCAGTCGCTGGCGGCGTCCTCGGCGGTCCTGCGGTTGACCTTCTTCAGCAGCTCGGTCTGTCCGGCGGCGGTGGAGGACTGTTCGGCCTGCTCGACCCACTTGGTGACCTGCGGGTTGTCATAGCCCCAGTAGAAGTCCGGGTTTCCGTACCAGACCAGGTCGCGGTCGTTGACGTGCTCCTGGAGCGTGGCCTGGAAGTCCCGGTTCTTGTAGACCTTGGTGTACCACTCGTCCGAGGTGATCGTGTTGATCTTGACGGTGATGCCGACCTTGGCGAGCTGGGAGGCGATGAAGGTGGCGGCCGTGGGGTGCGGGTCGTAGTTGGGGGTGTCGAGGGTGAGGTCGAAGCCCTTGGGGTGACCGGCTTCGGCCAGCAGCTTCTTGGCGCGCTCGGGGTCGTGGGCGTCGATCGCGGTGAGGTCCTCGTACCACGGGTCGGTGGGCGGGACCATGGAGCCGATCAGCTTGCCGTGGCCGCCCCAGACGGACTCCAGCAGCTTCTTGTCGTCGATGGCGTAGGAGACCGCCTGGCGGACCCGGGTGTCGTCAAAGGGCTTCGCCTTGTCGTTGAAGGCGAGCAGCAGCTTGGTGGTGGAGTTGCCCTCGGTGACCTTGTAGCCGGGGTTGTTCTTGAACTGGTCGAGGGCGTCGGGCGACTGCTCGCTGGTGACCACGTCGACGGCGTTGGTCAGCAGGGCGTTGTTGAGTGCGGTCGCGTCCTTGAAGTAGCGGAAGACGACCTTCTTGTTGGCCGCCGCGTCGCTCCAGTAGTCGGCGAAGCGGTCCAGGCTCAGGGCGGAGCCGCGGGTCCACCGGTCGAGCCGGTAGGGGCCGGTGCCGTCCTCGCGCTGCTTGAGGTCCTTCGCCTCGGCGTTGACGATCCACACATAGGTGAGGTTGTAGATGAAGGAGATCGACTTCTGGGAGAGCGTGACGGTGACGGTGCGCGGGTCGGGGGTGGCGATCGTCTTCACCACGGAGAGGTTCTTCTTCCGTGCCGACTGGGAGTCGGGGGCGAGCACCCGCTCCAGGCTGTGCTTGACGTCCTTGCTGGTGAGCGCCTTGCCGCTGTGGAAGGTGACCCCGTCACGGAGGGTGAAGGTGTAGGTCAGGCCGTCAGGGCTGATCTTGTGGGACTCGGCGAGGAGCGGTTCGACCTTGCCGCCGTCGGTGAGCTTGAACAGCCCTTCGTAGACATTGCCGTGGAGGGCTTCGGTGACTCCCTGCCCGCCGCCGCCGGTGTTGTCGAGGTTCTGCGGCTCGTAGAGGGAGCCGATGTTCACGGTGGCGTCCGGGTCGTGCTTGCCGCCGGATGCGGTGCCGGTGGAGTCGCCGGCGCAGGCGGTGAGGGTGAGGGCGAGGACCGCGGCGGTCGCGGCGGAGACGGCGGAGGACCTGCGAAGGCTCTTGGTGCTCATGACAGAAGAGTGCGCTTTCGTGCTGCGGCAATCGAGGGTGCCGGGACGACTGGCGGGACGACTGGCGGGGGTGCCGGGGTGGCCGGCGGGGGTGCCGGGGTGGGATCAGTGCTGTGCGGGGACGCCGTCGCGGAAGACGGGGCGCTTCTCACCGGCCGCGACCGGCAGGTGGAAACGGTTCTGCCGCGGCGGCATCGGACAGTTGTACTGATCGGAGAATCCGCAGGGCGGCACAAAGGCCCGGTTGAAGTCCAGGCGGACGGTTTCCTGACCGGTGCGGGTCACGAAGAGGAAGCGGCCGGCGCCGTAGGTGCTCAGCCCATTGGTGGGGTCGCCGAAGACCAGCAGCAGCACACCGTCGTCGTCGAAGGCGCCGAGGGTGTAGTCGCGGCCGTCGACGGTGAGCCGGATGTCGCCGGGCACGACCAGGTCGCGGGTGCCGCCGTTGTCCCGGATGTGCTCGAAGGCGACCTTCCGGGCCCCGGTGACCGGGGTGTACGTGGCGTCCAGCACCCACGCCGGGTCGTAGGGGAAGACCTCGGTGTGCTCGAAGGCGCGGATCGCGGGGGCGTCGGCGTCCCAGAAGCGCAGCCCGTGCTCCGGTTCACCGGTGACGAGGTCGGTGCGCTCGACGGTGGTGACCGTGACGGTCGCCGGCTGCCCGGCCCGCTCGGCCGCCGGGTCGGGGAGCTGTCCCGCGGGGAGCCAACGGGTCTCGACGAGGGCGAGGTTCCCGGTCGCGGAGGTGACCGCGCGCCGCCGCTCGGCACACCACGCTTCCCACTCCCCCACGGGATCGGGGGTCGGGGACACGGGAACGGCGGGGTGGGACACGGCAGCACTCATTCACATAGATGTTCGATGGAATCACGCCCAAACACCACACAGCGTGAGGTTCAACCCAAAGCTTGATCTTTATCTTCCATAAGTCGGACTAATGTCAAGGTGCTGACAAATGGCGAGACAGGACATGAGACGGCGTATACGGCGGTACGGGTCGCCGACGGCATGCCGGCACCTATCGGCCCACCGCCCAACGCCCTGCGCCCGGCGGCCACTTAGGACGGGTCCGGCTTCGGGCGACCCCGGCGGGGGTCCCGGGCATCGCGGCCCGCACCCGCCGCCCTCTGAGACCGTCGCCACACTGCGCGGCGCCGCCGCCGGCGCGACGCCGATCCCTCTGGCGACCGTACGATCACAGAGGGTCACCCTTCTGGAGCGGCTGATCGTCGGCGCGTCCAAGGACAGTCGAGCGCGAATGGCCAGGCACGGACGGCCCGGCACGGGGATGGATCAGGGGCCCACGGCACGAAGGTGGGTACTGATGTTGACGATTCCGCCCCGGCGCGCGCCATGGCGGTGCCATGCTGAACGCGCTGATGCGGGATCTTGCGCCGCGTCGGCTGTCGGGCATGTTCAGACCGTTGCGGACCCGTCCCGGGGCGCCGATCAGGTCGGGGCCGTACGGCCCATCTCCTGGTCACCGGCCCCCGCGGCCCGGTCCGTGGCTTTTGGCCGCCCCGCCACGGTTTCCCGAGGGGCTCGCCGGTCCCCGCCGTCGCGGCGCGGATCAGGGAAGGGGAACACCATCATCATGTCCTCACGCTCCGCCTTACGCCCCGTGCCGCGGGTCGGGTCGCACCGGCGGCTGACCGCGTTGCTGGCCACGGGCGCACTGTTCTGCTCCGGTTTCGTGGCGGTGGCCGCTCCGGCCGCGACCGCCGCCCCGGCGCGCACGGCCGCCCCGGCGGCGTACATCGCCAACAGCGAGTCGGACAATGTGTCGGTCGTGGACACGGCCACCGACGCGGTGACCGCGACCGTACCCGTCGGTGACAGGCCCTCCGGAGTGGCGGTGACCCCCGACGGCAGCAGGGCCTATGTCACCAACCGCAACGCCGGTTCGGTGTCGGTGATCGACACCGCCGGCCCCGCCGTCACCGCCACCGTGTCCGTCGGCGACGGCCCGTTCGGTGTGGCGGTGACCCCCGGCGGGAGCAGTGTCTATGTCACCAACTTCCAGTCGGACTCGGTTTCGGTGATCGACACCGCGACCAACACCGTCACGGCCACCATCCCCGTCGGCAATCTGCCGAACAGCGTCGCGGCCGCCCCGGGCGGGGACCGTGTCTATGTGAGCAGTGGCGCCGTGGTCTCGGTGATCGACACCGCCACCAACACCGTCACCGCGACGATCCCCGTCGCCAGGCCCAATGGCCTCGCGGTGACGCCCGACGGCACCCGGCTCTACGTCAGCTCGCAGCATGCGGGTGTGGCCACCGTGATCAACACCGCGACCAACGCCGTCACCACCACCGTCCCCGTCGGGAGCACCCCCTTCGGTGCCGCGGTCTCCCCCGACGGATCCCGGGCCTATGTGACCAACATCGGCGGCAACAGCACCTCCGTGATCGATACCGCCACCGACACCGTCGTCGCGACCGTCGGTGTCGGCTCCACCCCGATCGGCGTCGCGGTGACCCCCGACGGCGGCGAGGCCTATGTCACCAACAGCAACAGCGGCACCGCGTCGGTGATCGACACGGCCACCAATGCCGTCACCGCGACCGTCCCCGTCGGCAGTGGCCCGTACGCGGTCGCATTCGCCCCGGCCGCCGCGACCTCCGCGGACATCGACGTCGATGTCACCGCCCGGCCGAACCTGGGCATCCTGGTCCCCTACCTCACCTACACCCTGACCGCCCGTGACCTGGGCCCGAACGCGGTCACCACGGCCACCGTCACCGCGACCCTGCCGCCCGGCGCCACCGCCACCGGACTGTCGCCCGGCTGCACCACCACCGCCGGAACCGTCACCTGCGCCTACGGCGCCATCGCGACGGGAGCCAGCGTGAGCAAGACGTTCCGCGTACCCCTGCACCTGCTCTCCCTCGGGCCCGTGAAGGTCACCGGCACCCGGACCGCCTCCTCACCCGCCGACCCCAACCCGGCCAACGACAGCGCCTCCGCCAGCTGCACCGTCGTCTCCATCCTCCTGGCCACCTGCTCCTGACCACCCCGGCCCCGGCGGGCGGCGGATCCCGCCGGGGCACCGGCCGCCGTGCGTCCGGTCGGGAGTCGAGCCGGGATCGACCGGCCCGCCCGTGAAGGATCCGGGACGAGCTGTGGCGCCCGTCCTGCCGGTACGCCTCCAGCGACCGTCAGAAGTCCTTTAACCTCACCCCATGCCTCTCACCGTTGATCAATTGACCGGGTACACGACGCGCGAGCTGCACGGCGACCTGGCGCGCTGGTTTCCCGACGAGCCGCAGGTCGACATCCCGGCGTCGACCCGCCCGGTCGAACCGTTCCTCGCCAGGCTCCCGCCCGACGCCGCGACCGCATTGGCAGAATTCGACCGCAGGGTCCGCTCGGGATCCCTGCCGCAGTGCCTCGACATATACGACTGGTCGTACGCCTTCGGCTTTGAGGCCAACGACTGCCGGATCCTCGACTCCGACTATGAGACGGAGCTGTCCGACGACGATGTGTGGTCCATCGGCGCCGACGGAGGAGGCAACTACTACGTCGTCCTCACCAGCGGCAGGGTCGCGGTGTGGTTCCACGAGGAGGAGGTCATCGAGGCCGGCACACAGTTCGACAACCTCGATGTCTTCCTCTGGTCGATCGTCCGGTACCACGCCGTACGGTCCGGCGCCCTCGACCTGGCAACGGTCGAGGCCGACTTCCACGCCCTCGGGCAGCCCGGAGCGCTGGCCCCGGGGATCGGGCTCCTGGCCTCACTGACCTGACGTCGGAACGCCGTAGACCGGCAGCACCCGTACGAGCCCCGCCGCGGCTCACCCCGGCCGTTCGGGCATCACGGTTCATCACCGGGGAAGGTTTGGACGATATCCCCATACGCCAGATGTCCCCAGCTTTTCGGGATCGACGCGAGGGAAGGAGCCGATCGGTCCACCGGGCCGGACGGCGGTCGCGGCGGGCAGGAACCCCATGGACGGGCCGCGGGCCTCGGCGGCATACTCCGAGGATGTGTTTCCGCCGGAACAGTGGCAGCAGCCACTACATCTGTCTCCCGTGCCGCAACGCCGTCAAGAGGCGGGCCGCGGCGGACCACACTGTCCGCTGCCCCCGCTGCGCCCGCGCGATGATCGACGCGGGTCAGGATCTCGCCGTCCCACGGCGGAACGACCGCGCCGGGTGGCGGGCGCTGACCGCCGTGCTCGGTGCCGGGCTGACCTTCCACTCCGGCTGCTGCGACGGCCCCGGCTGGCGACCGCGTCGCCCCCGTGAGATCTCCGAGCGCCTGACGGCGGCGGCTCGAACGGGGGTCCCGGTGTCGGTCGCCCTCGCTGCCCAGGACCCCGGGAAACTGGCCCCACAGCCGCCCGGACCACGCGCCCGGCACGGCTTCCCCCACTGATCCGGCGTGCCACGACGGCACGGGGCGGCACTGGATGCGGACGGCATGGGTGGTACCGCACACACGGACGTACGCGATGGACGGTCCGATCGTGGTCGGTGTGGACGGATGCCGGGTGGTCAGGGCGGTGGTGAGGCAGGATCCCGGTGGAGATCGGCGCCCGTGCCGGCGGGGGATTCGTCAGAGAAGACAAGGGTGACAGACTCGGACACGCTGCGGTCGTGCAGGACGATCTCCAAGGGAGGGGCCAGTGCGAGGACCCCGAGGACCCCGAACCCCAGCAGACCGATCCGGTCGCCCTTCTTCGGCCGTCCGAGGAAGCCGGGCAGGGCGGGCTTCGGAAGCCTCGGGACGGGCCACTGCCTGAGCAGACCGGCCGACGGAGCACGGTGCCGGCCGACGCCGGGTACCTGCCCCACAGGCGCTGGGGTACTGCCCGTAGATTCTGTCCCTGCCGACTGCGGGCCGGTACCCCGCGACGTCGGGGGTGCTCCCCAATCCAGGTGAGATCGGTCGTGCCGGATCTCGTGCTCCCCGCGCGCCGCGGGGGTGCTGTACCGGGGATGCGGCCGACGGGAACGGCCGCCGTCATCCGACGGTGGCCGTTCGTCACCTCCCCTGGTTGTTCTGGTGGTCGGCGTCGTGAACGTGGCGGCCTGTGGCGACGCGAGTCCGCCTCGGGCCGATGCCAGAAGTGACTGATTGCCGATATCCGGTTCGACCGGTCTCACCTCGAATGATTGAGGGCATGCCGCTCAGTCGGCACATGCCGCGCACCCGACTCTCCGCCGTACGGCGAAGGCTCTGCCGAGAGCGTGCAGCAGGACTCCACCCTCGTCAAGAACTCCGGCACCCGCGCAGCGGATGACGCCGTACCGCCCGGGTTGCCTCCGGTCTGATCCGGACCCGTCACCCGGGCGGTACCCCATCACCCTCGCGCGGTCAGTCCGCGATGCCGTAGTAGTCGGTGAGGAAGGCGATCACCGCCGCCGCGTGCGGAAGAAGCTGCGGAAGGTGGGTGGTGAGGGCCGCGCGGGTGGCCGTCGCCAGCTCGTGGCTCGTCGTGGCGGAGGATCGGACATACGGGTCCAGACGGCGGATGAGTTCGTAGTTGCTGGCGATGTCCAGGTCCTTCATCGCCTTCTCCAGCGGTGGTGCGCTGGGCGGTGGGATGGGCGGGAGGATGCGGGAGATGTAGGTGACGCGGTGGAGGACGCGCCAGCAGGGGGGTTTGTGGTCGCTCTGGCGGGCCTGCCGGAGGGCCGCGGCGTTCGCCTCGTTGCTGTTGGCGAGCCAGACGGGGTCGGCGACCTTGTTGTAGAAGTCGTCGAAGTGGGAGGTGTCCTCGGCGAGGTAGAAGGTCATGAAGCGGTAGGCGTCCACCTTGCCGGGGGCGAGGACGGGCTTGCCGTTCAGATAGACCGCCTTGCCGTCCTGGCCGTACTTCTGGAGGTCGTTGGTGGGGTTGCACACCACGCTGAGGCTGTGGGAGCGGGTGGCCTCCCGGGAGCGGTGGCGGGTGACGGTCATCCCGCCCCCGATGGACGCGTCGAACTGGAGGCCGACGCCGATACCGGCGATCTCGAAGTCGATCTCCAGGGATGTGGTGACCGAGCCGGAGACGCTGTAGGAGCCGCCGGTGGTCTCGGTGACGACATCGACCGTGCTCGTGGTCTCGGCGAAGAAGCCGCCGTCCGCCGTCCACACATAGGTGTTGGCGATGTTGCGGTTGGCGAAGGAGTCCTGGGAGCGGGTGGCCGCGTTCTTCGCGGGGGTGCTCGGTGAGGCGCCGATCGCGGAGCCCAGTACCCGTGCCGCGAGTTCCTGCGTCGGGTCGGAGTCATGGGTCTCGGTGGAGACGGCGTTGTAGTACGCCTCCAGATGCTGGCGCTCGCGCAGGATCCTGCGCTTGAGGGCATAGGCCTCGCGGGGCTTGAAGTAGCTGTAGTCGCCGCGCTGGGAGGCGTTGGGGTAGGAGGGGTCGAGGACCTTGCCCTGGTCGTTGAAGCCGACCGCGCCGTCCAGGGTGCCCTGCTTGGTGTACTGGGGGTTGATGGGGAAGGTGATGATGTTCCAGTCCCGGGGGATGTCCGGGTTGGGGGTGATCCGGTAGGCCACCAGGGTTCCCGAGTGGGCGAGCCGCAGGGCGTAGACGTCGGCGGTCTCGGACTGGACGAGGGCGTACCCCTGGTTGGCGGGGACATAGCGCTGGCCGATGGCGCTGTTGAGCGGCGCCGTCCTGTCCTCCCAGTGTCCGGTGAGGGTGGCCGTGGTGGCGTAGTCGGTGGTGGTGCCCTGGGAGACGCTGGTCTCGTCGGTCCAGGTGTTGACGTACTCCATACCGCCGCCGATCCGGGCGCGGAGGGCCACGGAGGCGAGTGGCTGGGCGGTACCGATACCGAGGGGGGCCGTGATCATCAGGATGTTCTCGTCGATCTCGGCGCCCGCGGCGAGGTTGAAGGAGGCGTTGACGCTCCGCTCACGGTCGGAGGAGAGCGTCGAGGTGATGCTGTCCGCCTGCTGGAAGGTGACGCTGGAGCAGCCGGCGGGTTCGGTGGTGGTGGTCGTACTGGTGAGGTTCTCGGAGGGGACGGGGGGCGCGCCTTCGATATAGCCGATGAGCTGGGGGTCGAACTGGATCTGGCTGACCCATTCGCTGACCAGGTCGCCGACCTTGTAGCCGGTGGTGAGGTTCCAGGCGCTGTCCTTGATGTGGCTGTAGCAGCGCTTGAGGACGCCGAACGCCTCGCCGGAGGCGGTGTACTGGAGGTCGGCGTACTCGGCGGCGGCGGGGGGTGTGGAGATCGTACGGTGGAAGGGGGTGGCGACGGGGGCGAGGGCCGAGCGGACGGCGGCGGTGTCGGTGGAGACGGGTGCGGTGGACTGGACGACGGTGGGGCGGCTGGTGCCGGTTCCCAGGTCGAGGTTGTTGCCGCGCAGGGAGTGGTCGGCGACGGTGGCGGCGCTGGTGGTGGTGGAGGCGCTGTCGAAGGGCCAGTAGCCGAGGAGGTCCTTCTTGTCGCCCTTGAGGCGGGTGAAGAGATTGTCGAGGAGTTGTTCCCGGGTGCGGGCGGTCTGCCAGATCCGCACCTCCTCCAGGGTGCCCCGGAAGAAGTCGGCATGGGTGGTGCCGCCGGTGTTGATGGCGCCGAGGGTGAGCTGACTCCCGCTCCAGCCACGGAGGGTGACGGTGTTGACGGCGGTGGACGGGAGCGGCTGGCCGTTGCGGTAGATCCGGAAGGTGCTGGCGGTGGGGTCGGGGTCGGTGGTCCAGCGGGCGCCGCGCAGCCGGAGGGTGTGGCCGCCGGCCGGGTCCTGGGTGGTGCTGCCCTCGTTCTCCTCGAAGGACCAGCGGGACACCAGTCCTTCGTCACGGGGCTGGAGCGGGGTGCCGATCTGGGTGGTGTCCCGGGCCTTGCTCCAGATCCGGACCTCGCCGAGGGTGCCGGTCAGCGGGTGGACGGCGGAAGCGGTCCGGGCGCGGCCGATCTCCAGCGGTCCGTCGTTGCCGCGCGGGCCGGGGCCGGTGTAGCGGCCGGTGCCGATCTCCTGGCCGTCGGCGACGAAGACGATGTCGTCCCAGGTCTTGGTGTCGACCCGGTCGATCACCTCGACCGTCTGGGTCTTCTCCTTGCCGTCCGCGTCCTTGTAGGTGAAGTCCTTTGTGCCCTTGATCTGCTCCATGGACTTTCCGCCCCGGCGGACCACGGCGAGCCGGTGGAAGCCCGGGGTGATGGTCCCGTTGGAGGTGTAGCGCCGGACCGAGGGGCCGGGTTCCTCGAAGGCGAACTCCAGCCGTCCGCCGGGGAGTACGGAGAACTGGTAGGGGACGCTGCCCGAGCTGTCACCGAGCTGCCCCTTGGAGACCAGCCCCTGCCGGGTGCCGACCGCGTCGATCGTGGCGGAGACCTCGATGGTCAGATCCTCGGTGAGGTCGAGCTGGTCGGAGTCCGGTGTCTCCGCCCAGGAGGAGCCGTCGAGACGGAGCCCCCAGGACTGCTCGTACACGGCGGCCAGATGGGACCATTCCCCGGTCGGGCAGGTCCGGTCGCTGATCCGGATCTGGTCGGCGACCTTGGCGATGACCTGGTAGCCGAGGGGGGAGTCGGCGTTGTCCGCGTTGCCCCAGACCCCGCCGTGGCGCACCGCGGTGGAGCGGTCGGTGAAGAGCAGGGCCCCGTCACTGTAGGAGGTGCTCTTCTGGTAGCTCCACGCACCGGTCAGTCCGGATTCGTCGCCGGTGACGGGCCGGTCCCTGAAGGCGGTGACCTCCGCGTCGGAGCGGGCGGTGCTCCAGGTCCGCAGTTCGGCGAGGTGTCCGTTGAACATGACATAGGTGCCGGTGTCGGACCGGCCGACGATGATGTAGGTGGCGTTCGCGGGGAGGGTGGCGGCGGTGCGGCGGGCGACCTCGGCGCCGTCCCGGTAGATGACCTGCGCCTTGGTGGTGCGGTTGAAGGTGACCGCCCAGTGGTGCCAGTCGGTGTCGCTCCAGGTGGTCGTGGTGGTGAGCGTCTCCACGGAGCTGCCGGTGCCGAAGCCGAAGCTGAAGGCGCCGCTCGCGGTGAAGCCCATGGTGAGTCCGTTGGTGCCGCAGGCGACGACGGTGTCCGCGCTGGTGCGGTTGGCGGAGCGCTTGAGCCAGCACTCGATGGTGAAGTCCGTCCCGGTCGGGCTGGCGTTGTTGATCTGCATGGCGCTGATGCCGTTGAGCGCCATGGCGCGGGCGGCGGGGAGCAGCATCAGGGAGCTCTTGGTGTCGCCGGACTCCAGTTGGACGAGCCGCTGGCGGGTCGGGGGCGTGGTGACGGGGTCGGGTTTGGCCCAGGCCTCCACGGTGAGGTCGCCGGCGGGGGCGGCGAGCTGGGGCAGTTGGGCGGTGGGCAGCGAGAGCCGCTGGGTGGTGCCGTCGAAGGAGAGGGCCCGGCCGGGTGAGTCGCCGCGCCAGCGGGTGCCGTGGCCGGGGGTGGCTCCGGTGGCGGTGCCGTTGGGGATCAGGGTGTCGGCGCTCTCCGCGCCGACGGCGATCCAGCGGGAACCCCGTGCGAGGGAGGCTCCCGGGCGGGACGCGGTGGCCTGGGCAGTGTCGTAGCGCACCAGGGAGACCACGGCGTTGGTCAGACCGGTCGCGAGGTCGCTGGCGACGGTCACGGCGGTGGCGCCGCTCTGCACGGCGGAGGTGACGCGGTAGCGGCGGCTGCCGATCTGCACAAAGCTGGCGTCGGTGAGTTCGAGGGGGCTGCCGGCAGCGAGGGTGAGGCTGCGGCCCGTCGCACTGGCGACGGTGCCGATCCTGACGGGTTCGTCCGGGAGACCGTTGATCACTCCGGCCAGGTCCCGGGCGCGGCGCGGGACGTTCTGGAAGGTCTCGGTCTCGGTGGCCCGGGTGATGGTCAGCGTGCACAGGGTGGTCGCGGCGCCGGCCGTGACGGTGATCGTGGTGTCCTTGCCGATGTCGACACCGGGGTCGCGGGCGGTGAAGAGGATCGTTCCCTCGGTCCCGGAGAGCCGCTGGGTGGACCGTACGGTGGCGGTGTCCAGATAGGCGGCGGAGAACTGGCCGTCGCCGCTGCCCCGGTAGTAGAGGGCGACCCGGCCGGTGGCGCTGTCCAGCAGGAACGGCGTGGTGTCGGCCTTGGCGAAGGTGAGCAGGGCCCCGGAGGTGCTGAGGCCGCCGGCGTCGGTGCCGATCAGCGGCACGGCGAGCGTGGTGTCGGCGGCCCCCTGCGCCCCGCCGGTGAGCCGGGCCAGCTCATCGCGGGCGCTGTCCAGCTCCAGGCCCTTGACGGTGCGCTGGTTCTCCTTGTCCGCGATGGAGTTGTCCAGCGTCGCCTCCTGTTCCCGTTTCTCGTGGTTGAGCACATCGGGCGCGTAGCCGAGCAGGGGCTGGATGCTGATCTGGGATGCCTGGCCCTGTTCCTGGATGGTGTTCCCGCTCAGGTACTTCCCGCTCGCGACGTGCTTGAGGGTCTGGCGGTAGCGGTTCGTGTCGTACGAGCTGCTGAGAACCCACTGGGCGGAGTCCGGCAGCGGCTGGGCGAAGGAGCGCCGCTTCAGCACGAGGCGGGCCCCGGCGGCGGTGCTGCCGTTCTCGGTCTCCACGACCCGGTAGCCGCCGGCCTCCAGGTCGACGATGGCCACCCGGACGTCCCAGGCGGAGCTGCTGGGGAGGGGCAGCAGCTGCCAGCGGTACATCCGGTTGAGCAGGCTGACCCGTGCGCCGTCGGCGGTGCCGCCGTCGGCGCCCAGGATGCGTATCTCCGTACCGGAGAGGGCGAGGCCGACCTCCCG
Source organism: Streptomyces sp. NPDC000594 (assembly GCF_040299965.1). Lineage (NCBI taxonomy): Bacteria > Bacillati > Actinomycetota > Actinomycetes > Kitasatosporales > Streptomycetaceae > Streptomyces > Streptomyces sp. NPDC000594. Next base: position 402,339 of record NZ_JBEPCY010000001.1, on the reverse strand, counting down.
CCGCAGGATGTCGGTCACCCAGGGGTCGGAGGGGAGGGCGCGGTCCGGCCCGAGGGCGGTCCGCTGGTTCCGCAGTCCGGTGATCTCCGTGCCCAGCTGGGCGGTCTCGTTCTGGAGGGTGGTGATGCGCTGGTTGAGGGTGTCGGCGGTGGTGGAGGAGGGGGGCGGTTGGGGGAGGGCGGTGAGGGTGACCACATCGGGGATCTGGGAGAGCCGCCCGTCCAGGCCAACGCCGAAGTCGACGGTGGCGACGGCGGGATCGCCCGTGGTGGTGCCCGTGGGCCGGGTGCCGCAGGCCAGCAGCACCCGGGCCTGCCGCTTGGCGGGCTGGACGGTGCCGCTGTGACCGGCGGCCAGATTCTCCTGCTGGTAGTAGACGGAGGCGGTCAGTCCGGTGACGACATCGCGCCCGCTCAGGGTGAAGCTGTCCCGGCGCACCCCGGGGTGGTCCCCGATGGGCGCCTCGGAGGCCACCCAGGAGCAGCTGCCGGTGAAGGTGCCATGGGCGCCGGTGTCGCTCTGGTCGTAGGCGGTGCTGCCGGTCGCCTCGTCGAGACGGTAGTAGGCCACCAGTCCCGGTTCGTTGCCGATCAGCCGGTACGAGCGCTCCTCCGCCAGCTCGCTCTGGGTCCGGGCCCGGTTCCAGATCCGTACCTCGTCGATGACGCCGGAGTAGGTGCCGCCGACGGCGGAGGCGGCGTTGATGCAGAGGCTCGACGTACCGCCCGATGTCCTGGCCAGGGTGCCCTGTTTCACGAGGGAGCCGTTGACGTACAGGGAGGCGGTGGTCCCGTCGTAGGAGGCCGCGATATGGGCGTACACCCCGACCTTCAGGACGTTGTAGATCCACACACTGCCGTTGGGGTGGCTGAGTTCCAGGTGGCGGTCATCGGTGGGATTGGCGTACGGGCCGACCTGGTCGGTGTAGACCTTCAGCCGGAAGCCCTTCTGGAACGAGTAGTCCGCCTGGGACACCACCGAGCCGCTGCGGGTGCCCGGTTTGACCCATGCCTCGATCGTGTACGGGCCCGAGCCGAGGCCCAGGGCGGGGGTGCCGCAGTCGATCCAGTTGTTGCCGGTGGCGTCGGGGAAGGCGACCGCGCTCTCCGCGTGGAGGGCCTCCGGCAGGACGGGGACCAGCGGGCGGCCGGTGAAGGGGCAGAAGCCGGGGGCCCGCTCGTAGACCGATGTCCGGTACTGGGGGTCGGGGCTGGTCCAGTAGCGGGTGCCCTGGGTGTTGAACAGGCCCTCGACGCCCTGCTCCACACTGAACGAGTCGATCCGTTTGGTCGTGGAGTTATGGGCGAAGAACTGCCAGCGCTGCCGGCCCTGTACGGCGGTCGGGGTGAGGACGGCGGTGAAGCGGCCTCCGGTCAGGTTCCGGATGAACGCCAGCTCCTGGGTGGGTTCATGGAACGGCCTGCCGTCCATGTCGGTGGCGCCCAGGCTGTCCTTGGCCGACTCGGGGCTGGTCCGGTGGCGGCTGCGCCGGAAGCGGACCTCGCTGACCGGTTTCAGGGCGCCGCCGACGAGGAGGAAGCGGTCGCAGAGCAGGGTCGCGGCGGCCACCGGCACCTTGGTCCCGGCGGTGTCCTTCACATAGTCGGTACGGGAGGCGCTGCCGGAGCTGCCGCCCCCGGTGAGGAGGTGGACGGCGTCCGCGTGTCCGCCGTCGATCGCCTGCCGGAGCACCACCACATGGGTGCCGTCCGACAGCACCTGGAACGGCACGGCGGGCGCGGTCAGCCGGGCGGTCGAGGAGAGGAACAGGTCGGTCTCGTCGTCGGCGAGCAGCTCATCCGCGCCCGCCTCGCTCCGCCCGCCGCGTTTGACCACGGGCAGGGCGGTCGCGCCCGCCACCGCGTAGCCCACTTTGACGATCTCGCGCGGGAAGGGCAGTTCGACGGGGTTCTCGGACCAGTAGGCGGCGTCCAGTTCCCCCTTCGCGTCGTCGTGGACGGAGAGGTCGAGCACCGTGTAGACGATGCGGCGCTGCTCGTCCAGGGCGAAGGCGAGGGCCGTTCCCTGGTGGCGTGTCATCGTGGTGTTGGTGTAGCGGCGGTCGCTGTAGACCTTCTGGAGACTCTGGTCAGCCGGGGTCATGGGCCTTCCGTCCTTGAACGGCCGCCGCCTCCTCCGCCCGGAGGCGGCGGAGCGGGGCACGGGTCAATGGGTGGATCAGAGCGCGGGCATGACGGCTCGACCCGTCCCGAAGGGAGCGCGTCAGGGAACGGGAGAACGAGCCGGGCACAGCAGACCACACCCCGACCTCACCGAAAATCGAACAGAAGGCCCGCCAGGGTCGTACAGAAGCAGAATGGCTCATATAAGCGACTTATCAAATGAGTCGCCTCATTTCCCCCTGGCCGAATACGACCGCGACCCTGCCGCCTCCGGCACGGCGCCCTCCCACCCGGCCCGGCCGCACACCTCTCGCCGAGCCGGGCCCACCAGCCGGGCCACCGCCGGCCGGCGACATCTCGGACCCACCACACCGTGCCGCCCCGACGGGAAACAGCACGAGAAATGCGCAGGCTCACCACCACGCCGCTTACCGGCAGGTAGCGGGGAGAACGACCTGATCCGTCCTCTCGGAGCCGGGCGACTCCCCGTACGCGTGACGGACACCCCCGGTTCTCAGCGCCCGTCGCGGGTGAGAAGTCCGTCCAGCAGGTGCTCCAGCGTGTCGGTCATCTGCGCACGGGTCGCCTCGGGATCGTCGGAGTGGGCGACCATCAGCGCCGCCTCGTCGAGGGCGCCGAGGAGGACATGGGCCAGGGGGGCCACCGGGCGGGTGGTCAGCGCTCCGCTCGCCATCGCCGCCTCCAGGGCCTTCGAGATCACCCCGAGGCCGTGCTCCTGGCCGATCTCCCGCCAGCGCCGCCAGCCCAGCACACCCGGGGCGTCGAGCAGCAGGATACGTTCCGCGTCCGGCTCGGCGAAGGCGTCCAGAAAGGCGCGGGCACCCGCCTTGAGCGCCTGGACAGGATCGGCGGCGGCCCCCATGACCTCGTCGGCGATCCGCTCGGTCAGCTCGGCCTCGACCGCCTGAACCGTGGCGTCGAAGAGATCGGTCTTGTCCCGGAACTGGTGGTACAGCGCCCCGCGGGTCACCCCGGCGGCCCGGACGATCTCCTCGGTGCCCACCCCCGCGTAGCCGCGCTCGGCGAACAGCCCCCGGGCGGCGGCGACAAGGGCCTCCCTGGTCGCCCGGGAACGCCGGGTGTGCTTGGTTCCGCTCGATTCCATCCTGCCCCCTTGAGTTTCGTACAGTCTGCAAGCACTCTACGTACATACAGTCTGTATGCAATTTGACGCGAGAGGCGTTCACCATGCCGCAGATCACGCTCGACCAGGGAACCGTCCACTACCGGGACACCGGCGAGGGCGAACCGGTACTCCTGCTGCACGGTTACCTCATGGGTGGCGGGCTCTGGGAGCCGGTGGCCGAGCGGCTGGCCCCGGACTTCCGCTGCGTCATCCCCGACCTGCCCCTCGGCGCCCATCACACCCCGCTGAACCCCGGCACCGATCTCAGCCTGCCGGGCATCGCCCGGCTGGTCGCCCGTCTCCTGACCGCGCTCGACCTGCGCCGGGTGACCCTTGTCGGCAACGATCTCGGCACCGCCGTCGCCCAGATCGTCGCCGCCCGCCATCCCGAACGGATCGGCCGGCTCGTCCTCACCAGCGGCGAATGCTTCGACAACTGCCCGGCCCCCTGGTTCCGGTCACTCGTCCCCGCCGCCCGGGTGCCCGGGCTGCTCACCCTGGCCTTTCAGGCGCTCCGTCTGCGCGCCGCGCGCCGGCTGCCCTTCGCCTACGGACAGCTCACCACGGGTGCGCTGCCCCACCATCTGATCGACGACTGGATGGGGGCCTTCTTCCGCGACCCCGGCGTCCGGCGCGACTGCGCCGAGTTCACCCGGAACTTCCGCCCGGCCGCGCTGCTCGACGCGACCGAGCGACTCGCCGCATTCGACCGGCCCACCCTGCTGGCCTTCGCCCGCGAGGACCGGATCTTCCCCTTCGCCCACGGTGAGCGGCTCGCGGCCCTGATCCCCGGCGCCCGGCTGGAGCCCGTCCCCGACAGCCGTACCTGGGTCATGCTCGACCAGCCCGCGCTGACCGCCCACCTGATCAGGGAGTTCATCCGTACCACCACGGCAGGCGACACGGCCCCGGCCGACACCGACGCTGACACCGGCACCGGCACCGGCACCCAGGCATCAACCTGTGCCCACCCGCCGATCGGCCGTCCGGTCCATCAGCAGGGCGTCCCCCTGACTCGTCCGAAACTGACGTGAGCCCGTTCCGGAACAGGCCCACGGGCGAGTCCCCGCACGGAGGCCGTCTGTCACGACACCCCGGAAGCCGCCGTACGGGACTTCATGAGCGGCTGGATCCGCGTACCGAAGTTCTCCATGCCTTCGAGGAAATCGTCGAAGACGAGAATGACTCCCTTGACGCCGCGCACCTCGCCGAGCTGGTCGAGCATCCGCGCGACGTTCTCGTACGATCCGACCAGCGTGCCCATGTTGAGGTTCACAGCGCCCTCGGGGAGCGCCACGGTCCGCGCGGTCGACGCGTCGTCGGCGTCCGTGTCCTCGGCGGTCTGAGCCACGAGGTATCCGAGCGCCGCGAGATCCGCGTTGTCGTGATAGTCCTTCCACTTCGCCCGGGCGGCCGCGTCGGTCTCGTCCGCGATCACCATGAACAGCGCGAACGCCCCGACATCGCGGCCGGCCGTGCGCGCCTCTCCGGCGAGCGTGGCCACGGCGTCGGAGAGGGCGAGCGGAGTATTGACCCCGGTGCCCAGGATGAAGTTCCCGTCGGCGTACTCGGCGGCGAACCTCATCCCCGTACCGCTCTGCCCGGCGGCCAGGATGTCGACATGCCCGCCCGCGGGTCGCGGCGACAGGACACAGTCGTCCATACGGTAGAACTCGCCCGTGAAGTCGCTCCGGCCCTCGCCCCACAGCTGCCGCAGCACGGTGACGTACTCGGCCGCCCGCGCATACCGGTTGGCGAAGTGCTCGTCCCCGGGCCACACGCCCATCTGCGCATACTCAGCGGGCGCCCAGCCGGTGACGATATTGACGCCGGCCCGGCCGGGGGCGATCGCGTCGACGGTGACGGCCATCCGCGCGGCAATCGCCGGGGGCAGGGCGAGGATGGGTACGGAGGCGTACAGCCTGATCCGCTCCGTCACGGCGGCCAGGGCAGCCGTGAGGGTGAAGGATTCGAGGCAGTGGTCCCAGAACTCCGTCTCCCCGCCGAAACCCCTGAGCTTGATCATCGACAGCGCGAAGTCCAGTCCGTACTCCTCGGCCCGCCGCACGACGGTCCTGTTCAGCTCGAAGGTCGGCATGTACTGCGGAGAGCTTTTCGAGATGAGCCAGCCGTTGTTGCCTATGGGAAGGAAGACCCCGATCTCCATACCGCTCCTCTGCCACCGTGCCCGTGCGGTCAATCCTGCCCCTGGTGCGCGGCGGTACACCACGGCGATCCCGGAAGGGCTTAGGCGGGCCGCGTGGGGGTTCCGGGCCCGGGCCCGGCATCCGGGGCGGGAGCCGAACCGGCCACCGAGGAGCCGCCCGGACCGTCCCGGCCGCCGGGCCCCGCGGGCAGGGCGACCACGACCGCGAGCCCGCCCCCGGACCGTCGGCGCACCGTGACCCGTCCCCCGTGCGCGTCGACCACCCCCCGGACGATCGCCAGCCCCAGCCCGCTGCCCGCTCCGCCACCCGCCCGGAAGAAACGGTCGAAGACCCGTACGGCGTCCTCCTCGGCGAGCCCCGGACCCCGGTCCGCCACCACCACCGTCACCGTCTCGTCCCTGCGCCGGACCGACAGTTCGACGGGTGCGTCCCGCGGAGTGTGCACCCGTACATTGCCCACCAGGTTCCCCAGCACCTGGCGCAGCCCGCACTCGTCCGCGTGCACCAACAGCACCCCGTCGGCCCGTACCGTCACGGGCCGTTCCGGCTGCTGGGCCCGGAGGTCGGCCGCCGCGTCCCGCACCAGGGCGCACACATCGGTGTTCCGCAGCCGCAGTTCGGCGCGTTGGTCCAGCCGGGCGAGCGTCAGCAACTCGTCCACCAGCCGGTGCATGCGGTCCACCTCGGAGTTGATCCGCGACCAGGCCCGGTCCCGGTCCTCGGGCGCGTTCAGCATCCCCCGGTCGAACAACTGGAGGTAACCGCGGATCGCCGACAGCGGGGTGCGCAGCTCGTGGCTGGCATCCGCGACGAACTGCCGCAACTGTTCGGCGCTGCGCTCCCGGGTGATGTAGGCCGTCTCCACCTGCTGGAGCATCGAGTTCAGCGCGATCCGCAACTGCTCCACCTCGGTGGCCGGATGGCGGCTGGACGGCACCCGCCGGGTCAGGTCCCCGTCGGCGATCGCGGACGCCGTCTCGACCATGTCCTCCAGAGGCCGCAGCCGGTGGTGCGCACCGATCATCGTCAGCACCGCGAGCAGCCCCAACAGGAGCGTGCTCAGCCCGAGGTCGAACTTCACCGCCTTGCGGATGTTGGTGTGGACGAAATCCGTGGACCCGGCCAGCACCACGGTCGTCCCGTCGTCCAGGGTCGCCGCCGTCACACGGAACGGCTCGTCGTCCAAGGTGACGTCCACCGGCCGGTCGGACCGGGCCAGCCGCCCCGCGTCGGCCACGGCCGCCGCGAGATCCCGTTGCCGCCCGGTCGGCTCCAGTCCGGCGACCCGGATCGCCGTGCCGGACGCGTCGACGGCGACGAACCGGAAGTCCGAGTGCGGCAGCAGCCCCCGTTCGCCGCTGCCGGGCGACAAGGCGTCGAGGGCGATGCCCAGGGTGCTCAGCGCCTCGATCTGTCGCAGGGTGAGGTTGGACTCCGTGATCGAGTCGCGCGTCGACGTCAGTTGTTCGTCGATGGTGTCGAGGAAGAAGTGGCGCATCCCCATCAGGCTCACCGTGCACGCCACGACGATGGCGCACATCAGCAGTGCGACGTTGATCAGGGTGAGTTTCGCCCGCAGCGAGCGCGCCCCCCGGTACGGGAAACGGCGCGGGAAGCGGTACGGGAAACGGCGCGGGAAGCGGCGCCGGGACGCACGACAGGTCACCGCCGGGCCCTCAGGTGAGCCCGTAGCCGACGCCGCGCCGGGTCGTGATCAGCGGCGGCCCCAGGGTCCCGAGCTTGCGCCGCAGATAGCTGATGTACGTCTCCACGACGGTCGACTCGGCCGGGTGCTGGTACTGCCAGACGTGGCGCAGCAGTTCCTCCTTCGGCACGATCTGCCCGGCGTTGCGGACCAGGAAGCGCAGCAGGGCGTACTCGGTCGGGGTGAGCTGGGTACTGCGGGCGCCCCGGCGCACCGTGTACGTCGTCTCGTCCAGTTCCAGGTCGCCGTGGCGCAGCGGCGCACGCCGGGGCAGGACGTCCGCGGGGCGGGTGCGGCGCAGCACGGCGGTGATCCGGGCGACGACCTCGTCGATGTGGAACGGTTTGGTGATGTAGTCGTCGCCGAAGCCGAGCGCACCGACGACCTCGGCGGGTGCGTCCCGCGCGGTGACGAAGACGATGCCCGCCTCGGGCAGCGCCGACCGCAGTTCGCGCCCCAGGTCGCGGCCGTCGCCGTCCGGCAGCATCACGTCGAGCAGGACGGCGTCCGGGCGTACGTGGTCGGCCAGGTGGCGTGCCTGGCGGACGGTCGCGGCGGTCGACACGTCGAAGCCGTGGAAGCGCAGGGTGATGGAGAGGACGTCGGCGATGCTCGGCTCGTCCTCCACGACGAGGACCCGCGCCCCTCGAACGTCCCCACGGGGCGGCTGGCTTGAATCGGTCATTCCCTCAGTATCGGTCGGCGCGGCGCCGCGCGGGCGGCTCGAAGCTGGGAGTTCCTTGTGAACCTTGGCAATCGCCTGGGAGTCCTGAGGATCGGCTGGGAGCCCTGTGCGTTGCCTGGGAGCCCTGGGAGTTGGCTGGGGATCACCGCCCGGACCTCCCCGCCGGGGTGCCGCCCGCTCGATGCTGGGCCCCTGACCCGGGGGAACGAACGACTTCCGGGCGACGGTCGGGGCGCCGTACGAGCACCCCGCGACTGCCGCCCGGACAACAGAAGGAGAGCGGACGACGTGACGGCATTGGCGCGCTGGTGCTACCGGCACCGGTTGGTGGTTCTGGTGCTGTGGGTGGGGGTGTTGTTCGGCGTGGGGGCGGTCGGCACCTCCGCGGGGAGCGACTACTCCAACGACTTCGCCCTCCCCGGGACGGACTCCACCCGGGCGAACGAACTGTTGGAGAAGGCCCGTCCGGGCGGCGCGGGGGACGCCGGCACGGTGGTGTGGCGGGTCGCCGACGGCTCGGTGCGCGACGCCGGCATACGGTCCCGGATCGAACCGGCGCTCCGCGAGATCGCCGGTATGAACGGCATCGGGGTGGTCAGCGGACCCTACGCGGACGAACCGGGTGCCGCCGCCCGGATCAGCGAGGACGGCCGCACCGCCTACGCCGAGGTGGCGTTCGCGCAACGGGCGAACGCGGTGCCGACGGAACTGGCCGAGGCCGTCGTCGACACCGCACGGGCAGCCGCGGGCGACGGTCTCCGGGTCGAAGTGGGCGGACAGGCCATCGCCCGCATCCAGCAGGCCACGGGTGGGACCTCCGAACTCGTCGGCATCGCCGCCGCCGCGGTCGTCCTGTTCCTCGCCTTCGGCTCGTTCTTCGCGATGCTGCTGCCGATCGTGGTCGCCGTGTTCGGCGTCGGCATCGGCCTGTTCAGCACGATGCTCCTCAGCCACGGTACGGGGATACCCGACCTCGCCCCGCTGCTGGGCTCCCTCGTCGGACTCGGCGTCGGTATTGACTACGCCCTGTTCATCGTGACCCGGCACCGGCGCGCACTGCTGCACGGCGAGGACCCGGTGACCTCGGTGGGGGTGGCGCTCAACACCGCCGGGCGCGCGGTCGTCTTCGCGGGTGCGACGGTCTGCATCGCGCTCGCGGGCATGCTCGTGATGAATCTGCGCTTCCTGGACGGGGTCGTCATCGCGACGACCCTGACCGTGGTGCTGAGCGTGCTGGCCGCCGTCACCCTGCTTCCCGCGCTGCTCGGGTTCCTCGGGCCCCGGGTGCTCAGCCGCCGTCAGCGCCGCCGCCTCGCCGAGGAGGGACCCGAGCGGGGGGCGACCAGCGGGCTCGCCGTGCGCTGGTCGGGGCAGGTCCAACGGCGGCCGAAGTCCCTGGTGGCGCTCGCCCTGGTGGCGCTGACCGTGCTGGCGCTGCCGGTGCTCTCCCTGCGGCTCGGCGCCACCGACCAGGGCAACCACCCGGAGGGCCAGACCACGCGTCAGGCGTACGACCTGCTGGCGGACGGGTTCGGGCCGGGCTTCAACGGTCCGCTCGTCGTCGTCGCCGAGGGCGCGGGACCGGACGCGGTGCGACGGTTGACGGCGCGGATCGAGGGCGACGAGGGCGTGGCGCGGGTCGCCGCCCTCCCTCCCGCGGGCGGCGTGTCCGTCGTCCAGATCGTGCCCACCACCTCACCGCAATCCGAGGACACGGACCGGCTGATCGACCGGCTGCGGGACGACCACCTGCCGCGGGCCGGGGTGGACGGCCACGTCGGCGGGGTGACGGCCGTGTTCAAGGACTTCGCCGAGCAGACGGGAGAGCGACTGCCGTACTTCGTCGCCGCGATCGTCGGCCTCGGCTTCGTCCTGCTGCTGATCGCCTTCCGGTCCGTGCTCGTCCCGCTCACCGCCGCGGTGATGAACCTGGTCGCGGCGGCGGCCTCCTTCGGGGTGGTGGTCGCCGTCTTCCAGTGGGGCTGGGGCCTGGAACTCATCGGGCTCGACCGCTCGGGACCCATCTCGGCGTTCCTGCCGGTCATCATGCTCTCGCTGCTGTTCGGGCTGTCGATGGACTACCAGGTGTTCCTGGTCAGCCGGATGCACGAGGAGTGGATGCACACCCGGGACAACGCACGGGCGGTACGGGTCGGGCTCGCCGAGACCAGCCGGGTCATCAACTCCGCCGCGCTCATCATGATCTGCGTCTTCCTCGCGTTCGTGCTGAGCGGCGACATGGAGGCGGTGGTGGCGGGCGCCGGGCTCGCGGTGGCCGTGGCCGTCGACGCGTTCATCCTGCGCACAGCCCTGGTACCCGCCTTGATGCACCTGCTGGGCCGCTCCAACTGGTGGCTCCCCGGCTGGCTGGACCGGCGGCTGCCGCACCTGGCGGTGGAAGGCTCCGAGGTACCGCCGGGCGCCGCTCCGAAGCCCGGCGCAGACGGCCCGGCGACCGGCGGCAGCGCGGTGCACGGCTTCATCCGTACGGTGGAGGGCGGCCCGGTGGCCGGCGCGGTGGTGACCCTGCGGTCGGTCGACGGCGGCACGCTCGACCGGGTGCGGTCCCTGGCGGACGGCTCCTACCTGCTCGCCGCGCCGGCGCCCGGTGCGTACCTGCTCGGCGTGGCCGAGAAGGGCGGTGCGGAGCACACCCGGCGGGTGACGACCGTTGACGGTCCGCTCGTCCAGGACGTGGAACTGGCGGAGGACGGCGTGGAGGTGCACTGACCGCACACTGCCGGACGATCGACGGGGCGGCGGGGTTACCCCCGCCGCCCCGTCGACCTCCGCCCGCCCCGCCGGTACGTCCGGTCAGGTGCCCATCGACCACGGGGCCTTGCCGCTGGCGGGCGTGCCGCAACTCCACATCGACCACGGGTCCACCTACCGAAAGCAGCCGACCACAAGGTATGTATTCAACGGCGGTTCCTCACCCCGAAACGACTCCAGCAGCCGCCGTAAAGGACACACCCGAGCCGGGTTGATGGAGCGGCATCTTTCGCCAGTTCCACCAGCGTCTCGATCATTTCTTCCGGAGCAGGGCATTTTCGGGTAGTCGTGTTCTCATTCGAGCCAGCCCACGTTGAGCATGGACTCCCGACCCTCCGAGCACTCGCATGAAATGAGATCCATAAAGTAGGCCATGAGTAGCAATTTCCTTGCACCCTCACGGCGGGCCGGTAAGCATTCTCCAGTGGATATACCTGTCAGGAAACGGTGTCACCCCGAAGTCGACGGGCGATATCGATGTCGACCTGGAGTCCACTCAATCGGGGAGGGTTTCTTGAATCATCCAGAACAACGGCATGCAGTCGATCCCCGACCTGCGGTGGAGGCGTCTCATCGGACCACCAAGAAGGGTGCTTCACCTGATCAATGAACCCTTCCACGCCCTCCACATCGACCATGGAGCCAACGGGGGCGACGGCAGTGACCGTCACATCGAGTTCCTGATTATTTATCAGCTTCATCAAGGTCCTCCAAATATGGATATCCAAGATCTATTCTTGGTCAGCTCATTGAATCGACCAAGCATGTCGACAGGGATGGCGAATTCGATCCTTACGGCTCCGTCGGGTCCGTTTCTGTCATGCACCTTTGCGAAATCGGCGAACTCGCTCAGGAATTGCTCTTCCATGTCGTATCGAACTATCCCTCTGGCAAAGTTAACACCGGTGGGTCCAGCGTACTCTGAAGCCACGCCACGCTCGCCGAAGTAGATATTTCCATCGGAGAGGATTCCCCCTCCGATGTCCACCCCTGGCTGATGGTTAGCGGGATTGGGTCCGTGGTCGAGCTCATATTGGGCATGCGCCCCCTTAGGGGCACGATAAACCGAAAACGCATGCTCGTAGTCCGGCGCGAGGCCGAGGTGGTCGGTCCAGGTGTTGGGGTTGTGGACGTAGGTGAGTGGGTTGGGGGCCGGTGCGAGGCCGAGGGGGTCGGGGGTGGTGTAGCGGGCGGTTTCGGGGTCGTAGTGGCGGAAGTAGTTGTAGTGGAGGCCGGTTTCGGGGTCGTGGTACTGGCCGGGGAAGCGGAGGGGGGTGTGGGCGGTGGCGTCGCGGTTCCAGGTGGTGGTGCCCCAGAGTGTGGTGCGGGTGTGCCAGGCGATGTCACCGTGTTCGTCGATGAGTTCGGTGGGGGTGCCGATGAGGTCGGTGGTGATGGCGAAGAAGCGCTGGTCGATCACCGACTGCGGGGCGTCCGCGGGGTGGATGCGTTCGGTCTGGGCGAGGGGGCGCAGGCCTTGGTGGTCCCAGGTGAGGGTGACGGGGTCGGGCAGGCCCGGGGCGTGGGTGGTCTGCTCGGAGAGGGTGGTGCCGTCCCAGGTGAACCGGGTCTCCTCCACCACGGTGACGCCGTCGTCGGCGAGTCGTTGTTTGGCGGTGCGGCGGCCGAGGGGGTCGTAGGAGTACTGCCAGTGGGTGCCGTCGGGGGTGGTGACGGCGGTGAGGCGGTCCTCGGTGTCCCAGGTGTAGCGCCAGGTGTCGGGTTTGCGGGAGAGGCGGGTCCTCCGGCGCAGGGTGATCCGGCCGAGTGCGTCGTGTTCGTAGCGGACGGAGCCCGCGCGGGTGAGGCTGGTGCCCTGGTAGGTGCGGGGGCCGGTGGCCTCGTGGCCGGGGTGACTCTCGGGCCACTGGGCGGTGGTCTGGTTGCCGGTCTCGTCGTAGGCGTAGGACTCGGTCCAGCCGGTGGCGCTCACGGTGGTGACCCGGCCGGCCGGGTCGAGGCCGAAGCGGGCAGGACCGCGCAGGGCGTCGTCCACACCGGTGACATGGCCGTCGGGCCGGTAGGTGTAGGCGCGGTGGTTGAGGGTGCGGTCCCCCGCGGTCAGCTGCTGGGCCGTGAGACGGCCGGCCCCGTCCCATGAGGAAGCGACCGTGATGGCGTCCCCGAAGACCCGCTCGCGTTCGTTTCCGGCCGCGTCATGGGTGAAGGCGATGGACCGCTCGCCGGTGGTCACCCGGCTGCGCCGGCCCGCTGCGTCGTAGCCGTAGGTGGTCCGGTGGCCGGTGGGGGTGGTGCGGTGGACACGGCGGCCCAGCGCGTCGTAGCCGTATGTCGTTGCCCGGCCGTCGACCATCTCGGTCTTGAGCAGTCCGCGCCGGTCGTACTGCCGGATCAGCTCGCTGCCGGGACCGGCCGCGTGAATCAGCCGTCCGGCCGGGTCGTAGGTGTACGACGTGACTGTGTGGGCGACGGTCCTCCCGGTCACGCGGCCGAGAGTGTCCCGGGTGAAGGCGATTTTCTGGCCCAGGGCGTCGGTACGGGTGGTGATCCGGCCGGACGCGTCCAGCGCGTAGGCGAGGGTGCGGCCGTCGAAGTCGGTCTCGGAGACCAGCCGGCCGGCTGGATCGTAGCCGTAACTCCATATCTTTCCGGCGGGGTTGGTGACACCGGTGAGGCGTAGTTCCGCGTCGTGGGCGAACTCGTACCGGGCCCCGTCGGGCCCGGTCCGCGCGGTGAGCAGGTCGAAGTGGGTGTACTCGAAGTGGGTGACCCCTCCGACGGGGTCGGTATGGCGGGTCGGGTTGCCCTCGCCGTCGTAGATCCATGACTCCATGGCTCCGTCGGGCCCCGTTCGCGTGGCCAGCTGCCCGTCCGTGGTCCACGCCAGCCGGGTCACGGCGCCCAGGGGGTCGGTGACATGGACCGGGCGGCCGAAGGCATCCCGTTCGTACCGGGTGGTGCCGCCGAGAGGGTCGGTGATCTCCAACGGCAGGCCCGATGGGTCGCAGGAGACTGAGGTTGTCGCGCCGAGGGGGTCGGTGACGGAGGCGAGGCGGCCGTGGTCGTCGTAGGTATAGCGGGTGGTGTGGCCGGCCGGATCGGTTACGGAAACGCGGTTCCCGTGCCCGTCGAACTCCTGTGACCAGTGGGCCCCGGAGGGGTCGGTGACCCCGGTGGCCCTGCCGTCCCCGTCCCGTGCGGTGCGGGCCTCGGACCCATCTGCCCGCAGCACTGATAGGACGTGCCCGTCCTCGTCGTAGGCGAACGTCGTGGCCCGGCCGAGCGGGTCGGTACGGGTCAGGAGGTTGCCCCGCTCGTCATAGGTGAACGCGGTGGTGTGCCCGAGGGCGTCGGTGGTGGCCAGGACGCGGCAGTGGCCGTCGATGAGATGGCGGGTGGTGTGGCCTTCGGCGGTGGTGAGGGTGGTGGTGCGGTGACCTGTGGCGGGATCGGCATCACTGTAGGCGAGCGTCAGGGTGTAATGACCGGCCTCGCCGCCCTCGGCGATCACCCGGTGGCGGTCGTCGTAGGTGTAGTCGTAGCGACTGTCGTTGGAGTCGATCCACGCGGTGACCCGGTGATGCTCGTCGTACACGAACGTCAGGGCCGCGCCGGAGGGTTTGGTGACGGTGGTGAGGTCACCTCCGGGACCGTAACCGTAGGTCCGGACCGGGTGGACGGCGTCCGCGCCGACGAGGGCCAGCGCCGTCACCCGGCCATCGGCGGTGGAGAGCCGCAGGTGGTAGCCGCCGGAGTGGACCAGGGCCAGCGGGGTACCGTCGTCGGCGCGGTCGACGGTGATGGTGTTGTCGTTGCGGTCGGATATCTGGACGAGCCACGCCGTACCGTCGTCCCCCGGCTCCGCGCCGTCCGGGGCGGCGAAGTGAGATATCAGACCGGAGTCAGGGTCGGTGAGCGTGTAGTCACCGTTCCCCTCCCGCCCGAGGGCGGCGCGCGAGGTACCCGAATCCGGCAGCGTCACCACCCCCGGCACGGGATGCGGATACGTCAGCAGGCGCCCGTCGTCGGTGACATGGACGACCCCGGCGGGGTCGATCTCCAGGCGTTCGTCCACCGTGGAGGACCACGACGGGCCGAAGAACCGGCCCAGCCGGTAGCCGGACTCGACACGGCGGGTGAAGACGAGCGGCAGCGTGCCAGGCAGGACCACATCGGCCTGCGGGAGAAACATCCGGCCCGTGGCGAGGTCGACGGGATCGGTCCCCGAGGTCGTCTTCTGCCCGTCCCCGCGGTCGCTCGTCCCCGGCGGGGCATCGTCCACCACTTTGCGGGCGTTCGCCAGGTCCGCGGCCTCCTTCGCCACCCGGGCACCCTTCACTCCCGCCCCCGCGCCGCCGGTGGCGACCGTCAGCGCCAGATCCGGGATCAGACGCCCGATGCCCTCGGCGGGGTCCTTCATGAACCCGTCCACCATCTGCTTCCCGGTCGCGACCGGGTTGTTCGCCGCCTGGAGCAGCCCTGCGGCGGTGTTGTTCAGCGCCAGGCCGTACTCGGCGGGGTGGGTGATGTTGTACGGGTCGAGGGGGTTGATGCTGCGGACGAAGGTGAGCAGTCCCGCGGTGCCCTTGATCACGCCGCCGGTGAAGTGGGTGGCGGTGATCTGCATGCCCTCCAGGCCGTCCCCCAGCTGCTCCGAGTAGGAGGGTTTGGGCGGGGCGGTGTCCCGTGCGGCGGCCACTGCCGTGCGGGCGGTGTCGGCTGCGGTGTTGCGCTGTTTGCGGGCCTCCGCGAGGAGTTCCTGTGCCTCTTCCATCCGGGCCCGGCCCGGGTCGGTGAACTCGCCCGGCCTCTGCGGCAGACAGGACGGCTCGCGCTCCGAGGCGGGCAGGGCGTTGTAGGCGTCGGCCGCCTTGTTGTACGCGTCGACCTTGCCCTTGTGCGCGTCGAGCGCGTCCGCCGAGGCCTTCGTTCCCGCCTTCCACAGGTCGATGGCCTTCTGTGCCTGGCCCTGGGCCCATTCCACCGTGTCCGCGAACGCCTCCAGCGCGCCCGCGGCCTTCCCGAAGGCGTCCGCGCCCTTGAACCACTTCGGCGGCTCGATCCGTACCGTGTCCCGGAACGCATCGGCGGCCTGCCCCTTCAGCGCGGAGGAGTCCAGCCCGCCGAGCCCCTTGCCGACACCGTCGAACGCCTTCCGCAGATCCTTCAGATGCGAGGCCGTGGAACGGATCTTCGACGGGGACCCGTGGACCAGCTTGCTCTTGTCCTCGCTCTGCCCGAGGTCGAGTTCGTCGACCTGGGCGCCCATCCGGTTCGCCAGCGAACGGGACTTGTCCCGGACCCAGTCCGAACCCGACTCCCACCCCACATCGTCCAGCCGGTCGGCCGTCCAGTCACCCGCGTCCTCGACCCGGTCACCGGTCCACTCCGCCGCCTTCTCGGCGCCTTCCTCCACCTTGTCCGGAACGAAATCCCGCCAGTCCACCGATCGCCCCCCCACCAACTGCTGATCGTCCGGTCACCCTACGGCGTCACACTGACAACCCACCACGCAGAACCGGCCCCTCGACCAAGTAGAGTCCAGCCAGACCTGACAACGCGGTTGGTCGGCCGGCGAACGTCGGCAGATGTCTCAGCCGGTCCTCACTCGGACCGTGACGCGCCACCGTCACCGGGAGTTGGGCAGCCCTCGCCGTTCCCCATCACCATTCGCAATCCGGTCGTGGCACTACGGGCGCTGGTCAACAGGGGAAGACGCCTGCTCAGAGCCGAGATCGTCCATGCACCTGTGGCCCAACCGTTTGCCCTTGACCGCGGTAGGCCTCCAGCAACCACCGTAAAGGACACGCCATGGCCGCCACACCACAAGCGCCGGTAAGAGCCGAGGAAGGCCTTCTGCGCGACGGGATGCCCCGCCGTATTCTGTTCGGCCAAAATCCGCCGCCGTGAACAGTCAGCCGGACCTGGTGGCGCAGGCACCTCCGTGCGGTGAGGCCAAACGTCTCCATCACATCAGAGATCCTTGCCATGATGGCCGGTGTCACCCGTCACCGCGGGCTCGGTCGAGTTTCGACGCGGTGGTCCGCATCGACACCTCCGGCGAGGCGGACCGCTTCCGCAACGGCGGCATTCTGCAGTACGCGCTGCGCGGGCCGATTGAATGACTGACGCTCAATCGGTTTCCAGGAAACTCAGGCTACTTCGTGTGGTTCGACCTCTTGTGTACACCCCCCGGCGTGGACTAGATCTCTTCTCGCGATTGGTACAGACCATCTGACCCCGCTCAGACAAGGCCACCAATATGTTCAGACGCGCCTCCGCGCTCCTGGCGACGGCTCTGCTCGCCTCGCTCGCCACGGCCCCCGCGACCGCTCATGCCGATGACGACGACAGCCGCCGGCTGCCCGGCCACCGTGTGGCCTACTTCACCGGGTGGAGCGTCTACGGCGGCTTCTCCGCCAAGAAGGTCCAGGACTCGGGCCAGGCGGCGAAGCTGACCGTGATCAACTACGCCTTTCGGCAACATCTCCCCCGAGGGCACCTGCTTCGAGGACAACCTGGCCGACCAGGCCGACGCCTGGGCCGACTACCAGCGCCCCATCGGCGCGGCCGACTCGGTGGACGGCGTCGCCGACACCTGGGACCAGCCGCTGAAAGGCAGCTTCAACCAGCTGCGGAAGCTGAAGGCGAGGAACCCCCACCTGAAGGCCGTCATCTCGATCGGCGGCTGGGGCTGGTCCAAGTACTTCTCGGACGTGGCCGCCACCGATGCCGCGCGCAAGAAGTTCGTGGCCTCCTGCGTCGACCTCTACATCAAGGGCAACCTGCCGCGGCTGGGCTCGCTGGAGGGCGGCCCGGGCAGCGGCGCGGGCGTCTTCGACGGCATCGACCTCGACTGGGAGCACCCGGGCGGCGACGGTCTGCCGGACAACTCGGTGCGCCCCGAGGACGGCCGCAACTTCACCTTGCTGCTGGCCGAGTTCCGGCGGCAGCTGGACGCACTGGGCGACGGCGAACGGGGTCGCCATCTGCTGACGGCGGCCGTCGCCGCCAACACCGACGTCGCGGACCGGCTGGAGCTGCGGAAGGTCGCCCGCCAGGTGGACTACCTCAACCTGATGACCTACACCATGCACGGCTCCTGGGAGCCCCAGGGCCCGACCAACCACCAGGCGAACCTCTACACCGACCCGGCCGACCCCTCCGGCATCGACTACAGCTACAGCGCCGACCGGGTGGTGCGCCACTACCTGGCCGGCGGCCTGCCGGCCCGCAAGGCGGTGCTCGGGGTGCCATCCTGGGGCTACGGCTGGACGGGAGTGCCCGCCGGGGCGAAGAACGGCCTCTACCAGCCCGCCACCGGCATGTCCCCGCGCGGCGGCGGCCAGCTGCCCTACAAGGCCATCAAGGACCTGCCGGGCACCGTGCACACCGACCGCGAGCACGGCGCGGCCTGGAAGTACGACGGCACCGAGTTCTGGACGTACGACACCCCGGCCACCGCCGCCCAGAAGGCCCGCTACACCCAGCGGAACGGTCTCGGTGGCGTGATGGTCTGGTCCCTGGACGGGGATGACGCCCAGGGCTCGCTGATCGCTGCGCTGGACCGCGGTCTGCGGCGCTGACCTGCGGTTGCGACCCGGTGTCGGGCGGGGCGACCCGGCCGCCACCGGGTGCGGCGGCCGAATGCGCAGACTCCTCACGGTTACGGCGCTGGACGGCGCGCGGCTCCATCTGCGCGCCCCAGGCCGGACCGATCACCGAACCGTTCCGGGGATGGCCAGCAGTTCGACCAGCCCCGCCACGCCCTCGTTCCCGTGGCCCTGCTCCACGCGTCGCTTCATGAGGGCGAAGTAGGGCGTGAGCAGTTCAGGACTGATGCCCTGCTCGTGCGCCGTGTCGACGAAGGTCTTGACCCCCGCCGACTGCATGGACAGGGAAGCGACGGTGTCGGTGGGGAAGTTGCCGCTCGCCACCTGGTCGGAGATCTGCTCCATGGTGGAGGCCATCGACATCAGCCAATCCACCAGGCGCGGGGTGAAGTCCTGGAAGGCGATCCCTGTCTCCCCTCGCACCAAGGCGAGAGCGTGGGTGACGCCCGCGAGGGTGCCGTACATACCGCTCAGCAGAGCGACGTCCTGGAGAGCCGCGTGTCCGGCGTCCGTGCCGACGAACTCCATGGTGAGGGGGATGTCCAGGGTCGCCCGGTGTGTTTCGAAGAGTGCGCGTGAGCCGCTCGCGAGGACATAGCCGCCGGCCTCCGGGATTCCGACCATCGGCGGTACCGCCATGATTCGCCGCTGAGGAAGCGCGCTCCGCGTGCCTCGGCCCAGTTGCCGCGCGCACGTGCTTCGGCCGGGGTACCGGTGGTCAGGTCGACCACGTCCCTGCCGGTCAGATCGGTGTCTTCCAGGGTCTGGCCGACCGATTCGTCGTCCAGCAGACAGGTGATCACCAGAGTGCTCGCCGCCACGGCTTCCGCAGGGCTCCGTACGGCCTCGGCGCCCTCGGCCACCAGGGCCTCCGCCTTGCTCGCGGTGCGGTTCCAGACGGTCACGGAGCAGCCGGCGGCGAGCCAGGCGCGGGCGAAGGCGGTACCCATACCGCCCAGACCCAGGAGGGAGAGGGAAGGGGCGGGGGCAGCGGAAAAGGGGTGGGAGTTGGTGTGAGGCATGATGATCAGGCTGGTCGCGGGGACGGCGGACGACAAGTACGTACTTCGAAGTGGGCACGTTCCCCCAGGTATGTGACCAGCTCGGAGAGGGGGCGGACCAGGATGGCGACCACCAGCAGGCCGGGAGGGCCCGACGCGTACCACTGCGGGATCGATGCCGCCATGGACGTGATCGGGGGGAAATGGAAGGTTCTGATCCTGTGGGCACTGGAGGAGAGCCCCCGCAGGTTCGGTGAGCTGCGCCGCATGCTCCCCGGAGTCACCGAGAAGGTCCTCACGGCGCAGCTCCGCGAACTGGAGGCGGACGGTGTCGTCACACGCAGGGCGTTCGACGAGATCCCGCCCCGCGTGGAGTACGCGCTGACCGGCCCCGGCGCGGACCTCGGAGCGGCGCTGCTGCCGCTGGGGCAGTGGGGGCGGGTCCATGTTCTCGGAAAGCCGCCGCGATACGAGGACGCACCCTGAGCAGCGGGCATTGAGTCTGCGGGCGTGCCTCCGATGGTGCTCACCTCGCAGGCGGGATGGTTCGCCGGAGCACACCAGAACCGCCGTGGAGCACACACAAGCAGGGTCCGGTGACATTCCGGTACTCCGCCGCCGAATGCCGGCGATGATGCATGTCACGCAGCGATGCGGTGCGACCGTCATGGACGCCTCGGTCGATCCATCGCACCCCTGCCGCACCACTCTCACCATCAGGTGCGGCTTTGACGGCGGTTCCTCACCTCGAAACGTCTCCAGCAGCCGCCGTAAAGGACACACCGTAGCGACCGGACGACTTGACCGCGTTCTTCGCCTCGGCTCGCCGATCTCCGTCAAGGTGCCCTCCCATGCAGTCGCGCCTTCGCCTGCACTGCGGGCGCCGCTGCGACAGGACAGGGCCCGACGCGGTGCTCACCGCCACGCTCCAGGAGGTGGCCAGCGGCGGTGAGCACGATGCGGGAGCAGCGCGAAACGGTGAGCGAGGATGCCTCCGCGCCCCGCCCGCCGGTGTCACCGGCGCCTACGGGACGGCCGCCGTACTCCTCCCGGCTGGTCCGGCGGCGGGGCGAACCCGGGGGCGGGGTCAGTGAAGTCGGTCGTCGAAGGACGCCACCACGCCGGGACACAACATCACGCTGACGGCGCTGTTGCCCTCGCACAACTTGATGCTCATCGCACTGCCAAGGGGCTCCTCCGCCGTGTTCTCTCCTGCGGGCGCTTCGAGGACCTGTAGGTCCAGTATGTGTGTCATTACCTGCTCCTGTTCTCTCCGGAGGTTTCGGAGGTGTCGGGGTGTGTCATGGCCTGTGCCCGGTCATCGCCGGGTCGGGGCGCAGAAAGGGCAGTGGCATGGGGGTTTCGTCCGGAGTGAGAGCGGCGTGGAGTGTCAGCAGCACCCCGGCCGAGCCGGTCGCAAGATCCATGGACAGCCGTCTGAGCTGGTCGCCCGGGAAGGCGACCTGGCCGTGGAACGGGACGATGTGCCAGCTCAGTCGGCGGAGATGGCGTTCGATCCAGCGGTCGGTGTGCACGGCCGCGTCCGGGTCGTCCTCCCGGAGGGCGAGTAGCGTGGCGACCAGCCCGGCCCGGCCGTTGAAGAGGCCGGAGCCCACGACCATCTCGGTGGCGGCGGCTCGGCGGACGCCGGGCAGCACGGCGGCGAACTCCTCATTCGGCCGGTGCCGCAGCAGCTCTTGGACGACCAGTCCTATGCCGGCGCTTCCGCCGGCCAGATAGGGCAGGGTGCGCCAGCCGTCGTCCGTTTGGACCGTGCCGTCGTCCCGGGTGACACAGTTGTCCAGATCCAGCCGCAGGTATGACTCGGCGAGGTCGAGGAAATCGCGTTCCCTGGTTGCTTCGAACAGCCGTAGGAAGAACAGGGCTGGACCGGAGGGGCCGTGCATCAGCCCGGCGGATGGCCGGCTTCCGGCCGGTGCCTGTGCGCCCCGGCGGTGCGGTCCGGTTCCGGTTGCGGGCGGCATCCGGTCGGCCATCGACAGGGCTGCGTCGGTCCAGCCGTGGTCTCCGGTACGGGCGGCGAAGTACAACAGATTGAGGCCGATCCCGGCGAGGCCGCCGAACAGATCGATACCCAGCCTGGGGGCGGGTGACCGGACGGCCCGGTCCAGGATTTCGAGTGCCGCCTCCCGTCGGCCCAGGTGCTCCAGGGCATAGGCGATGCCGTGCAGCCCGTCGTAGAAGCCGGTTCGGTTCTCGTGCCGGTTCGAGTGGACGGCGTCGAGCAGCCACACCTCGTGTCGCCTCTGGTGTCCGGCACCGGACAGGGCCAGGGCGTACAACACCCCGGCTGCGCCATGGGCGAGGCCGATGCCGCCGGTGGTGAACTGCTCGATGCCGCCCGGGAAGAGCCGGTCGGTGCGTTCCGGGGTCGCGGCGGTGGTGATGGCGGCCCGTATCGAATCGCGCAGGGCGGCCCAGTCGGGTCGGCCCGCACCGAGCGAGGCGGTGAGCGCGGCTGCCGGTCCGGCTCTGTGCGGGGGGCGGGGGCGCCGGTCGCGCAGTTCGTCCACGACCGGGCGGAGGCGTTGACCGGGGATGCCGAAACGGGCCCCGGCCGCCTCGGCGAGTTGTTGTGCCTTGTCCGGGTCGAGTGGCAGCAGGGTGGTCAGTGGCAGAAAGAGGGCCAGGTGCAGTGAGGCCAGGGCGTAGCGGTCGGCATCCGTGCCCGTGCGTCCGTCCGGCGGGTGGTAGCCGGGGGCGCCGAGCGCGGGTGGTCTGTTGTCGGCGGGTGTGGAGGCGAGTTCGAGGTCGATGAAGCGCACGTCGCCGTCGGCCTGCACGATGACGTTGTGGGGGTGGAGATCGCCGAAGACCACACCGTTGTGGTGCAGGGCTTCCAGCGCCTGTTCCACCGCGTCGAGCGTCGTCAGCGCCCAGCGCGTGTAGTCCGCGATCTTCTGCTGGGAGGGTTCGGCGTGGAGCAGGGGTGAACGTCGGACCAAGTGGCGGCCCAGGGTGGCACCTTCGATGTACTCCTCCACCAGGAAGTGGTGTTCCCAGACGATGAGATAGTCGTGGACACGGGGTACGTATCCGGTTGACGCGGCCAGTTCGAGGAAGTGCCGCTCGTGTCGCAGCCGCTGTACGGCGTCGCGTCCCAGCGCGTCCAGCCCCGCGTACGGACGGGCCTCTTTGAGAACCACCCGCCGACCGGTGGTCTGTTCCTTGGCCAGATAGACCCCGCCACCGTTGGAGTAGTGCAGGGGACGCTCGATCTGGTACGGGAAGGTGTGCGGCGTGCTCGGAGTGCGCCGCTGCGCGACGCAGGAGCGAAGGACTTCGGGTACCTCCGCCCATGAGGGAGGGGCGAACCCGGGTGTCCGCAGATCGGGTACGAGCCGGCCGGCGGGGTCGGCGATCGCCGGGACGAGGGTGCCGTCCGGCAGCGCGCAGTGCCGCTCGACGAATCCGCCGTACCGCACATGGAGCGGCCCTTCGCCCCAGCGTGCGTCACTGAGGATGTACGGCCCTTTCCGGCCCTCCAGCATGGCGCCCAGTTCCCGGAGGATACGGCCCAGTTCCGTGTCGTCGGCCGGATAGATCGTGATGAATTTTCCGCTGCCGCTCCGGCCCGCGTATTTGGAGTTCTGCAGCAGCAGGGTCAGCGGATCGGTGAGGTATTTGAAGGCTATGCCCCGCGGAACGCAATATTCTGTCACGGCCGACAGAACCCCCGCCGCATGGTCCGGCGTCGCCGACGCATGGATTTTCCACCCCTGGAGCGGGGTTCTGGCTCGGTGTGGCACCAGAACGGTCCAGACGTCCTTGGTGAAGCGTCGCCAGCCCTCGGGGAGGGGACGGGAGTCGAAGGGGGTGGTCGCGCCCCGGTTCCGGGAGGGGGTGTCGTAGAAGACCGGGTCGACCAGACAGAACCTCTCGTACAGCATATCCATGATCGGTACACGCCCCTCGTCATGACCGGCACCACGGAAAGGTCGCGGCAAGCCCTGCTGCCCCGTCGGACGACATGTCGATCCAAGATTCGATCCGACTACCGTCGGCGGCAATACACACAGCGTCTTAACTTCTCTACGCAGATATGGCTACCGTGCGGACGGCGGGTGGTTTCGGCTCCGGCCGGGGAGGAGGCGTCAGCGGGCGGGCTTCGACCTCCGCGACGCGTTCGGGCGTGCCGTCACCCGAGTCGTGGACGGTCTCCGTGCTCATGCCTCTGCCGTACCTGTTCCACAGCTCCCGGCATGTGCTCACCCCCGGAGGGTCTCCAGCAGCCGCCGCAAAGCACACACCATAGCTTGACCGATCGGCAGCTTTCGAAGATCGGGGTTGTCCTGCACACTCCGCCAGGGCAGCTGCCCTGGCGGACACACATGACTGACAGTGGAACATCACCCGGGACGCCTAGGTTCTGTCCGGACCCCGCTGAGGATGTCGGCAGCGCGCCGAATCCTCTCCGCATCCTCGGGCGGAACACCTTCCAAGCGGATCGCAATCAGCAGGTCGTACGCATGCACTTGCCGGATGTACTGAATCTGCAACTCGCCCAGGGCTTGGTCCAAACCCTTCCGCCCCTTCTCTTCAGCGGCCAACTCCTCGAGGGCGAGGAGCGCCGTGTCGGCCGGGTCGTTGTCCGAACCAGCGACAGAGTCGTTCACCCCCAAGATTCGCTGGCAGAGAGAGGTCACTTCGGATCGCATCATTCGCGGTTCCTCAGGTCCACAGCGGCATGTCGAGAGTCCACGCACAGGGCGCTCGTCGACCTCGACTTCAAACTCTGGTCCATGGTGCTTCTCCTCCTCTCCAGCCTCGACATCGATCACGGCGGTTGGGCCGCCTCTCTCGCTCGGGCGAGAAGTCAGCGTGGCTGGTTCCTGGTTCGGCAGAGGGGTGTCGGTTGTCGCGGGGAATGCCCTGAGTAGCATCCGTCCCAGCAAGCGGAGGAAATGGACCCCGCCCGAGCGGGGATCGTCCTCGACCCAGGTGCGCAGGCTGTACTGAGCCGTCATCCGTCCCCGCACAGGCGGGGTTCCTTCTCCACGAGAGGTCATCGGCCTCATGTCTGCTTCCAGCGAGGGGTCGGCCTCACCCAGGAGATCTGAGCGAGAGGGCTCCGTAGAGCCTGCCCAACTCGGTCGCGAGAGGTCATGCGTTTCTCGCGACCGAGTTGGGCAGGCTCTACCTCCTCGCCCAACTCGGTAGGCTCGCCAAACCCTGCTTCCCGTTCTGCTCAGGCTGCAGGGTCGTGGCCCGCCAAAAACATGCCGGGGCCCACGGTGATCAGCTCGGTGGCTTTGGACGGCAAGAGAGGGGATGAATCGAACTACGGGAAGTGAGCACGAGGTGGACTCGCCGACCATGGACGGATATGTGCGGCGCAGCTTCGGGGTGGACGGGCGTGTGCTCTCCTACCTCGACTTCGGCGGGCCGGGCCCGGCTCTGATCGCTCTGCACGGGCACTTCAGCGAGGGAGCGGACTTCGCTCCGCTGGCCGAGCGGCTGGGTTGTCCATGGCGTGTGATGGCGCTCGACAAGCGGGGGCACGGCGAGTCCGATCGGGCGACCGACTACGAGCGCGGCGGCTACGTCGACGATGTCACGGCCCTTCTGGACCATCTCGGGCTGGCGGAGGCTGCGATACTCGGTCATTTCCTGGGCGGCGTGAGCGCCTACCAGTTCGCCGGCCGGAATCCCAACCGTGTCACCGCGATCGTCGTCGAGGACATCGGAGCGGTCTGCGACATCGACCTGACCTTCGCACGGAATCTGCCCGACCTGGTCGCGACCCGGGACGGGCTCGTCGAGGCCCTGGGCACGGCCGCGCCGTATCTGGAGCGGACGTTCAGAAGGCGTGCAGAAGGCTGGGCTTCTCCTTCGACGCGGGCGACACGGTCCGGTCCCAGCAGGCACTCTCCGGTAACCACTGGCAGGACTGGCTGAGCATGCGATGCCCGACCCTACTGATTCGCGGCACACTCAGCAACGAACTGTCCCGCCCTCACGCCCGCGACATGGCGGCGAAGCGATCGATCAACCTGATCGAACTATCGGCCGGGCACATCGTTCACCACGACCAGCCCGACGCCTTCACCGCATGCGTCCGCCAGTTCCTGGCCATATGCACAGCATCAGTAACCCGTAACTCAACGGCCCTGCGGCCCGGATCCCGCTCCAGCATGCGTGCACGGACCGACTGAGATCCACACTCGTACCCGGCTGGGCGCATCACGGCAGCCCGTAGCAAATCACGACCATCTGACTTGCTTTCAACCGGTGCTTGCACCCACGGGAGTTCCCCCTGCGGACGGGCCTCCTTGCGGTCTCTCAGTCTCACGCTCGATCGTGCTCTGAGCCTGTGGCCCCTCCATGTGTACTCAACCCTGGTACGCCTCCGGCAACCGCCGTAAATGACACACCATAGCCGCCGCACCACAAGCATCAGCAAGATACTGATGCCCTTGGGCGCTACTGCTGCCGTACGCGCTGAGCACGAGCAACCGGCGCGAGTTCGGCGCCCACCACACGTTTGGCTAATCCGACACGCCCTCCACGTCCTAATCAGTGAAGGCAAGTCGATCACTTTGAAACAAATGGGTGGCCCTGTGGAATCCAGCAAGGGGGAGCCTGTCGGATCAGGTCGCCGATCTTCTTCCCAGCCGAGTGACAGCGTCGGTTGTCTCACTCAGCCTGATCGTCAGCCCCGAGGCCTGGATCATTGTCGGAGGTGGCCATCGCCAGACCCGTGCCCTGTGCCGTACCACGGTCACCGTGCACAGCACGGCTGCTAGGGACCTGCGGCTAATGTCCGCGACGACGATCCTCCCCGTACGCAGGCCGAGGAGCTGCCAAGTTGTTTCCGGGTGGCGGACGTAAAGAACGATTCCCATGAAACATGCGACAGGCATTCCCTAAGATCTACACCTTAACGCTACGGGCTGCGAGGCAATGCGAGCCAGTCCGAGGGCCGTTCTCGGATACTGAGGAGGGATGCATGGGAGAGCGAACGACCGGAAACCTTCTGTTCGGAGAGGCGTACGGTCGGTTGACGGTTGGCGTCGACGGCATGCCAGCCGGGTTGCGCGCGGTCACGGTTCCGGTCCGCAGAACAGGCGAGGACCGGCTGCCGCGAGATCGGCGCAGGCGCTTGCGTGTGCGCGAGGTCGACTTGGTATCAGCGGAGCCCGTCGGTCTCTTCGAACCACCTCCCGTCCTGACAGACAAGGACTTGCTGTGGGTGCTCCGAGCGGAGCGACGGTCATGGAATGTCGTGGTGCGGCGGTTCGGTGCCGCGGCCGACCAGGTGGCGACAGAGCTCGTACGCAGCGGAGGCGTGGTGCTGCGCCGCGAGGTCAACGAACTACTCGCCCTCGGTAAGTCCCTTCACTGGCGGTTGACGGAGTCGTGGGCACAGCAGGCACCCGAGCGCATTGTTGACCTCCTTGGAGCACGCGAGCCTCAGCGCGCCCGCGCTGAGCTACTCGCCCGCATGCAGTCGGTGGCGGAGCTGTCAGTGGAGCGCGGACTGCTGGAACAGGTGCCGGCCGATGCCGGGCTGGTGGTTCCCGAGGCGAGCCGAAGCGGAACCCGCGCTTGGACGGCATACGAGGCGGCGGTCCGAGCTGCCGCCGACTGGTGGGAACTGCGCGCGCAAGGCGAGAAGGAGGTGACGCTCAAGCAACTCGCGGCATCTGCGCTCGGAGGCTCCAAGCGGTGGACACCTCAGCAGCAGGCTGCCTTCGCGAACCTGCTGGGGGTGGAGTTCGAGGACGCGGTGCACGAGGAGGAAACCGACCTGCGGGTCAAGGGCCCGCTGTCATGGTGCATTGGCGAGGTCGCAGCCGACGCCTCCATCGTTCAACCCTGGGTCGGGCTGCCCGCTCGAAGTCTGCATCTGCTTGGTCAGGCCGCATGCTGGGCAGAGGGCATCCTCGTGATTGAGAACTCCGACACCTTCGGTGCCGTGTGCAGACGTCTGCCTGAACTGACCTCGCGCTGGTTGTGCGTGTGGGGCCGCGGCTACGTGTCCGATCAACTCGTCGCGCTGCTGGACTGGCTGGCACCGCGTCCCGTAGCCGCCTGGTGCGACCTCGATGCCGATGGCATCGCCATCGTCGATGGCCTGACACGCAAGCTGGGCCGCCCGGTACAAGCGGTGGGAATGGGTGTGGCCGAGTGGCACAGAGGTCCGTATCGCAAACGTGTGAAGGACCCCGAGCAGGAGAAGGCCCGGGACAGGGAGCTTGCAGCCGATCTCGCCGGCCGAGTCGCCGACGACCTCCGGGACCTTGCCCTAGCAGTTGCGGGGACTGGGGAGTCGTTCGAGCAGGAGAACCAGTACACCTCGGTTCTCCCCCACCTTCCCAAGCTGTTGGCACCGCTGCTGCCCTCGATACCTGCCCGCCCGACCGACGTGGAGAGGACAACGACATGAGCGGCACCCAGTTGTCCTGGGACGACGCCGAAGACGAGGTGGCGCTGCTGGCACCGACCGAGCGGATGACCAACTGGCGTGCGTTCTTGGCACCTTTGGCAGCGAACCGGGAGGTCGTGGTCAAAGACCCGGAAATGGTTAAGCTGGCAGCCGATGTTGTGGCCGTGTTCGCAGAGCACGCCGCGCTGAGCGGGCTTACCCGCGCCCAGCTGCGCGAGCTTCTGGGCCCGTCCGGGCGGGGCTGGCCGGAGGCTGTAGTCGAGTCGCGTCTCGGTCTGCTGATTGATATGAGCTTCCTGGAACCTTACGTGCTCAAGGCACACCAGGACAGGTACGTCATGCGTCCGGCCGGACTGGCCGGAGCGATCGCTGCCGAGCGGCTGTCGCTCCATGGCGGCGTGGACGAGCTCATCGGGCTATTGGACCGAACTCGCGACCTGCTGCGGCGTGAAGATCCTGATCCGGACGAGGCGCTCAAGGCACTGCGCACCTGTCGGCACGGCCTGATGGTGTTCGCACTCGACCTGCAGCGGCAGGTGGCCACCGCTACCCCTGCGGAACTGGTCCTCACCCAACGCCGTCACGATCACACAGACTTCGACGGCCAGGTGATCCAGCTCAACGAACTGGTCACACGGGCGTTCTCCGGGCGCATGGTTCTGGAGGACGCTGCCGCCGCGCTGCTCGAAGCGGCGCAGATCTACCGCCAGGAACTGCTCGCCGCAGTCCGCAAAGTACTCGAGCAGGGCGGCAGCAGTCTGAACCTGGATGTCCTCAGCAGCGGCGAGTACCTCCATCTGGCACGGACCGCTGGCCTCAACCGGCTCGGACATTTCGGTGAGCTGTTGATCGCGGATGCGCCGCTGCCATGGTGGGACGGTCAAGCCGTGGTGGACACTGCGGCCTCCTATACACCCGCACGCGCTGAGAAGGGCCGTCCCGTGCCGCCGACCCCCCGCCCTGGCACTCCCTCGGATCCCTTTTCCGCCTTGGAAGACGCCGACGTGGTCGAGAGGAAGCGCCGCAGAATCCTGATGGATGACCTCATCGACGACTCCGAAGGGGCGGACGTCACAGCCACACTCGAAGAGCGTGGCTGGCCTGGGGCGGCACGTCTCTTGGTGGACATCCTGGACTGCCATGCCGACCCAGCCCTCCCCTACTGGGTGGACATCGCCGTCCCCGTGCGCGTGGACTCCACCGCGTCGGTCACCTACCTCCACCAAGTGACTGTCCGCCAAGATCTGCCCACCGGAGAGGGCGAAAATGCCGGATGAGCCCTCGTACAAGGCAGGGCTCCTACTCGCTGCCATCCGCGCCGCCGGCCGGGTCGTCGCTCCAGGCGACGCCTCCATCACGGCACAGTCCGCGCAGGCAGCGGCCCTGGCGGGACGCGCACTGTTGGAATTGCGCGCAGCCGGGGAGACACGATCCACCCTGCAGTTGGGCTGGCCGGTGGGCAACGCCCCCAATGAGGAGCATTTGGGTAAACAAGCCCCTTCCCCACTACCGCGGTTGGTGACACTGGTGTTCGCGATGTGCGTGAAGGCGGCATGGCCGGACCCGACTGTTCCCCTCTATCCCGGACTGCCCTTCAGCGCGGAAAGGATCACCACGGCGTGTCGGCAGCTAGGAGCCCATGCCGAGCGGGTGTCCGCCGCACTCGAGCGCATCCTTCCCGCACATGACCTGATCACCTCACATGGCCCGTTGCTATATCTTGGACCGGCCGTAGCCTGCCTTCCCAGTACGGTGGTCGCGGCCTTGCGCCGTGGGCACCATCGCCTGCCCGAGCTTCCCAGCGGCGCATCACCAGGACAAGCGGCCCCCGAGGCCCAGCCGACGCCCCCGCTCGACCTGACCGAGCCCAGCCTGCCCACGGTCTCCAGCAGCGAGCAGATCGCGCGGAGTACCGTGACTGCGCTGGAGGCCGCCCGGGGTCCGCTGACCCAGCGTGAGGTTCGGGCTCTTGCCGATCCGCAGACCAGGTCCAGGGTCGAGGACATTCTCTCTGGGCTGGGACGATGCTTGGTCACGACGCCAAACGGCACTTGGACCACCGGCTACCCTGACCGCATCGCGGCGTCACTCCGCGCCGCCGACATCGGAACGCTCGACCAGACTGAGCGCGCCGTGCTCGCGCTGGTGCTCGTCCACACCGTCGCTCTGCCACGCGCCCAAGGCCGCCACACCCACCAGCAGTGGGTCACAGACCAGCATCCAGTGACCGTGAACGAACTGGCCCGAAACCGCGCGCTAACCCAGACTGCGATCCGCCAGGCGCTTCGCACTCTGCGTGCCGCCGGAATGGTGGACACCATGGGCAAGGGTAACTACATCCCCGGCCCTGCTCTGCAGCGCCTCAGCCCCGCCCGCACCAGCGCCCTCTGGGAGGACCTGATCCTTGCAGGCAGACCCGGGGGCCATCTCGCCCGTGCCATCGCCGAACGTCGCGCTGCCGAGCGCACCGACCCCGCGCCCCGGGAGGATGACCAGTGACCGCAGACACCGAGAGCGACACACCAACCGGGATCATCGGCACCCGCCAGCTCACTGTGGTGCAGACCTTCGGCATCGCCAGGCTTACCAGCGACCCAGTGGTGCTCATTCCCAGCACGTTTGTCGCCGTCACCGGCCGCGGACCAAAGGACTCCAACGAGTCAGGGAAGACGAGTTTCCTGGCGTCGGTCGCCCTGCTCTTGGGGGATCCCGAGTGGCAGATCACTGGCAACGGCACGGCCAACGCCACCAACATGCTCTTCGAGCCCGTCATTGCAGGCGCCTCTGCCCACCTGGTCGATGCCGCGGAACGTGGATACGTCGTGGGCCTGTTCACAGACCTACACGGCCAGCGTCCTCACACGGTCTGGTTGCAGATCAGCAACGACCAGCCGCACGTCCAGGTCCGACACCAATCCGGCATGCACCTCCTGACAGAGGGCACCGACACCGAGCGCCACGATGCCGCAACGGATTTCTACCGGAAGGTGGGGAGCCAGCAACTGGGGTCGAGCGACTACGCGCAGCAGCTCTACGGGCGTTCCCCGAAGGTGCTGGCATATGTCGCCTCCAGGGGCCAGGTCCGATCACGTCCGTCCCTGCTCAAGCTTGAGGCAGCGACCTACTCCCCTGACCGCATCGGCGATGCCCTCATTGCTCTCTCCGGCCGGTCCACCCTGCTGGAGCACGACACGAAACAGCGCCGCGAACTGGATGAGAGGCGGGTGGAGTACCACCGGGCTCTGGAGAAACACACCTCCGACCTGGCCCGTGAGGACACGGTCCTCGAAGCAGTCGCCATACGCAACGATCTGCGGCGCGAGGTGAAGGAAGCTCAGAGGTATCTACAGGCGTCTCGTGCCCGTGCTGTTTTGGATGCTGCCGCTCGGGTGCTTAGCGCTCGCACGCTGCTCCCCGACCTGGAGTCGCGACTCACAGAAGCCCGCGCCGCCGACCAAAGGCTGCGCGAGCAACTCGACGCCAATAAAAACGCTAAGGAACTCAAGGAGGCCGAGAATCATGCCAGAGACAAGCATAAGGCCCTCAACACCCAGTTGATCGAACAGAGCTCCAAAGCGAAGACCGCGGAAACCGACCTCATGGAGGCCGAAGGCAAGCTGGAAGTTGAACGGAGGTTGGCCGGCCGTCACGCGGGTGAGTCCTGCGCCGAGCTTGTGGCGCGGATCATTGATCTGACAGGACGAAAGGAGGAAGCCCAGGCTCATCGGGTTCTCGCCAACCGTGAGGTCAAGCACTTCCTCGAAGAACTCGGCAAGGCCGAACAGGGACAGGCGGGGCGAGTCGGCGAGATCCTCGCGGTCCTCGACGCCGTCGGTATTGAAGCCGCAGGCGTGCACGACCGGATCGAACTCGACGTCAACACACGGGACAGATGGGAGGCAGCCCTCCAGCCATGGCAGGAAGCTGTTTGCGTGCCCGTAACTCGCCTCGCTGACGCGCTGGAAGCTCTAAGGGACATCCCCGGCGCGATGGTGATCGCCTCGCCTGCCAGCGTGGAGAGTTTCCGTAACGATACGTCAGAGGTAGGCGCGCTTCCTGCTGGTATCAAGGCCGCGCCCTCAGCCGTCCGCGGCTTCCTGCACGCCCTGTCGATCCACAGCACGTGGACCGGAGCGCCACCTCATGCCGCGCTCGACCTGCTCAGCACTCACATCGTCGGGGCGTTCCCCTCACCCGTGGTCGGCCGCGAAGCCATCTGCGCCCACCTGCGCGCATGCAGGGACGAGGCACGTGCCGAGGCCGAGCGGCAGACCGCGAAGATCGAAGAGATCACCCTCCGAACTGAGCTCGCTGAGGACCAGCTCGCTTGCGCCAAGGCAGCGGAGCACCTCCCGGACCTTGAGGAGGAATGCCGTTCCAGAACGCAACACTTGGCAGATCTCCGCGAGGTGATTGTGGAGCTGGCGAAGGAAACCGAACTGGCCGGTGAAGCATGGTCCGATGCCAAAGCGGCTGTCGCTGGCCGTTTGGAGCGAATAAAGGTCCTCACCGAGGAGATCGCGCGCGCAGCCAAGGAGATCAAGGAACTCGACGTACAGCATGCCGACGTTACTGCGGCGACTTCCAACGAAGCATTGAGAAAGGCCCGATCTGACTACAGTGGTGATGAGGAAGCGGCACGTCTCCTCATCAACTGGCCATCCGAATGGATGCCTCAAAACCCTGACAGACTGCTGACCGAGGCACCCGTGCCACCCGCCGTAGGCGTGGACGGCCAACCAGCCGAGCGTCGCAGCGCTGCTGATCTGCGTGCGGCGTACGTCAGTGTCGTCGATGGCTGCCGAACTGTCCTGCGGCTGCAGCACCGTGCGCATGGCTATCCGACCAGTGCGCTCGCCCGAGCGGTTGAGGCTGGCGACGCTGCTCCTGAACTGTGGGTCGACACAACTCTCCGGGCACTCGTCGACTGGCTCACCGACAACGAAGCGATCGACGCTGACGCCGAAGCCGAAGTAACCGCTGTGCGCAAGGGACGGGAAGACGAGCATTCCTTCATCGCTGCCTCCGTCGAGAAGCTCGCCCAGCAGCTCCACACCACCCAGGCCGCGATCAGCCAGCGGGTGAGCAGTGCCCTCGACAGCATCGCCAAAGCACTCAACCGCCTCGATCAGGCCGCCCGGGGCTTCGGCGCCGACTTGCTATACCAGATTGACCCACCCTCAGACACCGACCACACCTGGCGCTGCTCTGTGACACCGCGTTGGCAGCGCAACCCGAACGGGCCCCTTCTGCCCTACGACACCGTCACCAATACCGCCCAGGAGAAACTCTTCTCAATCAACCTCGTCCTCGCGGCACTACTCGCAGCGCCAAACGCCCAAGGCAGAGTCCTCATCCTCGACGAGCTTGGGGACTCGCTGGGCCAGGAGCACCGACGTGAGGTCCTCACCGCGATCAGTAGCGTCGCTGCGGAACACGGCATCACCGTACTGGGCACCTGCCAAGACACGATCATGAGGGATGTGGCGCCGGTATGCGGAGAGATCCTCTACTTCCACTATCCCTCGAAATCCGAGTACCTCAACCTCCCTACTCGAATGTTCGGATTCGACGCTGACACCCAGCGGGTCGAGCTCACTGCCGCAGATCTCCTGCGGAGCAGCAGGTGATCCACCATCACGCTCACCAGTCCCGTGTCACACCACCCGACGACGGCAGTATGGCTTTAACGGCAGTTCCTACCCTCGAAACGACTCCAGCAGCCGCAACCACACCTCGCTGATCGTCGGGTACGCCGGGACCGCGTGCCAGAGGCGGTCGATCGGGACCTCGCCCGCGATGGCGATGGTGGCGGAGTGGAGGAGTTCGCCGACGCCGGGGCCGACGAAGGTGGCGCCGAGGAGGATCTGGCGGTCGAGGTCGACGACGATGCGGGCGTGGCCGCGGTAGGCGTCGCGGTAGAGGGAGGCGCCCGCGACGGAGGCGAGGTCGTAGTCGACGGCGCGGACGCGGTGGCCGGCGGATTCGGCCTCGGTGAGGGAGAGGCCGACGGCGGCGGCCTCGGGGTCGGTGAAGACGACCTGGGGGACGGCGGCGTGGTCGGCGGTGGCCGCGTGGGCTCCCCAGCGGTCGGTCTCCAGGAGGGGGACGCCCTGGGCGCGGGCGACGATCGCGGCGGCGGCGATGCGGGCCTGGTACTTGCCCTGGTGGGTGAGGAGCGCGCGGTGGTTGACGTCGCCCACGCCGTAGAGCCAGGTGCTGCCCTCGACCCGGCAGCTGTCGTCCACGGGCAGCCAGGAGCCGGGCTCCCGGCCCACGGTCTCCAGGCCGATGGCGTCGGTGCGCGGGGCGCGGCCGGTGGCGAAGAGGACCTCGTCGGCCTCCAGCCGTTCGCCGTCGCCGAGGACGAGGGTGACGGGGCCGGTGCCGCCGGGGCGTTCCACGGCGGTCACGGAGGTGTTCCAGCGGATGTCGGCGCCCGCCTCGGTGAGGGAGTCGGCGATGTGCTCGCCGACGAAGGGTTCCATCCGGGGGAGCAGCCCGCCGGAGCGGACCAGCAGGGTGACACGGGAGCCGAGGGCCTGCCAGGCGGTGGCCATCTCGACGCCGACCACTCCCCCGCCGATGACGGCGAGCCGGCCGGGCACCGCGCGGGCGCTGGTGGCCTCGCGGCTGGTCCAGGCGCCGGCCCCGGCGAGGCCCGGGAGGTCGGGCAGGAGGGCACGGCTGCCGGTGCAGACGGCGACGGCGTGCCGGGCGGTCAGGGTGTGCCGCTCACCCCCGGGGCCGTCGACCACGACGCGGCGGGGGCCGTCGAGCCGGCCCCGGCCCCGGTAGAGGCGGGCGCCGGTGGTGTCCAGCCAGGCGACCTGGCCGTCGTCCTTCCAGTGGGAGACGAACGCGTCGCGGTGGGCCAGGACGGCCTCGGTCTCCAGGGGACCCCCGACCGCGTGGCTCAGCCCGGGGGTGTGGCGGGCGTCGGCGCGGGTGATCGCCGGGCGCAGCAGGGCCTTGCTGGGCATGCAGGCCCAGTACGAGCATTCGCCGCCGACGAGTTCGCTCTCCACCACGGCCGCGCTCAGTCCGGCGGCCCGTACCCGGTCGGCCACGTTCTCCCCGGTGGGGCCCGCGCCCAGGACCACCACGTCGTACTCCACAGCATCGGTCATAGGGACAGTCTGGTCCGGGGTGTGGCTCCCGGCCACATGGGCAGGGGGAATAGGGCCGCTCCGGCGGAGGTTGTGAGGGGCGAATGGTCCGAGTGACGACATTGAGGAAGGTTTCCGCATCATGGCCACGGTTGAGCTGACCAAGGACAATTTCGATCAGATTGTTTCGGACAACGACTTTGTCCTGATCGATTTCTGGGCGTCATGGTGCGGTCCGTGCCGACAGTTCGCGCCGGTGTACGAGGCGGCCTCGGAGCGGCACCCCGATCTCGTCTTCGCGAAGGTGAACACCGAGGCCGAGCAGGAGCTGGCGGCGGCCTTCGACATCCAGTCCATCCCGACGCTGATGATCGTGCGGGAGAACGTGGCCGTCTTCGCGCAGCCGGGCGCGCTTCCCGAGAGCGTGCTGGACGATCTGATCGGACAGGCCCGGGGGCTGGACATGGACGAGGTCCGCGCCTCGGTCCGGTCGGCCGAGGAGGCCGCGAAGGCGGCCCAGGGGCAGTCCGCCGCGCAGACACCCGGACAGGAGAAGTAAGCCGCGCAGACACCCGGACAGGAGAAGTAACCGGGGCAGCCACCCGGGCGGGAGAAGTAACCGGGCGGGAGCCTTTCGGCACGCTCAGCTCTCCGGGTCGGCCACCCGTACCGAAAGGCCGTAGTCGATCTCCGCGCCGTCCACCAGCAGGGCCTCCACGGTCCGCGTCGCGGGATCGATGTCGGCGACCATGCCCTCACCCTCGTACCGGGGATAGCCGGAGGCTCCGACGTCCCCGGTGGCGATGACGGTCGCGGAACGCAGCACCGCCGAGGCATGGGCGGCCCCGTCGTGGTCCGGGCGGCCCTCCAGATGCTCGGGCACCAGCAGGATCTCCAAGCGGCGCGGATAGTCGTTCGTCATCGCAGTGTCCTTCCGCCGGGCGGCGCCGGGACCCGCGGTCCCGGTACGGCCGTCGGAGTGGTTCCTGACAGTGACGCTAGGCACTCCGGACCCGCTCCGCATCCCGGCGGCCCGAAGCGGCCTCCCGGCGGCCCCGGGGACGCCTCGCGGCGCTGCCGCGCGCACCGGTCAGGACGACTCCCGGTGCACGGCCCGTACCCCCATGAGATCGCGCGTCCTGGGCCGGTCGTCCGGGTCACGGACCGCCTGGTCGACCAGTTCGGCGAGGAAACGGCCGGTGACCAGGTCGATATGGACGGTGGAGAGCCGGGGCCGCAGCAGCCTGCCCAGCAGCAGGTCCTCCGCACCGATCACCGCCGTCCGCCCCGGGATGTCGATGTCCTCGTCCTGGAGGGCCCGCATCAGCAGCATGGCGTAGTCGTCGTTGTACGCGTAGACGGCGTCCAGCCCGAGATCCCGCCAGCGGTGGGCGAGGCCCGCCGCGGACTCCTCGTCGTACGAGAGAGGCAGCGGCTCCACCCGTGCCCCCGCGGCCGTGGCGGCCCCCGCCGCACCCTCGAACCGTGACTCGGCGAAGTGTTCCAGCCCTGGTTCACGGGGCATGACCACCCCGATCGAGCGCTTGCCCCGCTGCACCAGGTGGGTGACGGCGCAGCCGCCCACCCCCCGCTGGTCCATGACGAGCGAGTGGGCGCCCTCCACCGGGCGGGGGGCGAGGGAGATGACCGCCTTGGCTCCGGAGCGTTTGAGGATGTCGACGCCATGGGCGGTGAGGCCGACATCGCCGAGCGAGACCACGGCCACGGGGCGGAGTTCGGCCCAGGCGCGGGCCGCGTCGTCGCCGTCGAGGCCGAGACTCCCGTACTGCACCACGGTGTAGTCGAGACGGCGCAGGGCCCACTGGAGTTCATGGAAGAACCGGTGGAACTGCGGGCCGTGCGGGAAGGCCGTCGCGGGCAGCAGGACCATCCTGGTGTGTCCGGCACGCAGGCTGCGTGCCGCGGCGTGGGGTACGTACCCCAGTTCCTCGGCGGCTTCCCGGACCCGGCGGCGGGTGGGCTCGCTGATGCGTACCGACGCCGTGTTGTTGAGGACATAGCTGACGGTGGCCCGGGAAACCCCCGCTAAGCGGGCGACATCGGCGCTCGTGGGAACCGAGCGTTCGGCGAACTGCTTGGGTGTCTGGCTCATCGCCCTGGGCATCCTTCCAGAACATCCGCCCCCGCCCGTAAGGAGGTTGGCGAAATACGGGCGCCTTGTCCCCGTGATCGGACCTCCCGCCCGCCGGCCCACGACGTCCACCACACCGAAAGGCCACAGCCGCGGGCGACCGCGCCCGGCCGCCCGGGACGGGAGCGGGCGATCGGCACCGCCGGTCCACGGCATCATGGCCGACCATCGCGTCCGACACCGGGCGGCCCCGGCGCGGGCCGCGTGCGACCACCGCGTGATCGCGGTCGACCTGCGCGGACGGGGCGCGAGCGGACCTGCCCGCGTATGGTCCCTCGGCGGCCGTGTCGCGGATCGGGTGCGGAGGCCGCCGTCCGGAGCGGAGCCGACGGCCGGATATTCACTGGGCGCGCTCGCCCTGTCACGGGCGGTTGCCGCGCCCGCGCGCCGGCGCGCGGTGTCGCGTCGATCCGGCACGGGGGCCGCCGGACGGGCCGGACGGGTTCCGTCCGGAACTGCTCACCTGAGCGAGGGCCCCGGCCCCGAGGGGCACCACGGTGCGAACGCGGCGACGCTGCGTACGGTGGGAGGGTGAGCGACTTCCCCGGCGCCGCGGGCGCCTTCGACCCCGGGGGCGCCTCCGACTCCCCCGGCCGGGCCGGTGCGACGGCCACCGCCGAGGCCGATCCCGCCGCCGTGGGCCCGGTCCTCACCTCGTACGCCCCCGACCGCGACGGCGACCCCGATCCCGGCGAGATCGTCTGGACCTGGGTGCCGTACGAGGAGCAGGACGGCCGGGGCAAGGACCGCCCGGTGCTGATCGTGGCGCGGGAGCGGGCGGGGACCCTGCTGGCCGTACAGCTGTCCAGCAAGCGTCATGACCGGGACCGTGAGTGGGTCGCGATCGGGGTGGGGCCATGGGACCGGGAGGGACGGGAGTCCTGGGTCGACCTCGACCGGGTGCTACGGGTCCATGAGCGGGGCATGCGACGGGAGGCGTGCGCCCTGGACCGGCCCCGCTTCGACACGGTGGCGGCCCGGCTGCGCGAGCGCTACGGCTGGGGCTGAGCCCCCGGACCCGAAACCGAACCAGAAACCGGGACCGGGACCGGGACGGCACCAGCGGCGGGTACGGGCACGGGCATGGGACCGAACACCCGGCGGAACGCCTCCAGGGTGCGCTGTCCCCCCGTACGGTCCAGGATCGCGAAAGCAACCTCGTCGAAGTGGCCCGCGAAACTCCCGTCCCCGGTGAGCGGCGCCCGGAACGCCTCCGCCACCTGGGCCGGGTCGTTGCGGAAGACCCCGCACCCCCAGGCGCCGAGCACCAGCCTGCGGTAGCCGCCCGCGACGGCCGCCTGGAGGACCCGCTCGGCACGGGCGGCGAGCAGCCGGGGGATCAGCGCCACCCGCTCCGGCGTCCGGCCGGCGATCACCCCGGCGTTCGGCGCGGGCGAGGTCAGGAAACCCACCGTGTACGGGGTGTCCAGCAGCCCGCCCCGGTCGTCGCGGAAGACCGGCACCCCGGGTGAGTGGATGACCCGGTCCGAGTAGCAGGGATCACGGTCGGCCCGGTGGTGGGCGTAGTACTCGGGGACCCGCAGCAGCGTGGTGTGGAGCGCGGAGGCCCGGCACAGCGCCTCCTCCTGGGCCTGGGCGCCGTTGAGGAAGCCGCCGCCGGGGTTACGGGCGGAGGCGAAGGCGAGCACCGCGACCGGGCCCGGGTCCCGCTCCGCCAGCCGGCGCGCGGCGGCCGTGCTGGACTCCCCGGTGACCTCGAAGGAGGTGACACGGCCGGTGTCCGGGGTGACGGACAGTGGCTCCGGCCCGTACAGCCGGACCGCCGCACGGGCAGCCGCCACCTCGGCGGCGATGGTCACCGTGCGTCCATTGGGGGCCACATACTGTCCTGATTCAACTATTTCCTGGGTCTGCCGGGCGATTCCCCGCAGTCGCGCACTCATGGGGCAGAGCCTGCGCGACCCGCGTACCGCCCGGCAAACGCTTTTCCCGCGCGGCGCCACCGCGTATCAGGTCACCGCGCAACCGGAACAGCGGGGTCAGCGGCGGTCTTGTGCGGAGCGGCGGACCTGGCTTTAGGTTGACTGTGTGCCTGCCCGAGGTCCTGTGAACCAAGGAGCGGATCATGTGTCCTGCCGACGCCGGTGACCACGACCGGCCGCTGACCGAGGAGGAAGCGGAGCATCTGCTGCGATGTATCTGCTTCAAGAACGGCCCGCCCGCCACCGTGGGTGTGGAACTGGAATGGCTGATCCACCAGCGGACCTCGCCGATGCGCCAGGTCCCCGCCGACCGGCTGGTCGCCGCCCATGACCGGGTGCGCGCGCTGGCCCTGGACTCGGCCCTGACCTTCGAACCCGGCGGCCAGCTGGAGCTGAGCTCCCGGCCCGCCGCCTCCCTGATGGCGTGCGTGGACTCCGTCGCCGCCGATCTGGCCGCCGTACGCACCGCCCTCGACGCCGACGACCTGGTGCTGGCGGGCATAGGCATCGACCCCTGGCAGCGCCCCCGCCGGATGTGCCACGAGCCCCGCTACGACGCCATGGAGGCGTACATGGACCGCACCGGTCCCGGGGGCAGGGCCATGATGTGCACCTCCGCCTCCATACAGGTCTGTGTGGACGCGGGCGAGGACGAGCCGGGGCCGCTGGGGCACGGCCGCCGCTGGCAGCTCGCCCATCTGCTGGGCGCGGTGCTGGCCGCCACGTTCGCCAACTCCCCCGCGCGGACCGGCCGGCGCACCGGCTGGCGCTCCACCCGTCAGGCGATCTGGGCCGGTCTCGACGGGGCGCGCACCGTGTCGCCGCCGCTCGACGGGGAGCCGAGGAGCGCCTGGGCGGCCCATGCCCTGGATATCCCGGTGATGTTCGTCCGGATGTCCGACGGACCCTGGGTGCACCCCCGGGGGCTGAGCTTCCGCGACTGGCTCCGTACCGGAGTCCACCGCCGGCCGACCCGGCGGGACCTGGAGCAGCATCTGTCCACGCTCTTCCCTCCCGTACGGCCGCGCGGCCATCTCGAACTCCGCATGATCGACGCACAGCCCGGGGACGACGGCTGGACGGTTCCGCTCGCGGTGACCGCCGCCCTCTTCGACGACCCGGAGGCGGCGGAGACGGTCTACCGGGCCGTCAAACCGCTGGCGGAGTGGGCGGGCCCGCTGCCCGCGCCGCGCAACCCGCTCTGGGTGAGCGCCGCCCGGTACGGGCTCTCCCATCCCGAGCTGCGGTCCGCCGCACGGACCTGCTTCGCCGCGGCGCGCGACGCCCTGCCGAGGATCGGCGCCTCCACCGCCGTCCAGGACGCGGTCGCCGCCTTCCAGGAACGCCAGGTGATGCGCGGCCGGTGCCCCGCCGACGACCTGCTGAGCGGCACACCGGAGCTGGGGCGGGCGCGGAGGACGACGACCGGGACGGAGACGGGCCGATGACCGATCACCGCGCACGCGCGCTGGCCGCGCTGACGGCGGCCCGGGCGCGCACCGCGCTGCTCACCGACTCCGTGGACGACGGCGATCTGACCGCCCAGCACTCCCCGCTGATGTCACCGCTGGTCTGGGACCTGGCGCACATCGGCAACCAGGAGGAGCAGTGGCTGCTGCGCACGGTCGGCGGGCAGCGGGCGCTCCGGCCCGAGATCGACTCGGTGTACGACGCCTTCGAGCATCCCCGGGCGACCCGGCCGTCGCTGCCGCTGCTGCCCCCGGCCGAGGCCCGTGCGTACGCCCTGGAGGTACGGGACCGGGTGCTCGATGTGCTGGACCGCGCCGAACCCGGGGGCGGGCGGCTCACCGACGCGGCGTTCGCGTTCGGGATGGTCGCCCAGCATGAGCAGCAGCACGACGAGACCATGCTGATCACCCATCAGCTGCGCCGGGGCCCGGTGGCACTGACCGCCCCCGAGCCGCCCCGGGACGGTACGGCGGGGCTGCCCCCGGAGGTCCTGGTGCCGGGCGGCCCGTTCACCATGGGCACCTCCACCGAGCCCTGGGCCCTGGACAACGAGCGGCCCGCGCACCGCCGTACCGTCGCCGCCTTCCATCTGGACACCACCCCGGTGACCTGCGGCGCCTATCTGGCGTTCATGGCGGACGGCGGTTACGGGGACGAGCGCTGGTGGGCGCCGGAGGGCTTCGAGCAGATCCGGCGCCATGCCATCACCGCGCCGCTGTTCTGGCGGCGCGAGGGCGGGCAGTGGCTGCGCCGCCGCTTCGGGGTGACCGAGCCGGTGCCGCTGACCGAGCCGGTCCTGCACATCAGCTGGTACGAGGCGGACGCCTACGCGCGCTGGGCGGGGCGGCGGCTGCCGACCGAGGAGGAGTGGGAGAAGGCCGCCCGTTTCGACCCCGTGTCGGGCCGCTCGCGCCGCTATCCCTGGGGGGACGACGACCCCACCCCCGACCGGGCCAATCTCGGTCAGCGCCATCTGCGGCCCGCCGGTGCCGGGAGCTATCCGGGCGGTGCCTCGCCGCTGGGGGTGCGGCAGCTGATCGGCGATGTGTGGGAGTGGACGGCCAGCGACTTCCTGCCCTATCCCGGGTTCGCCGCCTTTCCCTACCGCGAGTACTCGGAGGTCTTCTTCGGCGGCGCCCACAAGGTCCTGCGCGGTGGCTCCTTCGGGGTGGATCCGGTGGCCTGCCGGGGCACCTTCCGCAACTGGGACCTGCCGGTGCGACGGCAGATCTTCGCCGGCTTCCGGACCGCGCGGGACGCCGAGACGACGAAGGAGGCCCGCTGATGTGCCGCCATATCGCCCGGATCGGGCCGCCGCAGGCGCTCGGGAAGGTACTGACCGCTCCGCCGCACGGGCTGCTGCGCCAGTCCTGGGCACCGCGCCGGCAGCGCCATGGCACCGTCAACGCGGACGGGTTCGGTGTCGGCTGGCACGCGGACGGCGATCCGATACCCGCCCGCTATCGCCGCACCGGCCCCATATGGGGTGATCCGACCTTCGCGGATCTGGCCCGGGTGGTCCGCAGCGGAAGCCTGCTCGCCGCCGTACGGGACGCCACCGAACCCGGCGCCGACGGGGAGGCGGCCTGCGCGCCCTTCGCCGACGGGCCCTGGCTCTTCAGCCACAACGGCGCGGTGACCGGCTGGCCCGGATCACTGGCGCCACTGGCCCGGTCCCTGCCGGTGACGGATCTGCTGCGGCTGGCCGCCCGCTGCGACGCCGCCCTGCTCTGGGCACTGGTGCTGCGGAAGCTGCGGGACGGCGATCCGGCGGGGCAGGCACTGGCGGACACCGTGCAGGAGGTGGCCGCGGCGGCTCCGGGCTCCCGGCTGAATCTGCTGCTCACCGATGGGGCGACCATCACCGCGACCGCCTGGGGGGACAGTCTGTGGTCGCTCTCCGACACGGAGGGGACGGTCGTGGTGGCCTCCGAGCCGTACGACGACGACCCCCGCTGGCGCGAGGTACCCGACCGGACCCTGCTGGTCGCCTCGCGTACCGACGTTCTGCTCTCCCCGCTCAAGGAGCCCTCGCCGTGAGCCCGTTTCTGCTGACCCGTACCCTGCCCGAGGACACCACCGGGGCCGCGCTCCGCGCCGATGTGCTCACCGGGCTGACACGTGTACCGAAGGAGCTGCCGCCGCGCTGGTTCTACGACGCCCGGGGCAGTGAGCTGTTCGAGGAGATCACCCGGCTGCCGGAGTACTACCCGACCCGGGCGGAGCGGGAGATCCTGATCCGCGAGGCGCCCGGGATCGCGGCGCTGACCGGGGCGCGGACCCTGGTGGAGCTGGGCTCGGGCTCCTCGGAGAAGACCCGGCATCTGCTGGACGCCCTGCCCGGCCTGGAGAGCTATGTCCCGGTCGATGTGAGCGAGAGCGCGCTGCGGGGCGCCGCCGGGGCCCTGCTGGAGGAACGCCCCGGACTGCGGATCCACGCACTGATCGCGGACTTCACGGCACTGACCGAGCTGCCCGACAGCCCCGGGCCCCGGCTGCTGGTCTTTCTCGGCGGGACGATCGGCAATCTGCTCCCCGCCGAGCGCGCCCGCTTCCTGCGGGGGGTACGGAGGCTGGTGGACCCGGGGGACGCGCTGCTGCTCGGCACCGATCTGGTGAAGGACGAGGAGACGCTGGTCCGCGCCTATGACGACGCGGCGGGGGTCACGGCGGATTTCAACCGTAATGTCCTGCGGGTCCTGGCCCGGGAGCTGGGCGCCGACGCCGATCTCGCCGACTTCGACCATGTGGCGCTCTGGGACCGGGAGAACGAGTGGATCGAGATGCGGCTGCGCGCCCGGACGGCGGTGACCGTGAAGATCCCGGAGCTGAATCTGGTGGTGCCCTTCGAGGCGGGCGAGGAGCTGCGGACGGAGGTGTCGGCGAAGTTCCGCCGGGAGGGGGTACGCCGGGAGCTGGCCGGGGCGGGCTGGGAACCGGCCGAGTGGTGGACGGACACGGAGGGACGCTTCGCCCTCTCGCTGGCGAGGGCGGTGTGAGCGCTCCGGCGTCCGGGCGGGGGCGCGGCCCCATCCCCGGGTGATAGCGCCGGGCGGCCCGGGGCGACCGCACGCACCGCGCGGGACCCCGGGCGCGGCCGGATGCACCGGTGCCCCGGAGGCGTCCTGTACGCCTCCGGGGCACCGGGTGCGCGGGATCAGCCCGGCGCGAGCAGCGAGGTGATCTTCTCCGAAGCCTCGCGCGCCGAACGCTTGGCGTCGGCCCCCTCCAGCACCTTCGTCATATAGGGCTTGATGGGGTTGTCGACCTCGACATCGGCCCACTTGGGCGAGGTCGGGGTGGCCTTGCTCTTCTCGGAGGCCGCGCCCGCCGCCATCGCGGCGGTGCTCTCCTGGCCCTGGATGACGCTGGCGAGCGCCTCCTTGTTGGGCACGTAGTTCATGGTGCGGGCGAGGTCGGTCTGCCAGCGCTCGCTCGCCAGCGCCTTGACGACCTCGACGGCGGCGGCGCGCTCGCCCGACTTCTCCGGGATGATCAGGTCGGAGCCGCCGGTGAAGACCGCGCCGGGCTTGTCCTCCGTCTTGCCGGGGATGCTGAAGTAGCCGAGCTTCTCCTTCAGCTTGGGGTTGGCCTCCAGGATGACGTTGGTCGCGCTGGGGGTGGCGATCAGCTGGGCGACGTCGCCCTTGGCGAAGACCTCGGCCTGCGACGGCTTCTGCTCGTCCGCGTTCTTCGGGCCCCTGCCATGGCCCTGGAGCTCCTTGTAGAACTCCATGCCGCGCAGCGCTTCCTCGGTGTGGAGGGATCCGTCCCAGGCGCCGCCCGCCTCGACGGCGAGGTCGCCGCCCTCGTCCCAGATGAACCCGGCCAGCGTGTACCAGTCCTGTCCGGCGAGGTAGATGCCCTGGTTGCCGTCGGTGTTGAGCTGCTCGGAGATCGTCAGCCACTCCTCGCGGGTCATCGGCGGCTTCTTGATGCCGGCCTTGGCGAAGTGGTCCTTGTTGTAGATGACGACGCGGTTGGCGGCGTACCAGGGGACGCCGAACTGCGAGCCGTTGACATTCCCGGGGTCCTTCAGACCGGGCAGCCAGTCCTCGCTGCCGAGGTCCCGGACCGACTCCAGGGTGAGGTCCATCAGGGCGTCGCTCTCGGCGTACTGCGGGACCTGGGTGTTGCCGACCTCGATGACATCGGGGGTGTTCTCGCCCTCCAGGGCGGCGTTCACCTTCTTGCCGATGCCGGTCCAGGGCTGGAAGGTGACCTTCAGCTGGATCGAGGGATGTTCCTTCTCGTACTCGCTGACGAACCGGTCCAGGAACTC
Source organism: Streptomyces sp. NPDC000594 (assembly GCF_040299965.1). Lineage (NCBI taxonomy): Bacteria > Bacillati > Actinomycetota > Actinomycetes > Kitasatosporales > Streptomycetaceae > Streptomyces > Streptomyces sp. NPDC000594. The sequence goes on along the minus strand of NZ_JBEPCY010000001.1, from coordinate 357,798 downwards.
GTCGGAGACGCTGTCCTGCATCAGCCATATTTCCACAGTGCGCTGGTCCGAGCCGGTGCCCGGTATGAGTCCGCAGCCGGCGGTGAGGGCGAGCGCGCCGACGAGGGCGAGGGACGACGGGAGGGGTCGGATATTCACAGCGTTCACCTTCAGGGGGCATGGAGACGTGAGCCCGTTGGGGGAGCGCACTCCAGGCTCGCACGGGTGTGGCTGGATTTTGGTATGTACCAAAGTGCCGGTCAAGCCCTAAATCGACGCCTCGCGCACCACCTTTCGATGGGGCACGGTGGAGAGCGTGTGAAGAGAGTGTAGCGAGAGGAGTGCGAAGGTATGTCCCATCACACGTATCGCGTGACTGAGATTGTGGGCACATCTCCTGAGGGAGTGGATCAGGCCATTCGCCAGGCCATCGAGCGAGCCGGTCAAACCCTGCGCGGGCTCGACTGGTTCGAGGTCACGGAGATCCGGGGCCATCTCTCGGAGGGCCGGGTCGCCCATGTCCAGGTGGGCCTGAAAGTGGGATTCCGGCTGGAGGACACCGGCTGACCTGCACCGGGCGCGGTACGGCGAGGCCCCGGGGCCCCGCCGCCGCGAGGGTGGGCAACCGCTGAATCCGGACCATCCACTTCCGCATGGGACCGAACATCTTCAGCCAGATATCGACTCGGGACCGGCGCGGGAACAGATGCGGTGAAACCGCCCGTACCGATGGGTGCGACCCCTGACGGCGCATCGGGGGCCCCGGGGGCGGAAGAAGGGCGCACGTCCGGACCGACCCGTACGGGCCGACAGGGGGCGCAAACCCGGGGAGCAAGGGATTTCTCCGGTTATGACCGGTTCGCGGGTGGGCCACAGCGGTCTCACAGGGTGGCGTCAAGACAAGAAATGGCCAACCCGACAACGGGCCCTGGCGGCCCGCCGGTCACTCCCCCGGCCCATACCCGGCCCCCGCCCGGCCCAGAGCGCCGTATCGAACATCATCGCAGGGCCGCTCCGGTCCCCCGGCACCGGCCCGGCCGCCGGCCGCCCGGCCCTCGATCCTAGGATTGTCCGTTATGCACAGCGGTACCCCTGATCCCTATATCCGTGTCCGGGGCGCCCGGGAACACAATCTGCGCGATGTCGACGTGGACATCCCCCGGGACGCCCTGGTCGTCTTCACCGGGGTCTCCGGGTCGGGAAAGTCCTCACTCGCCTTCGGCACCGTCTACGCCGAGGCCCAGCGGCGCTTCGTCGAGTCGGTGGCACCGTACGCCCGGCGCCTGATCCACCAGGTGGGCGCGCCCGCCGTCGGCGAGATCACCGGGCTGCCGCCCGCCGTCTCACTGGAGCAGCGGCGCTCGACCCCCTCATCGCGCTCCTCGGTCGGCACCGTCACCACCCTCTCCAACTCGCTGCGCATGCTCTTCTCCCGCGCGGGCGACTATCCGCCGGGGGCGCCCCGGCTGGACTCGGACGCCTTCTCACCGAACACCGCCGCCGGGGCCTGCCCGGACTGCCACGGTCTGGGGCGGGTCCACCACACCACCGAGGAACTGCTCGTCCCCGACCCCGCACTGTCGATCCGTGAAGGTGCGGTCGCCTCCTGGCCGGGCGCCTGGCAGGGGAAGAACCTGCGCGATGTGCTGGACGCGCTGGGGTACGACATCGACCGGCCCTGGCGGGAGCTGTCCGCCCGGGACCGTGAGTGGATCCTCTTCACCGACGAACAGCCGGTGGTCACGGTGGACCCGGTCCGGGAGGCGGGGCGGATCCAGCGCCCGTACCAGGGGACCTACAGCAGCGCCCGGCGGCTGGTGCTGCACACCTTCGCCGACTCCAGGAGCCCGGCGCTGCGGGCGCGGGCCGAGCGCTTTCTGACCAGTACGCCCTGTTCCGTCTGTGGTGGGCGGCGGCTGCGCGCGGAGGCGCTGGCGGTCACCTTCGCCGGGCGGTCCATCGCGGAGCTGGCGGCCCTGCCCCTGACCGCGCTGGCCGAGGTGCTGGCCGCGGAGACCACGGACGGCACGGAAGGCGCCGAAAGCACCGGGGGCACGGAGGCCTCAGGAGGCACCGGGGGCGCACCGGGCCGGGACCACCACGGCGGGGTCCCGGACGGCGGGGTCCCGGACGGCGGGGCGAGCGCGCGGGTCCTGACGGCCGATCTGCTGGCACGCATCGGCACCGTCACCGAGCTGGGCCTCGGCTATCTCAGCGTCGACCGCCCCACCCCCACCCTCTCCAGCGGGGAACTCCAGCGGCTGCGGCTCGCCACCCAGCTGCGGGCGGGCCTCTTCGGCGTGGTCTATGTCCTGGACGAGCCCTCCGCCGGGCTCCATCCGGCGGACACCGAGGCGCTGATCCGGGTGGTGCGGCGGCTGCGGGCCGCGGGCAACTCGGTCTTCGTGGTGGAACACCATCTGGAGGTGGTGCGCGGCGCGGACTGGCTCGTCGATGTCGGTCCGGGGGCGGGCGAGCACGGCGGACGGGTGCTGCACAGCGGCCCGGTCGAGGAGCTGGCCCCGGTGACCGAATCGGTCACCCGGCGTTTTCTCTTCGACCGCTCCCCCGCCCCCGCACGGAGGGAGCGGCAGCCGTCGGGCCGGCTGAGGATCGGCCCGGTGACCCGGCACAATCTGCGCGATGTCGAGGTGTCGGTGCCGCTGGGCGCGCTGACCGCCGTCACCGGGGTCTCCGGTTCCGGCAAGTCGACGCTGGTGGGTGCGGTGACCCCGGAGACCCCGGGCGTCGGCCGGCTGATCACGGTCGACCAGCGGCCCATCGGCCGTACCCCGCGCTCGAATCTGGCGACCTACACCGGGCTCTTCGACACCGTACGGAAGCTCTTCGCCGCGACGGAGGAGGCCCGGCGGCGCGGCTACCGCGCGGGCAGGTTCTCGTTCAATGTGACGGGCGGGCGGTGCGAGACCTGCCAGGGCGAGGGCTTTGTCTCCGTGGAGCTGCTGTTCCTGCCCCGGAGCTACGCGCCCTGTCCGGACTGCCGGGGCAGCCGCTACCGGCCCGAGACCCTGGAGGTCCGCTACCGGGGGCTGGACATCGCCCAGGTGCTGGAGCTGTCGGTGGAGGCGGCGGCGGAGTTCTTCGCGGATGTCCCGGCGGCGGCGCGCAGCCTGGGGGCGCTGCTCGATGTGGGCCTCGGCCATCTGCGGCTCGGGCAGCCCGCGACGGAGCTGTCCGGCGGTGAGGCCCAGCGGATCAAGCTGGCGTCGGAGGTGCAGCGGACGGTCCGGGAGCACACCCTGTATGTGCTGGACGAGCCGACGACGGGGCTGCACCCGGCCGATGTGGAGGTCCTGATGCGGCGGTTGAACGCCCTGGTCGACGCCGGGCACACGGTGCTGGTCGTGGAGCACGACATGGATGTGGTGGCGGGCGCGGACTGGGTGGTCGACATGGGGCCGGGCGGCGGCGGCGAGGGCGGCAGGGTCGTCGCGGAGGGCACCCCCGCCGAGGTGGCCTCGGCGGGGCGCGGCCGGACCGCGCGGTTCCTGGCGTCCGCCCTCGCGGGCCACCGCCCGGCGGAGCGGGGGCAGGAGGACCAGGGACCGGCGGCCCAGGGGCAACAGGACCAGAATCGGGCGGGCTAGCTCCTCGCCCTGCGCTGGGCGCGCAGCCACTCGCGGTTCATCGCGGCGATCGACGGCAGCGGAATCCCCTTCGGGCAGGCGGTGGCGCACTCCCCGGTCAGGGTGCAGCCGCCGAACCCCTCGTCGTCCATGGTCGCCACCATGTCGAGCACCCGGGACTCCCGCTCCGGCGCGCCCTGCGGCAGTACCCCGAGATGGTTGACCTTCGCCGAGGTGAACAGCATCGCCGAGCCATTGGGGCAGGCGGCCACACAGGCTCCGCAGCCGATGCACTCGGCGTGCTCGAAGGCGAAGTCGGCGTCCGGTTTGGGTACCGGCGCGGCATGCGCCTCGGGCGCGGCGCCGGTCGGTGCGGTGATGTAGCCGCCCGCCTGGATGATCCGGTCGAAGGCGGTGCGGTCGACCACCAGATCCCTGATCACCGGGAAGGCGGCGGCCCGCCAGGGCTCCACGTCGATGGTGTCCCCGTCCCGGAAGGAGCGCATATGGAGCTGGCAGGTGGTGGTGCGCTCGGGGCCGTGCGCGTCTCCGTTGATGACCAGGCTGCACGCGCCGCAGATGCCCTCACGGCAGTCGTGGTCGAAGGCCACGGGGTCGTCGCCCCGCAGGATCAGCTCCTCGTTGAGGGTGTCCAGCATCTCCAGGAAGGACATGTCCGGGGAGATCCCGTCGACCTCGTAGGTGGCCATCGCGCCGGGGGCGCCCGCGTCGCGCTGACGCCAGACGCGCAGGGTGAGCCTCATGCGTAGCTCCGCTGGGTGGGGTGGACGTACTCGAAGACCAGGTCTTCCCGGTGCAGGACGGGAGGTTCACCGGTCGCGGTGAACTCCCAGGCGGCGGCGTAGCCGAACTCCTCGTCCCGGCGGGCCGCCTCGCCGTCGGGTGTCTGGGACTCCTCGCGGAAGTGGCCGCCGCAGGACTCGGCGCGGTGGAGCGCGTCCAGGCACATCAGCTCGGCCAGCTCCAGATAGTCGACGATCCGGTTGGCCTTCTCCAGCGACTGGTTGAACTCGGCGCCGGTCCCCGGCACCTTGATCCGCCGCCAGAACTCCTCCCGGATCCTCGGGATCCGCTCCAGCGCCTTGCGCAGACCGCTCTCGCTGCGGGCCATTCCGCAGAACTCCCACATCAGCTCGCCCAGCTCCCGGTGGAAGGAGTCGGGGGTGCGGTCGCCGCCGACCGCGAGCAGCAGATGGAGCCGGTCCTCGGTCTCGGCGAGGACCTCGACGGCGGCGGGGTGGGAGGCGTCGGGCCGCTCCCCGGCGGGGAGCCGGGCGAGATAGTCGTTGAGGGTGGCGGGGAGGACGAAGTAGCCGTCCCCCAGCCCCTGCATCAGCGCGGAGGCGCCGAGCCGGTTGGCCCCGTGGTCGGAGAAGTTGGCCTCGCCGATGGCGAAGAGGCCGGGCACGGTGGTCCGGAGGTCGTAGTCGACCCAGAGTCCGCCCATGGTGTAGTGCACGGCGGGGTAGATCCGCATCGGCACCTCATAGGGGTTCTCGGCGGTGATCCGCTCGTACATCTCGAAGAGGTTGCCGTACTTCTCCTCCACCTTGTCCCGGCCCATGCGCGCGATGGCGTCGGCGAAGTCGAGATAGACGCCCTCGCCGCCGGGGCCGACCCCGCGGCCCTCGTCGCAGACGTTCTTGGCGGCGCGCGACGCGATGTCCCGGGGGACCAGATTGCCGAAGGAGGGGTAGATCCGCTCCAGGTAGTAGTCGCGTTCGTCCTCGGGGATCTCCCGGGCGGGCCGCCGGTCACCGGCGGCCTTCGGCACCCAGATCCGTCCGTCGTTGCGGAGCGACTCGCTCATCAGGGTCAGCTTGGACTGGTGGTCACCGGTGCGCGGGATGCAGGTGGGGTGGATCTGGGTGAAGCAGGGGTTGGCGAAGAGGGCGCCGCGCCGGTGCGCCCGCCAGATGGCGGTGGCGTTGGAGTTCATGGCGTTGGTCGACAGATAGAAGACATTGCCGTAGCCGCCGGTCGCCAGCACCACCGCGTCCGCGAAGTGGGTGGTGATCTCCCCGGTGACCAGGTCACGGGCGACGATGCCGCGGGCCCGGCCGTCGACCACGATCAGGTCGAGCATCTCGGTACGGGCGTGCAGGGTGACGGTGCCCGCGGCGATCTGCCGGGAGAGTGCCTGGTAGGCGCCGAGGAGCAGCTGCTGTCCGGTCTGGCCCCGGGCGTAGAAGGTACGGGAGACCTGGACGCCGCCGAAGGAGCGGGTGTCGAGCAGTCCGCCGTACTCCCGGGCGAAGGGCACGCCCTGGGCCACGCACTGGTCGATGATCTCCACGGATATCTGGGCGAGCCGGTGGACATTGGACTCCCGGGCCCGGAAGTCGCCGCCCTTGACCGTGTCGTAGAAGAGTCGGTGCACCGAGTCGCCGTCGTTGCGGTAGTTCTTGGCGGCGTTGATGCCGCCCTGGGCGGCGATGGAGTGGGCGCGGCGGGGGGAGTCCTGGTAGCAGAACTGCTCGACCTGGTAGCCCTGCTCGCCGAGGGTGGCCCCGGCGGCGCCCCCGGCGAGTCCGGTGCCGACGACGATGACGGTGTGTTTGCGCCGGTTGGCGGGGTTGACCAGTTTGGCCTCGAAGCGGCGGCGGTCCCAGCGCTCATGGATCGGCCCGTCGGGGGCCCGGGTGTCGGCGATCGGGTCGCCGGTCGTGTACTGCGTGTAGTCGTGGCCCATCTCAGCTCACCACTCCGGTCATGACGGCGACGGGGACGGCGACAAAGCCGGCGGTCAGCACGAGGGCGAGACCGTTGGCCGTCGCCTTGAGGGCACGGTCGCGGCGGGCACTGCCCGCGCCGAGGGTCTGGGCGGCGCTCCAGAAGCCGTGGCGGATGTGGAGTCCGACGGCGGCCATCGCGGTCAGATAGATGACATTGCCGTACCAGGTGGAGAAGGTGGCGACCACATTCTCGTACGGGTGGCCGTGCTGGGCGTTCTCGTTGACCGTCAGGGTGGTCAGATCGAGGATGTGCCAGACGATGAAGAGGGCGATGATCACCCCGCCCCAGCGCATGGTGCGGGTGGCGTAGCTCGCGCGGCGGCGCCGGTGGACGTAGGCGGTGGGGCGGGCCCGGCGGTCGAGCCTGCTGAGCTGGTACGCGGAGACGGCGTGCGCGACGACGGCGGCGACCAGCAGGATCCGTACGCCCCACAGGGCCCACTCGCGGTGCAGTACGGGGGCGCCCATGGTGCGCAGCCAGTGGCCGTAGGCGTTGAACTCCTCGGGGCCGAAGAAGACCTTGAGGTTGCCGACCACATGGGCGACGAGATAGCCGAGCATGATCAGGCCGCTGACGGCCATGACGGTCTTCTTGCCGACGGTCGATCCCCAGAAGGATCGTCGCGGGGGCGGTTTTCGGCCCGCCGGGCGTTGTTCGGTGCGCGATGCCAGAGCCATGGGGAAACCGTAGGGCGAGAGGGGTCAAGAGTTCCAAGACATGGTCACGCTGATCTCCATAGGAAGGATCTATGGCGGGCTAGCATGGGTCCATGCAGTTCCAGCAGCTGGTGTACTTCGTGGCCGTCGCCGAGACCCGGCATTTCACCCGGGCCGCCGAGCGGGTCCATGTGGCGCAGCCCTCGCTCTCCCAGCAGATCCGGGCGCTGGAGAAGGAGCTGGGGGCGGAGCTTTTCAGCCGGGCCCGGGGAAATATCGCGCTGACGGACGCGGGGGAGGCCCTGCTGCCGCTGGCCCGGCGCATCCTGGCGGACGCGGACACCGCCCGGCAGGAGGTGCAGGAGCTGGCCCGGCTGCGGCGCGGCCGGGTGCGGCTGGGGGCGACCCCGAGCCTCTGCACCGGGCTGCTGCCGGAGCTGCTGATGGTCTTCCACCAGCGGCATCCGGGGATCCGGCTGCTGATCGAGGAGGGTGGTTCGCACGATCTCGTACGGCAGCTGGCGCGCGGGGCGCTGGATCTGGCGCTGATCGTGCTGCCGCTGCCGCCCGGCTCCCCGGCGCTGACCACGGTGGAGCTGCTGCACGAGGATCTGGTGCTGGTGTCGGCCTCGTCGACGCCCGCGCCCCGGGGACCGGTACGGATCGCGGAGCTGCGGGACGAGCCGCTGGTGATGTTCCGGCACGGGTACGACCTGCGGGAGCTGACGGTGGGGGCGTGCCGGGCGGAGGGGTTCGAGCCGTCGTTCACCGTGGAGGGCGGGGAGATGGACGCGGTGCTGGGGTTCGTCCGGGCGGGGCTCGGCAGTGCGGTGGTGCCGAGCATGGTGGCGGGGCGGGCCGGGCCGGGGATCCGGGTGACCCCGCTGGCCCGCCCGGGGCTGCGGCGGACGATCGGGCTGGCGCACCGGAGCGATGTGGCGCCGCCCCGGGCGGCGCGGGAGCTTCAGCGGCTGCTGCTGGACTCGCGGGACGCGGGCGCCTTCCCGGGGTCGGGACTCCCGGCCGGCGGCAGCCCCCCGTAACAGAGGTTCCTCGGTACGGGGGGACGCGCCCCGGCCCGTACGGGTACGGGCCGGGGCGGTCTCGGGTCCGGGGCGGTCTCAGGTGGCGTCGGCCAGGGCCAGGGTGTGCAGATGCTCCGGCGGGCCGGGGCGGGCGTAGTACCACCCCTGGGCGGTGTCGCAGCCCAGCTCCCGCAGCTGATCGGCCTGGGCCCCGGTCTCCACGCCCTCCACCGTGACGGCCAGCTCCAGGCTGTGCGCCAGCGAGACGATGCCCTCCACGATCTTCACATCGACCGGGTCGACGGGCAGGCGCTGCATGCCCTGGGTGAAGGAGCGGTCCAGCTTGAGCACGCTCACCGGCAGCCGGCGGAGGTTGGCGAGGTTGGAGTAGCCGGTGCCGAAGTCGTCCAGGGCGATGTCGACACCCAGCTCCGCCAGTTGCCGCAGCGGTCTGAGCAGCCCCTCGTCCGCGCCGATCAGCGCCGACTCGGTGACCTCCAGACAGAGCGTGCCGGGGGCGAGCCCGGAGCCCTCCAGGACCGCCACCGTGTCGGTGACCAGACCGGGGTGGTGGAGCTGGGTGGGCGAGAGGTTGACATTGATCCGCAGCGGACCGTCGGCGGGGTGGTGCTCCTGCCAGAACCGGGCCTGGCGCACCGCCTCCTGGAGCACCCAGCGGCCGAGCGGCACGATCAGTCCGGTGTGTTCGGCGAGCGGGATGAACTGGTCGGGCCCGAGGACCCCATGGGTCGGGTGGGACCAGCGCACCAGGGCCTCGGCGCCGTGCACCCGGCCGTCCCCCATATGGACCAGGGGCTGGTACTCGATGAAGAACTCACCGCGTTCCAGGGCGGCGGGGAGCGCGGTGGTCAGCCCGTGGCGGGTGATGGCCCGGGCGTCCAGCTCCGGATCGGCGGTCTCGCAGCGGTTGCCACCGGCCGACTTGGCCCGGTACATGGTGATGTCGGCGCTGCGCAGCACCTCGGCGGTGGTGCGCTCGCGGGCCGGGCCCTCCACGATGCCGATGGAGCCCCGGACGGAGAACTCCCGGCCGTCCACCCGGATCGGGGAGTGCAGCGCGGCGAGGATCCGCGCGGCCAGCTCATGGACCTCGTGCTGGGTGTCGGTACCGGTGATGAGGGCGACGAACTCGTCGCCGCCGAGCCGGGCCACCATCTCGCCGGGGGCGGTGGCACAGCTCTGGAGCCGGTCGGCGACCTCGACCAGGAGCCGGTCACCGGTGGCGTGGCCGAGGCTGTCGTTGACCGCCTTGAAGCCGTCGAGGTCGAGATAGCAGAGGCCGAAGCGGCTCTCGCCCCCGATGGCCAGGGCCTTCTCCAGGCGTTCGAAGAACAGCGTCCGGTTGGGCAGTCCGGTCAGCGCGTCATGGGTGGCCTCGTAGCGCAGCCGGAGGTTGAGCAGCCGGCGCTCGGTGGTGTCCTCCAACAGGGCGAGCTGGTACTGCGGCCGGCCCTCGGCGTCCCGGAGCAGGGAGACCGTCAGATTGGTCCAGAGCACGGTGCCGTCGTTCCGGAAGAACGGTTTCTCCACCCGGAAGTGCTCCCGTTCACCACGGATCAGCTCACGGTGGAGCTGCCAGACATGCGGCCGGTCCTCGGGGTGGGCCCACTCGGTGACCTTCTTGCCCCGGACATGGTTCTCCAGTCCGCCGAACATCCGGGTCAGGGTCTCGTTGACCTCCAGCACCTGGCCTTCGAGGTCGGCGATGCCGATCCCGATGGCCGCGCCCTCGAAGACCGCCCGGAGCCGGGTCTCGGTGTCGTGCAGGGCGTTCACCGCGTCGGTGCGGGCCTGGAGGGTGGAGCGGGCGATGGCCTCCTGCTCCGCGAGCGTGCGCTCGCGCAGGGCCTGGGCGTATCCGGCGGCGAACGCGTGCTGGAGGCGGGCGCAGCGGGCCCGGCTCTCCTCGGCGGCCGGTTCGCCCGGGGCCGGCGGGGCCGGGTCGGCGCCGCAGTAGAGCACCAGATAGGCGTCGATGACGCCGAGGGTGCGGCTGAGCGCCTCGGGGTCGGTGCAGTGGGCGTCGACCAGCGCCGCGCCGATCCGGTGGGCGGAGCGGGGGTCGAAGACCCGGGCGTGCAGGGTGTCGCTGAGCATCCGGGCGAGGGGCAGCAGATCCTCCTCGACCTCGGCGCGGGTGAGCGAGGTCGCGGTGACCGGGAAGACCGCCCGGCTCCAGATGGTGGCGAATCTGCGGAGTCTGTCCTCGGGGCTGTCCGGGTCCACCGGCGAGCCCAACGCGTGCGAAGGCGCCATCACGCCGAGCGCCCCACCCCTGCGAAGCCCGCGTGGGCGTAGGGATCCTCGGGCTCGGCGGGGGCGTCGGGCCGCCAGTTCGGCGGGGACACCAGTCCGGGCTCGACCATTTCGTACCCCTCGAAGAACCGGGCTGTCTGATCCTGTGTCCGCATGATCAGTGGATGGCGGATGTCACGGTACACCTCGGCCATCCGGGCCGCCCGCTCCTCGGGGACGGGCATCCCGTCCCGGGCGCTGTGGGCGATGACGAGGAGGCTGCCGGGGGCGAGCGCGTCCCGGAGGGTGGCGACGGCGGTGTACGGGTCGTCCGCGTCCTCGACGAATTCCAGCACCCCGATGAGGAGGAGGGCGCAGGGCAGCCCGGGGTCGAGCAGCCGCCGCGCCTCGGGGCTCTCCAGGATCTGCCGGGGTCTTCGCAGGTCCGCGGTGACGACGTCGACCCGGGGCTCGTCCTGGAGCAGCGCTCTGGCGTGGGCCACGGCGACGGGGTCGTGGTCGGCGCTCAGGACCCGGGCGTCGGGGCTGAGTTTGAGGGCGGTCTCATGGACGCCGCCGTGGGCGGGGATGCCGGAGCCGATGTCGAGGAACCGGGTGATGCCCTCGCCGATCGCGTACCGCACGGCCCGCCGGGTGAAGGCACGGGTCGCCCGGACGGTCCTGGGGAGTCCGGGCAGACACTCCAGGGCCCGGCGGGCCGCCGCGCGGTCCGCTGCGAAGTTGTGCGCGCCGCCCAGGTAGTAGTCGTGCATACGGGACACGCTCGGCACCGAGATGTCGATGCCGGGCGAGGCCCAGGCGGGACGCTCCATCGATGTCTCCAACAAGTCGCCACGGAGGAAGTCCGGCCATGTGCATGGCCAGTGTTCGAGCCGAGGCTACTGATCGACCGCCAATTGAGCGAGTCCAAACGGAAATTCGCGGTCCGTTCTTGGTCACATGGCCTCATGACGGCGGCCCGCCGCGCTCCCCGAGGGGGTGCGGCGGGCCGCCGGATGTCCGTTGCCCGGCTGTTCGGGTGGGTATCGGACCGGTGTACGGAGGATGTACGCCCGTTGTACGCAAGATGTACGGGAGATGTCCGGTCCGGGTCTACCGAGGCGCGCCGACGAGCTTGCCCTGGGGGGAGACGGCGAACCAGGTACCGCCCACACCCTGGCCCTTGATGTCACCGGGCTTGCTGTCCCCGGCGAAGGTGTAGAGCGGCCAGCAGTCGATGGTCTGCTGCTGGATGCCGTCGGGACGCTTGAAGGTGACATAGCCCTTCTTGCGGATGCCCTCGGTGTCGTTCTTGGCGACGGGGGCGACAACCGGCCATTTATCGAGGCAGGCACCGGTGCACTTCGTCGTCATCGGCCAGGCGGTGTCCTTCTTGAACCGGTAGACGGTCATTCCGTTCCGGTCCACGACGATCTCGCCCAGCTTGGGGTCCTGACGGGTGGACAGACCGGGCCGGGCGGCGGTTCCGTCGCCGTCACCGGTGTCCGCGTCCTGCCCGGCACCGTCACCCGTGTCCGCGTCCTGGCCGTCACCGGCGGCACCGGGCGCCGCCTTCTTGCCGTCGGGGGCGGAGGCGAACCAGGTACCGCCCACACCCTGGCCCTTGATGTCACCGGGCTTGGTGTCCTGGGCGAAGCGGTACATCGGCCAGCCGGCGATGGTGAGCTGCTTGGTCCCGTCGCTCCGGGTGACCGTGCCCAGCAGCGACCGGTCGACGCCCGGGGCGGGCGCCGCGCCCTCGGCGGTGACCACGGGCCAGGCCTTCGCGCACTCGCCCTCGCAGGTGGCCTTGGGCGGTGAGGCGGTGTCCTTATCGAAGCGGTAGAGGGTGAAGCCCGCGCTGTCGGTGACGACCCGGCCGAGCTTGGGGGTGTCCCGGGCGGCGAGCTGCCCGGCGGGCCGGGCGGCCGACGATCCCCCGTCCGAGGAGCCATAGGCGCCGGAGCCGGGCTGCGCCTGACCGGCCGCGCCGACCGACTCGCTCTTGGTATCCCCGTCGCCCTTGTCCTGGCCGCACGCCGTCGTCAGTACGAGCACGGCCGCCGCTGTCAGCGCGAGCGAGGCGTTCCGCCAGGTGTTCATGTCCACTCCCGTGGGTCTTCGTCGGACCTTCGCCGGCGCCGGTCGCGCCGTTGTCGGTACTGGGTACGGGCGGGGGCGGGGGTCTGTTCAAAGCCGCGCCGAAGAATCTTGGGGCGGAGTTCCGGGGACCGCCGGGGCCGGGGAGCGGGACCCCCGGGGCCGGGAGCAGGAGAGCGGGGAGGCCCGGAGCCGGGGGCAGGGGGCGGGAGGCCGGGAGGCGGGGAGGCGGGGACAGGGGGACGGGGTGCCGTGTCCTCCGCCCGGCCTACGCCCATGCCCCATTCGCCCGGCAGAGATCGCGGGCCCCCCGGGCGGCTCCTAGCGTGGCGCGGGACGAGGGGCATTCTGCGCTCCTGTGCGGATATCGGTTCCGCTGCTGCTCCTCGGGGACCCGGAGGATCACATGCGCGCGATATGTGCCACGTCCGTCGCCGCCGCCCTGTCGGCCGCCGCACTCGCCCTGGCCGCACCCACCGCGACGGCCGCCGCGCGGGCCGCGGGCGCGGGCGGACAGACGTCCCCGCTCTTCACCGTGAGCCCGTCGGTGGTGGCACCGGGCGGGTCCGTCGCGCTGTCCGCCAGCGGCTGTGCCACCACCGCCACCGCCTCGTCCGCCCTCTTCGACGCCGTGACGATCCGGCCCGGCACCTCGACCCGGGTCACGGTGAGCACGGCGGCGCGGCCGGGCACGGCGCACTCGGTGCAGTTCACCTGTGGCGCCCAGCGGGGCACCTTCACCGTCACCGTCTCGGGCGGCACCTCGTCCCCGACGATCAGCTCCACCGTGACGGTGAGCCCCGCGGCCACTCCGCTCGGGGTGCGCGGGGGGCTCGGCGGCAGTGTCGGGGAGATCGATGCCACGGAGGTCGCCATCGGTGCCGCGCTGGTGCTGACCGCGCTCACCTCGGCCGGGTTCCTGATCCGCCGGCGGACTCCGGAGGACCGCCGCCACTGAATCCGCGCCCCCGCCCCCTGCCCCGTACACCCACGTCCACAGTCCGTACGTCCATACGCCAGTACGTCAGTACGTCCGTTCCGCGTCCCCGCACCGCGCCCTCCCCGGGCGTCCGTAACGCCCGTCGTCTTCGGTCCCGGCCGGGGCACGGGGCACCGGAAGGGGTCCCGCCGCCTCCGGGTCCTGGCCGGGACCCGGAGGCGGCGGGCGGTGTCACCCGTGCCCGGCCGGGAGGTTCACGGCCGGTCAGGCCCGGGTGCCGACGGTGCGCCTGCGGCGGGCGAGGAAGACGGTGCCGCCGATCGCCGCGGTGGCCACCAGCCCCGCGCCCACGGCCATCTCGGCCGTGTCGGGCTCCAGCGAGCCACCGAGACCGCCCCGGGTGCCCCGGCCGGAGACCACGATGAACTGGGCGGTCGCCACATTCGACGTGTTGTCGCAGCGGACCACCAGGTTGTAGCGGCCCGGCGCGGCGTGGTCATGGATCCGTGCGCCGACCGACAGGGTGTCGCGGCCGTCGCCGCCCCGGCCGTCCCCGCCTCCGTCGCCGCCCCGGCCCGCGCCGTCCCTGCCGTCCCCGCCGCGATTGTCGGTCCGGTCGCCGGCGCGGTTCTCACCGCGTTCCTCGCCCCGCTCGTCGCCCCGGTTCTCCCCCCGGCCGTCGCCGCCGCGACCGTCACCACCGCGACCGTCGCCGCCCCGGCCGTCACCACCGCGGCCGTCACCGCCACGGCCGTCACCGCCCCGGTGCAGGCTGATGTGGGGGAAGGCGTTGGACGAGATGGTGCCGCCGCCCCGGCCGCAGCCGTGGACGGTGATGGTCAGGGTGGCTCCCTGGTGGACATGGTGGGGACTGACCGAGACATGGACGGCGTCCTGCCGGTCGCCGCCCGCGACCGCCGCCGGGGCGGCCGGTCCGGTAACCGCCACGACAGCGGCGGCCACTGCGAGAGCGCGTGAAGCACGCATGGTCGTGAACCTCCAGAAGAAGACGCACCGAAGCGGCGCTCCGGGGATTCGACGAGTACGTCCTCCATGACGAACCATCACCTGACCCCGTCGACCCCGCATTTCGGAACTGATCCACCCCGGTGACGGCCCACCCGCGCGACACACCGGCGACACGCCGGGGCGATCCGGTGGAGCCGCAGGTCACGGCCGGGCCGGGCGGATCGTCGCACCGATGACACGAACGGCCCACCCCGAGTGGACGCGACCACCCGTTCGCCCTTCCCTCCTCGCACCCCTTCAGATCGTCACTTAGCGTGTCCACGGGTTCGCACAGGCCGCGAACGGGACGAGGAAGGAGAGTCATGGGCGCGGAGTACCACGACCCGGAACTGCGCCGCAGGCACTCGCCCTGGGGCGTGCTGGCCCTGGTGATACTCAGCGGGATCGCCCTGATGAAGAACGGCGCCGATGTCTCCCTCGGGCCGCCCCAGCCCGCTGCCGCCGCCGCGCTCGACCAGCGCGCCGGGGAGACCTTCGCCCCGCTGGTCCCGGCGGGGGCGCTGGGCGCATCGCCCGCCGAACGCATCCGCATCCCCGCCCTGCGCGTCGACGCCCCGCTGATGCATGTCGGTCTCGACGCCGACGGCTGGATCGAGGCCCCGCCCCCCGAGGACCGCGATATCGCGGGCTGGTACCAGAACGGGGTCAGCCCCGGGGAGCGCGGCACCGCGGTCGTCGTCGGCCATGTGGACAACCGCACCGGCCCCGCCGTCTTCTACGGCCTCGGCTCGGTGCGCCGGGGGGACAGGGTGGAGGTGCCCCGGCTGGACGGCAGGACGGCCGTCTTCGAGGTGTACGGGGTGGAGGTGGTCGACAAGGACGCCTTCCCGGCCGCCGAGGTCTACGGCGACACCGGCCATGCCGAGCTGCGGGTGATCACCTGTGGGGGCGGCTGGTCCCGGCGGGACGGATACGCCGGGAATGTCGTGGTCTTCGCCCGGCTGGTGCCATGACCGGCGGCGTCCGCCGGCCCGCGCCGCCCGGCACGCCGCCGGCCGGCGGCGGCTGATCCCCCCTCCGCGGGGCCCGGGGCGCACACCGGGCCCCGCGGACGGGGCCCTCAGCGGCGGGGCACCGACAGGTGGTAGCCGCTCTCCAGCAGCCGGGGGAGATAGTTCCGCAGCGCCGTGACGCTCTGCGAGCGGTCGCCGCCCGCGTCGTGCGAGAGCACCACGACCCCCGGTCCCGCGCCGTCCAGGACCCGGCTGACGATGGTGCCGGCGCCCGGTTCCATCCAGTCGAGGGTGTCGACCGTCCAGCCGAGGGGTTCCATGCCCAGCTCGGCGCCGATCTCGAAGGAGTGGCGGTTCCACGCTCCGAAGGGGGCCCGGTACCAGAGCGGCGCCAGCCCCGAGACCTGCTCGATCACCTCGCTGGTACGGCCCAGTTCGCTGCGGATGCCCGCGGGCGACAGCCGGGGGATCAGCGGGTGCGACCAGGAGTGATTGCCGATCACATGCCCGTCGTCGACCAGCCGGCGCAGCAGGTCGGGGCGGGCGTCGACCATCTCGCCGCAGACGAAGAACATGGCCCGCACCCCGTAGCGGCGCAGGGTGCGCAGCACGGCGGGGGTGTAGCGGGGGTCGGGACCGTCGTCGAAGGTCAGGACCATGGTGCGCCCGCCGCTCTCGGGCAGGCGGAGAAAGGGGCGGTGGCGGACCGGGGGCGGGGTCCGGCGCAGCGGGGGCAGATGCGCGGTCATGGGCTGGAGGCGGTAGCCGGCCGCGACGGTCGTCCGGCCGGCCGGCGGGGGCCCCGCCGCCCCGGTCACGCCCGCCGACCCGCCCGCCCCCGTGACACCTCCCGCGCTTCCCGCGCCTCCTCCCGTAGCCCCCGTGGCCCCCGTACCCGCGGCGCTCTCCCCCATCGGTCCCCCGGCGCCGGTGGTGGTGGCGGAGCGGCCGGACGGGTCCGCGGGCGCACAGCCCTCGGTGAGCAGCAGCCCCGCCGCGGCGGCGCCGAAGCAGGCGGCGAGCCGGAGCGCCGAGCGGCGGTCCGGTGACATCTGATCCTTCGTCATGACCAACAGCTCGCACGGAGTACGCGCCGCACCGATGATCAACACGCGGCCCCGGCCGAAAGCACCCGATGGGAGCAGTCGTACGAAACACTGACTGGTGTACGAGTGACGTTTTCCGTCCGGTTCTGTCCGGTGGACGGGTGACGGCGGGTTCTGTCCGGTGGTCGGGCGACAGCGGCCGGTGGTCGGGTGACGGCGGGTCTTTCAGCGGCCCATGGTGAGTCCGTCGGCGGCGGCGCCCCGGCCGAGGACGGCGTCCCGGATGGAGCCCTGGGCGTCCTGGTACTCCTCGCTCTCCGGTTCCCGCGCCAGGGCCTCGGGGAGATGGACCACCCGGCCCGCGCCGATGTCGTACCACTGGGGGATGTACTCGGCCCGGGTGACCTGCCAGCGGGCCCCCGCGTGCCGGGGCGGGGCGAAGGTGAAGCGTCCGATGGAGCCCTGGTTGCCGCGTCCGTCGAAGGCCCCGGTGTAGTCGAACATCGGCCCGGCGATCTGGTCGCCCATGCCGTAGACCACCCAGACGCCGTTGACCTTCTCGTAGGCCTGGGGAACGTGGGCATGGGTACCGAGCACCAGATCCACGTCGGGGCGGCCCAGGGTGGTGGCGGCGGTGAGGGAGCGGGCCAGTGCGAGCTGGTGCTCATCGGGTTCGGTCTGCCACTCGGTGCCCCAGTGGAGGCTGAGGACGACCACATCGGCCCCCGCCTTCCGGGCGGCGCGGGCGTCGGCGACGATCCGTTCACCGTCCATCAGATTCACGGCCCAGGGCCGCCCCTCGGGCAGCGGGTACCCATTGGTGCCATAGGTGTACGAGAGATGGGCGACCTTGGCCCCGCCCGCCGTCAGCCAGGCGGGGCGGGCGGCCTCGGCGGCGCTGCGGGCGGTGCCGTGGTGGGCCACTCCGGCGGCGTCCAGGGCGTCCAGGGTGCGTCCGATGCCCTCGGCGCCGTCGTCCAGGGAGTGGTTGGAGGCGGTGGAGCAGGAGTCGTAACCGGTGGCGGCGAGCCCGGCGGCCACCTGGGGCGGTGAGGTGAAGGAGGGGTAGCCGCGGTAGTCGCCGTCGGCGCCGTAGACCGTCTCCATATGGCAGATGGCGACCTCGGCGGCGGAGACCACGGGGGCGACGGCGGCGAGCATGGGCGCGAAGTCGTAGCCGTCGCCGCCCGCGTCCATCCGGGCCTGGTGGATGACGGAGTCATGGGGCAGGACATCGCCGGTGGCGACGAGGGTGAAGCCGCGCCGGGGCGCGGGGGGCGGGGTGGCGTCGGCGCGGGGGTCGGTGCCACCGGGGGCCGGGGCGGCGCAGCCGCCGCCCGCGATGAGCAGGACGGCGGCGCAGAGGGCGGCCACCGGACGGGAACACATGGGCATACGCCGGGTCATGGCGTGGCTTCCTGACTCTTCCTGACTCTTCTGGCTCTTTCTGACACCCGAGCGGAAGAATGGTGGGTAAATATGACAAAACGACTGCATCGCCTGGATCGTGCCGGAGTCAAGTGACCCCGCCGGAGCGATCACCGAAACGGACCTTTCTCATCCGTTTTCTGCCGTTCAGCGCTCCGTTTCCCCGGCCGTCCACCCCCGGCCGCCCGTTCACCGCACCACTCGTCGCTCACTGCGACCGCTCGCCGAAGACCGCGCGGAGCCGTCTGTCACCACCGGCCGGTATGCGCTCGGATACGGGGCATACCCGGTGACCACACGACAGCGACGACGCGCGAGAGGGTGTTGGCCATGGCGACGGCGACCGTGACCGCTACCGCGACCACCGACGAACGGGCCATCGCGGAACTGCAACGCGAGCACGGGCCCGCACTCCTCAGCTTTCTCCAGGGCCTGACCTACGGGGACCAGCAACGGGCCGAGGACCTGCTCCAG
This sequence comes from Streptomyces sp. NPDC000594, assembly GCF_040299965.1. Classification (NCBI taxonomy): domain Bacteria; kingdom Bacillati; phylum Actinomycetota; class Actinomycetes; order Kitasatosporales; family Streptomycetaceae; genus Streptomyces; species Streptomyces sp. NPDC000594. The sequence continues at coordinate 339,568 of NZ_JBEPCY010000001.1, read as the reverse complement.
GAGACCCTGGTACGGGCCTGGCAGCACCCGGAGGCCTTCGACGGCCCCTATGAGTCGATGCGGCCCTGGCTCTTCACCGTGGGCCGGCGGCTCGCCATCGACGCGCGCCGCTCCCGCCTCGCCCGCCCCACCGAGATCGGCGACGGGGTGCTCGCCACCACCCCCGACCCCGCCGACATCACCGAGTCCGCGGTGGCCGCCCTCGATGTGCGCGCCGCGGTCGAGTCCCTCAGCCCGGAGCACCAGGCGGTACTGATCCGCATCTACTTCCAGGGCCTCAGCGTCAACGAAGCCGCCGAGGCCCTGGGAATCCCGCCGGGTACGGTCAAGTCCCGGTCGTACTACGCCCTGCGGGCCCTCTCCCGTATCCTCCCCGGCTACTCCCGGCCCCGCCCCGCCCCGGCCGCGCGGCGCGCCCGGGGCTGAACGCCCCGCGGCGCCCGGTCACCCGTGTCCCGGTGTCCCCGTCCGTCCCCCGGTCTCCCCGTCTCCCTCGGGCCACGCGATACGGCCGGGTTTCTCCTCCTTGTCACGGTGAAGTTGAGTAAAGACCCGCCACAGGACGTGCCGGTCGGTGGAGGCTCGTTCCCGAGTCGGCATCGGTACGGTCCGGAAGAGGGTGGGAAAGGTGCATCCCGAGAGTACGAGCGGCACCAGCGGAGGAGCGCCCGCCGTCCCCATGGCGTGGCTCTGCGCCGAGTATGTGGCGGACGAGCTGCTGCGCACCGGGGCGCTGGTGGAGGGGGGCTCGCTGGAGTACCGGGCCGGGCGGGAGACCCTGGCCCTGACCATCTATCTCTGTGACGCCACCGACGGTCTGGCCGGGGTCCGGGCGATGTCCCGGATCGAGGAGTGGCTGGATCTCACCGCGTACGGGCATCCCTGGACCGCATGGGTGCTGGAGCGGCTGGCCGCCCGGGAGGAGCGGGAGCGGGACCTCGACGCCGGGCCCGACCCGGATCTGGCGCTCGCCCGGGAGTCCTGGCGCTGGCTGCGGCAGACGGAGCTGCTGGCGGCGGAGCCGGAGGACGACGAGCCCTGGCAGCCGCCGAGGGGGCCGCGGGGACCGGCGGGCGGGTACGAGCGGCGGTGGACCCCCGCATGGCGGCTCGGGCTGCCGCTGAGCCATCTGGCCATCCATCTCTTCTGACCTGCGGCTCTTCTGACCTGCGTCCCGGCGGGCCGCCCCGCCGGGCGCGCCCGCCCCCGATCACGGTCACGGTCCGGGGCACTCCCGGAACACGGTCCGGGAGGGCGGTCCGGGGGTCAGTGCAGCCCCCCGGACCGCCGTCCCGGTACGGAGGAGTGCACCCCGGCCCGGTACTTGGGGATCCTGATCGTGATCTTCATCCCGGCCCCGATCCCGGTCTCGATGACCAGCCCGTGGTCGTCCCCGTACACCTGGCGCAGCCGGTCGTCCACATTGGAGAGACCGATCCCCGACGACCCGGTCCGCTCCCCGGCGAAGATCCGGCGCAGCACCGCCGGGTCCATGCCGACACCGTCGTCCTCGATGGTCACCATGGCCTCGGCCCCGGCGTCCCGGGCGGCGATGACGATCCGGCACTCCCCGGTGGAGTCCTCCAGACCGTGTTTGACCGCGTTCTCCACCAGGGGCTGGAGACAGAGGAAGGGCAGGGTGACCGGCAGCACCTCGGGGGCTATCTGGAGGGTCACCTTCAGCCGGTCGCCGAAGCGGGCCCCGGCGAGCGCGAGGTACTGCTCGATGGAGCGCAGCTCGTCGGCGAGGGTGGTGAACTCGCCGTGGCGGCGGAAGGAGTAGCGGGTGAAGTCGGCGAACTCCAGCAGCAGCTCCCTCGCCCGCTCGGGGTCGGTCCGGACGAACGAGGCGATGGCGGCCAGCGAGTTGAAGATGAAATGGGGGGATATCTGGGCGCGCAGGGCACGGATCTCCGCCTCGATCAGCCGGGTCCTGGAGCGGTCCAGCTCCGCCAGCTCCAGTTGGACCGAGACCCAGCGGGCGACCTCGGTGGCCGCCCGGACCAGGACCGCCGACTCCCGTGACCCATAGGCGACCAGCGCGCCGAGTACCCCTTCCTCCCCGGTGAGCGGGGCGATCACGGCCCAGCGCAGCGGGCACTCCAGCCGGTGGCACTGGGTCTGGATGCTCTGGCTGCGCCCGGAGTCGAGGACGTCGGCGACCCGGGTCATGACCCGGTGCTCATGGTGGTCGAGGCCGGGGCCGTCCCAGGCGAGGACGGAGACCCGGTCGGTCAGACAGAGCGCCTCGGTGCCCAGGAGCGACCGCAGCCGGCGGGCGGCCTTGCGGGCGGTGTCCTCGGTGAGCCCGGCCCGCAGCGGCGGGGCGGCCAGCGACGCGGTGTGCAGGGTGTGGAAGGTGGCCCGCTCGACGGGGGTGCCCAGGTCGAGGTCGGGGCGGCTGCCGCGGCGTTCGGTGTAGCGGCCGATGGCGACGCCCGCGACCAGCAGCAGCACGGCCGTGACGGCGAGGGCGGCGATCGTCGTACCGCTCATCGCTCCACTCCTTCCGGGCGGGTGTCCGGGCGAGTGCGGCCCACCAGATCCTCCGGGAGGTGCAGCCGGGCGAGGATCGCGGTGGCGCCGGGCGGTATGTGGCGGGGGGTGGCCAGCGAGACCAGGATCATGGTGAGCGAGCCGAGGGGGACGGACCAGACGGCGGGCCAGGCCATCAGGGTGTGCGCCCAGCCCTCGGGGGCGAGCCCGGCGCGGGTCGCCATCACGGCACCGAGCGCGGAGCCGCCGCCGGCGAGCAGTCCGGCCACGGCGCCCGGCGGGGTGAGCCGCCGCCACCAGATGCCGAGGACCAGCAGGGGGCAGAAGGAGGAGGCGGAGACCGCGAAGGCGAGGCCGACGGCGTCGGCGACGGGTACATGGGTGGCGAAGACGCTGACCGCGAGCGGTACCGCCATGGCGAGCAGGGTGGCGAGCCGGAAGTACCGGACCCCGCGCGGCGGCAGGACGTCCTGGGTGATCACTCCGGCGACCGCCATGGTCAGCCCGGAGGCGGTGGAGACGAAGGCGGCGAAGGCGCCGCCCGCGAGGAGCGCGCCCAGCAGATCGCCCGCGACCCCGCCGATCATCCGCTCGGGCAGGACCAGGACGGCGGCGTCGGCGTCGCCGGTGAGGGAGAGTTCGGGGGCGTAGATCCGGCCGAGCGCCCCGTAGACCGGGGGCAGCAGATAGAAGGCGCCGATCATGCCGAGGACCACCAGGGTGGTGCGGCGGGCGGCGCGCCCATGGGGGCTGGTGTAGAAGCGGACGGCGACATGGGGCAGTCCCATGGTGCCGAGGAAGGTGGCGAGCACCAGCCCGTAGGTGGCGTAGAGATGGGTGCCGTCCCGGCCGCCGGAGAGCGGCTGGGACCAGCTCGCCGGGTCGTCCTCGGCACTGACCCGGGCCGGGACCGGGGAGCCCGCGGGCAGCCCGAGGACGGTGCCGCCGTCGATCCGGTGGCCGCCCTCGGGCAGGGTGAGGGTGCGCCGCTCGTACCGCTCCCCGTCGACGGTGCCGGAGACGGTGAGGGTGAGCGGGCGTTCCAGCTCGATCCGGACGGTGTCGTCGATCCGGACGACGGTGTGCTCGCGCAGCAGGGCGGGGGCGTCGAACCGGGCGCGGGGGGCGTCGTCGCCGCTCCAGGCGGCGACCAGGAAGACGGCGGGCACCAGGAGTGCGGTCAGTTTCAGCCAGTACTGGAACGCCTGGACGAAGGTGATGCTGCGCATGCCCCCGGCGGCGACCGCGCCGGTGACCACGACGGCGACGACCACCCCGCCGATCCAGCCGGGGGCGCCGGTCAGGATCTCCAGGGTCAGCCCCGCGCCCTGGAGCTGGGGCAGCAGATAGAGCCAGCCGATCCCGACGACGAAGAGGCTGGCGACCCGGCGGGCGGCGGCGGATTCCAGCCGGGCCTCGGCGAAGTCGGAGAGGGTGTACGCGCCCGAGCGGCGCAGCGGGGCGGCGACCAGGACCAGCAGGACGAGATAGCCGGCGCTGTAGCCGACGGGGTACCAGAGCATGTCGGGGCCCTGGAGGAGGACCAGTCCGGCGATGCCGAGGAAGGAGGCGGCGGAGAGGTACTCACCGCTGATGGCGGCGGCGTTGAGGCCGGGTTTGACGGTGCGGGAGGCCACATAGAAGTCGGAGGTGGTACGGGATATGCGCAGCCCCAGGCCGCCGATGAGGACGGTGGCGACGACCACCACCGTCACGGCGGTCACCGCGTACGCCTGGTTCACCGGCGGGCCCCGGTGGCGGCGGGGAGCATGGTCAGCGCCCTTCGAGCAGGCGGAGGAAGTCCCGCTCGTTGCGCTCGGCGCGGCGGACGTACCAGCGGGCGATCAGCCACATCACGGGGTGGACGGCGATACCGAGGACGAGCCAGACGATCCAGCCGGGGGTGGGGGCGCCGCCGTCGAGGACGGTGGGCAGGGCGAAGAGCAGCGGCAGGGCGCCGACGAAGAGGGTGAGGGCGGCCAGGGCGGTGAGCGCGGTACGGAGCTGGCTGCGCATCAGGGAGCGTACATAGGTGGTGCCGAGGGTGGTCTGTTCGCTGATCTCGGAGCGGGCGTGGGCATGTCCGGGGGCCCGGCGGGCGGCGCGGGGCACACCGGTGACCACCTCACGGCGGGGCCGCTGCTCTGCGGGCATCGTGGTCCGCTCCAACGTCTGTCGAACGACTTCTCGGGGTGAGCGGAGTCTACGCAGGAGCGATTACCGACGGTAGGGGTGCGGCGACGGTAGGGTCCGGCGGCACGGGGTGCGGCGGCGTGGGGCGCGGTCCAACGGCGTGGGCGGTCCGGCGGCGTGGGGTGCGGTCCGGCGGCGTCGGGTCCGGTTCAGCGGCGTGGGGTGCGGGCGCAGTCGCTCAGCGCGATCTCCAGCTCGACATAGGACTCCTCGGCCCGCCGGAAGGCGACCTCCAGGGCGGCTCCGGCGCGTGGGCCCACCAGCCCCTGGGCCGACTCCTGGATGTCGTAGAGCACATCCGCCCAGCGCCCGGCGGCGCTCTTGACCCGCGCGAGCAGTGCCTCGACGTCTCCGGCGCTGGCCGCCCGGGTCGCCGGCAGGCTCCGCAGTTCCTCCAGCAACGCTTCGATGTCCGACATCTGACCCCTTTGCTCCCTGATCAAGGTTATGCCTCGGGGTACGGCCCGGCGCGCCGATTCCGGGCGTGGCTCGGCCAGCGGATGACGTGGGTCGCCGGACGGGTGTACGGGGCGACGAACGGGCGCCCGCCCCCGCCGAACGGTCGGCCCATCACGGTGAACGGCGCGGGCCGGACCGACGGGCCCGGCTCAGCGACGGGCGTGACGCATGAGGAGTTCGCGCAGTTGACGGGCGTGGCGGCGGCTGACGGCCAGCTCGGCCGAGCCGACCCGGACGGTGGTCGTCCCGGCGTCCAGGCGCAGTTCGTCGATGCGGGCGATGGCGACGAGATGGCTGCGGTGGATCCGGACGAACCCCCGCGAGGCCCACCGTTCCTCCAGGGTGGAGAGGGGGATGCGCACCAGATGGCTGCCCTCCTCGGTGTGCAGCCGGGCGTAGTCGCCCTGCGCCTCCACATAGGTGATGGCGTCGATCGGGACGAAGCGGGTGACTCCGCCCAGCTCCACGGGGATCTGCTCGGAGCCGCTGTGCACCGGCCCCGGGGCCGCGGAGGCGGCCGGAAGGTGCGCGGCGGCGGGCCGGTCGGGCTGCGGCCGGGGCTCACGGGCCGTCCGGGCGAGGTCGACGACCCGCCGCACCGCCTCGGCCAGCCGCTCCCTGCGGACCGGTTTGAGGACATAGTCGACGGCCTTGAGGTCGAACGCCTGGACGGCGAAGCCCTCATGGGCGGTGACGAAGACGATCAGGGGCGGGTGGGCGAAGCGGGCGAGCAGCCGGGCCACGTCCAGGCCGGTGAGACCGGCCATATGGATATCGAGGAAGACCACGTCGATGCCGTCGTCACCGTCGCCCTGGGCATCCAGGGCACGCGTGATGCGGCGCAGGGCGTCGGTGGCGTCGGTGGCCCCCTCCGCGCTGGTGATCCGGGGGTCCGCGCGCAGCAGATAGAGCAGTTCCTCCAGCGCGGGTTTCTCGTCGTCGACAGCGAGTGCTCGCAGCATGCGGGGAAGTGTAGGCGTGGCCGGAACGGGCGACCACGGCCGTGCGGGCCGAGTACCGGGCGGCCGCGGCCCCGTTGGCCGGAATCACCGCCCGGCGAAGTGAGCGGCGGCGGCCTCCCGTCCGTACAGGACGGCGACCATTCCTGTGCTCCCGGCAGTGTGAAGTGAGGACCATGAGCGGGCATCAGCGCCACCGGGACGTGGCCGCCTACGCGCTGGGCACCCTGGAACCGTCCGACACCCTGCTGTTCGAACGGCATCTGGCGGAGTGTCTGCTGTGCGCCGTCCGACTGATCGACCTGGAGGGCACGGCACTGGCCCTCGGAGAGCTGGCGGGGCTCCCGGCGCCGCCGGGGTCCGGGGCGCCGGCGCGGGACCGGACTCCGGAGCGGCCCGGGGCGCGGCTGCTGGAGGGGCTGGTCTCCCGGGTGGCGGTGGACCGGCGGCGCCGACGCCGGCGCACCCTGCTGGTCTCCACGGCCGCCGCACTGGCCGTGGCCGTCCCCATGACGGTGTTCGCCGCGCGCGGCGGCCCGGCCCCGGACGGACGGGGGGCGGGGGTGACCACCGGGGTGGTCGCCTCGGCGCGGAGCTGGGAGCGGCCCTGGGGTACGGAGGTGGCGCTGCGGATCTCGGGGGCACGGTGGCGGGGCGTCTGCCGGCTGGTCGCGATCGACCGGGACGGCGGGGTCCATCCGGTACTGAGCTGGACGGCGGACGGGGCGGGCAAAGCGGCCAGGGCGGATGGAACAGGTGGGACGGAAGGGCAGGGCAGGGAGGTGAGCGTGACGGGCGGAACGGATCTGCCCCGGGAGCGGATCGCGCGCTGGCAGGTGCGCTCCTCGGCGGGCGAACCGCTGCTCACCCTCGCGGGCTGAGCCGTCCCGGGCCGCACGGCAGCCCCGGGGCCATCTCCTTTCCGCCTTTCCGCCGACGCCCCATCAATTTCCCGGTACGCTGGCGCCCCAGCAATTCCCAGGCCTTTTCGGAATCGAAAAGAGACATAAGAACAAGGAATTATCACCGGCCTTTCATTCATACATCCAATACCTCTTCGCCTCTTTTCATTGACGATTATTGGCATGGGAAATTACCGTGGTTCACACCGTTTCCCGTCCCCCTGGCCCGCCGGTCACGGCCGTGTGCCGCCCGTGCTGCGCCCTGTGGAGCGGACGTCCCCGCGTCTGAGAAGAGCATCAGCATGTCCGAAATCTTTCCCTGGATCCCCGCTGCCGTCGTTTTCGACTGCGATGGCACCCTGATGGACAGCGAACGCCACTGGGTGGACGCGAGAGCCATCGTGCTGCGCGATTACGGCGTGGCACCCGACGAGGAATTCACCGAACTGGCCAGAGGAGTTCACTACACGGAATGCGGCCGACTGATGGCCGCGACGGCCGGACGGCCGGATCTCGCCGACGAGATGACCGCGGCGCTGCTCCGGGTCTTCCGGGCACTGGTCGCCGAGGAGCCGGTCACCACCCCCGGGGCGGCCGAGATGGTGGCGAGGGCGGCCGAGTTCGCCCCGCTCGCCGTCGCCAGCAACTGCCCGCGCGACGTGGTCGAGCACTGCCTCGGCACGGCGGGGCTGCTGGAGCACTTCTCCCATGTCGTGGTGCCGGAGGGGACGATGCGTCCCAAGCCGCACCCGGATGTCTATCTGCGGGCGGCGGCGGAGTTCGGCGCCGAGCCAGGTGACTGCCTGGCGGTCGAGGACTCGCTCTGCGGGGTCCGCTCCGCCGTCCGCGCCGGGCTGCGGGTCCTGGGCGTCGGGCCCCGGCCCGACCGGGAGAGCCTCGCCATGGCCGACCACTGGGTGGGCTCGCTGGCCGACTCCGCGCTGCTGGTCTGGGCGCGGAGCCGCGCCCTGTGCGGAGTCGCCCGCTAGCGCACGGTGCCGGAGGCGCGGGGGGAGGAAGGCGCGGGGAGGGGGCCCGTACGCGCTACTTCAGCAGCCGGGAGAGCCGGCGGTCGGCCAGCAGCCGGCCGCCGGTCTGGCAGGTGGGGCAGTACTGGAGCGAGGAGTCGCTGAACGACACCTCCCGGATGGTGTCCCCGCAGACCGGACAGGGCTCCCCGGTCCTGCCGTGCACCCGCAGGCCGCTCTTCTTCTCGGCCTTGAGCCGCCCCGCCGCCACCCCCCGGGAACGCTCCACGGCCTCGGCGAGCGTGGTGCGCAGCGCCGTGTACAGCCGGGTGATCCCCTCCTCGTCCAGGGTGCGGACCGGCTGGAACGGGGACATGCGCGCCGCGTGCAGGATCTCGTCGCTGTACGCGTTGCCGATGCCCGCGATCAGGCTCTGGTCCCGCAGCGCCCCCTTGATCTGCCGGCGCTCCCCGGCGAGCAGGGCGGCGAAGGCGTCCCGGTCGAAGTCGTCGGCGAGCGGATCGGGGCCCAGCCGGGCGACCCCGGGGACCTCGCCGGCGTCCCGGACGAGATGGACCGCGAGCCGTTTGGCCGTGCCCGCCTCGGTGAGGTCGAAGCCGCCGCCCGAGGCGAGGACGGCACGCAGGGCCAGCGGCCCCCGGCCGGGCCGGGGCGGGTCCCCGGGGACGGTGTCGCGCCACTGGAGCCAGCCCGCCCGCGCCAGATGGACGACGAGATGGAGCGCTTCGGGGCCGTCGCCGAGCGTCAGATCGAGCCATTTGCCGTGCCGGGCGACGGCGGTCACCCGGCGCCCCTCGGCCGCGCTCAGCGGGGGGTCGTAGGTCTTGAGGACATTGATCGCGACCGGCAGCACCCGGGCGAGTGTCTCCCCGGTCAGACGCTCGTCCAGGAACCGGCGCAGGGATTCCACCTCGGGCAGTTCCGGCATGCGTCCAGGGTGCCGCAGCGGGCGCCGCGCCGCAGATCCGGCCGGTACGGGCCGGGGAGCCTTGGCTCAGGCGGGCGCGGCCCGGCCCCCCGTACCCCCGACATCCCCGGCGGCCCCGGCGGCCCCGGCGGGAGGCGACAGACGGTAGACCCGGCGCGCCACCTCCCCGAAGACCGCCGCCCGCTCGGCGGTGGAGAGACCGCCGGTGAGGGTACGGGCCGTCGCCAGGACCCGGTCGTACCCGGCGGCGAGCAGACAGACCGGCCAGTCCGAGCCGAACATCAGCCGCCCGGCGCCGAACGCCTCGATGGCGGTCTCCGCGTACGGCCGCAGATCACCGTCGCGCCAGGAGGCCCAGTCGGCCTCGGTGACCAGCCCGGAGAGCTTGGCCACGGTATTGGGGCGGGCCGCGAACGCGCGCAGCCGGCTCGCCCAGGGCTCCCGCTCCCCGGCGGCGACGGGCGGTTTGCCCAGATGGTCCAGGACCAGCACCAGCTCCGGGTGGCGGCTCGCCGCCTCCGCCGCCGCGAGCAGCTGCGACGGGGTGACGACCAGGTCGTAGACGAGTCCGGCGGCGGCGACGGCCGCCAGCCCCCGCCGGACCTCCGGACGGAGCAGCCAGCCGGGGTCGCGCTCCGCCTGGACCTGGTGCCGGATGCCGACCAGACGGTCGCCGCCGGGCAGCTCGCGCAGCCGGGCGAGGGTGTCGGCGACATCGGGGGCGGTGAGATCGGTCCAGCCGACGACCCCCGCCACCAGCTCGTCCCGGGCGGCCAGGGCCAGCAGCTCGGGGGTCTCCCCGGCGACGGTGACGGTCTGGACGACCACGGTGGCGCCGACCCCGGCGGCGCGGGCGGGGGCGGCGAGATCGGCCGTGGTGAAGTCCCGCCGGATCGGCGCCATGGCCGCGCCGGTGATCCACTCCTGGTCGCGTACGGAGAGGTCCCACACATGGTGGTGGGCGTCGACGAGGGTCATCGGGTCACAGCTCCCAGACGACGGGCAGCGCCGCACCGGCCCCGTCCGCCGTGTAGTCGTGGACGACGTCGAGAAGTTCGGCCATCCGGGCCTGCCAGGTGATGTTCACGGGCAGCCGTTCCAGGGCGGCGAGCAGCCCGGCGTAGTCGGCGCACTCCAGGAGATGGAAGAGATCGGTGCCGCTGCGCCAGATGGTCCAGGAGGTGACGCCCGCGGCGCGGATCGCGGCGGTCAGCTCCTCGGGGACCTCGCGGTGCGCCGCCTCGTACGCCGCCACCCGGTCGGCGCGGACGCGGGTGTGCAGGGCGACCCTCACCGCGCCCCGTCCGCTCCCCGGGCACACCCGCCACCGCCGGTGGTGGCGGGCCGGATCAGCGGGCGGCCCACCGGGTCGTCCGGCGGGAGCAGGCCCTCGGCCCGCAGCTCGTCCCAGAGCGCGACGGGGACGTGCGACGCCAGCTGGGCGGCGGCGTCCCGCATGGTGGCGGCGGAGCGGACCCCGACGAGGACACAGGCGACCGCCGGGTGGGAGCGGGCGTAGTGGAGGGCGGCGGCCCGCAGGGGTACGCCATGGCGCGCGGCGGTCCGCTCGATCCGCCGGGCACGGGTGACCAGGCGTTCCGGCGCGGGGACATAGTCGTAGGTCGCGCCGGGGCCGGTGTCGGCGAGCAGCCCGGAGTTGAAGACCCCGCCGACCACCACGCTCCTCCCCCGGGCCAGCGCCTCCGGGAGGAGTTCGGCGCGGGCGCTGTGGTCGAGCAGGGTGTGCCGGCCCGCGCAGAGCACCACATCGGCGTCGGTGTCCCGCAGAAAGCGGGTGAGCATGGGGGTCTGGTTCATGCCCGCGCCGATCGCTCCGACGACCCCCTCGGACCGCAGCCGTTCCAGTGCGGGATACGCCTCGCGGAACACCTGCTCCCCGTGGTCGTCGGGGTCGTGGAGATAGGCGATGTCGATCCGGTCGACACCGAGGCGGACCAGGCTGTCCTCGATGGAGCGCCGCATGCCGTCGGCGCTGAAGTCCCAGATCCGGCGGTGGTCGGCGGGTACGTCGAAGCCCTGCGCGAGGTCGGTGCCGTCGGGCGGGCAGGGTTCGAGGAGCCGGCCGACCTTGGTGGAGAGGGTGTACATGTCGCGGGGCCGGCCGCGCAGGGCGGCGCCGAGGCGTCGCTCGGAGAGGCCGAGTCCGTAGTGGGGGGCGGTGTCGAAGGCGCGGACACCGCACTCCCAGGCGGCGTCCACGGCGGTACGGGCGTCGTCGGGGTCGACGGGGGTGTAGAGGTTGCCGATGCCCGCGCCGCCGAAGCCGAGTTCGGTGGTCGTGACCGTACTGCCGCCGAGGGTGTTCCGTCGCATGCCGCGCAGCCTCTCCTGGTCCTCGGGTCATATGCTCGTGGGGCGGGTGTTCCAGCGCCGTCGGCCGATCCTGACGTATGGTCATCGGATCGCTGGAGGGCGTCAACACCCCGGGGGCCACCGGATTCCCTGCCGCAGGAGACAGCCGTCCGATCTCTGACGGAGGCCGGGTGGGGCCGTGTGGTGGCCGGATCGGCGGTCGGTGCCGGTCAGGGCGGTGGACGCGGCGGGTCCCGGGGAGCCGCGACGGGCCGGGCGGCGGGGGCGGCGGCGCTACAGACTCAGCTCCAGCAGCTCCAGCAACTCCTCACCCAGACTCCAGGACAACCGTTCGAGATCGGGCACGGCGGCGCCGTCGGCGAGGAGGCCCACATAGACCTGCCCCTCGTACGGGGTCATCGCCACCGAGAGCGACTGGCCCCGGGCGAGCGGGGCGAGGGGGTGGAGCGCGACGAGGGGGCGCCCGCCGAGGGTGAGGGCGCGGCGGGGCAGCGGAACGGTGGTGACCAGCAGGTCGAAGAGCATCCGGGCGGCTCCTCCGGCCAGCGGGGTGCCCAGCCGGTGGACGAGCGGGGGGAGGCCGTCGGCGATCAGGGCGACCGCGCCGGCGCCGCGCAGGGGGCCGGCGGCGCGGTTGCGGTCCATGGCGGTACGGACGGCGGCCAGCCGGGCACGGGGGTCGTCGAGGCCGACGGGGAGTTCGAGCAGATAGCCGGAGAGGCTGTTGCCGGGGCCCGCCGGGTCGCCGGGGCGGTAGCGGGAGACGGGGACCAGGGCGCGCGGCCCCGGGGCGCCGGGCGGCTCGCCGCGCTCGTGCGCCCAGCGGCGCAGCGCGCCGGCGACCACGGCGAGCAGCACATCGTTGGCGGTGCCGCCGGCGGCCTTGCGGACCCGGCGGACATCCTCCAGGTCGAGGACGGCGGTGGCCACCCGGCGGGTGCCGCTGGGGGCGGCGGTGAGGGCGGGGAGGCCGCTGGGGCCGAGCCGTCCGGCGCGGAGCACGGCGGTGCCGACGCCGATGGCCCGGCCCAGCACGGTGACCCGGTCCCGGGCGGCGTCCAGGACGGTGGCCGGTCCGGGCGGCGGCCGGTCCGGCAGCCGCCCGGGGGGTGCGGTCCGGGGCCCGGCGCCGTCGAGGAGGGCGGCGCCGAGCGCGACCGCGCCCATGCCGTCGGCGAGCGCGTGATGGACCTTCACCAGCACGGCGAAGGAGCCATGGGGGTCACCGGTGAGCAGGTGCGCCTCCCAGGGGGGATGCTCGCGGTCCAGCGGGCGCGCCATCAGGCCGGCGGCGGCGCGGACGGCGGCGGCGGGGAATCCGCCCGGGGGCCCGGCGGTGCGGAGGGGGAGGTGGCGGACCTGGCGGCGGATGTCGAAGCGGGGGTCGCGGGTCCAGGCGGCGGCGCCGACGGGGAGCAGGACGTCCCGTACCCGCTCCGCCAGCCGGGGTACCGCCCCGGTCCGCCCGCGCAGCAGCGCCAGCATCTCCCGGGCGGTCCCGCCGGTGCCGGTGCCTTCGCCGTCGTCGGTGCCGTCGCGGGTGCCGTCGCCGGGCGCGAAGAACGCGAGGGCGCCCAGGTGCATGGGGTGCGCGGGCGACTCCAGCCGCCAGAACGCGAGATCCAGCGGCGCGAGCCGCTCCCCGATCACGGGGGCTCCGGCCCCGGAACCGGCCGGTCCGCCGCCGGGTGTCCCGGTCCGCCGGGGCGTGGGAGAGGACCCGGGGCGGGGCTCCGGGCGCGGGGCGGGCGGAGGGGGCGCGGGGGGTGCGGCGCGCGGGGGACGGCGGGGGCTGCTCACGGGTGCTTCCTGTCCCGGCGGTCGCGGCGGTGCACCGGGATGCCCGGAAGACCGCCTGAAAGAAGGTGCCGCCGCGCGCACTCAGCCGTTCCGCGACCCCACCGGCGGAACCGCGAACTCGCACCACACGCACTTGCCGCTGCCCCGGGACTCCACACCCCAGGTGTCGGCCAGCCGGTCGACCAGCAGCAGCCCCCGCCCGGAGACCCCGGTCTCCCCCGCGTCGCGCCGCCGGGGCAGCGCGCTGGAGTCGTCCTCGACCTCGACCCGCAGCCGCCTCGGCGGCCCGGACAGCACCCGGACCGTGACCGTGGCCCCGCCCTCGGTGTGGGTCAGCGCGTTGGTGACGAGTTCGTCGGCGGCCAGCTCGATGTCGTCGGTCCGCTCCCGCGCGCCCCAGGCGCGTACCGCCGAGCGGACCATCCGGCGGGCGGACCGCAGCCCCTCCGGGTCGTTCTGGACGACCCGCTGTTGCAGCCGTCCGCCGGTACGGGGTGTGTACGCCCCCTGCCGCCGCAGCAGCAGCACCGCCACATCGTCCTCGCCGCCGCGCTCGTCCACGACCTCGCACAGCCGGTCCGCGAGCCGTTGCAGATCGCGCGGCCCGCTGCGGACCAGCGCCGTCAGCAGCTGAAGCCCCTCGTCCAGATCGGAGCCCGGCTGCTCGACCAGCCCGTCGGTGTAGAGCAACAGGGTCTGCCCGGGGTCGAGTTCCACGGTGCTGACGGGGTACTCCAGCCGCCCGAACTCGGCCGAGAGCCCCAGCGGCAGCCCGCCGTCCACCGGGATGCGGCGGCAGCTCCCGTCGGTGTCCCGCAGCAGGGGGTCGACATGGCCCGCGCGGACGATCCGCACCACCCCGGTGGCGAGGTCGGCCTCGGCGTACAGGCAGGTCGCGAAGCGGTCGGTGTCCAGTTCATGGAGGAAGACCGAGGCGCGGGCCATCACCGTCGCGGGGGTGTGGCCCTCGGCGGCGTACGCCCGCAGCACGATCCGCAGCTGGCCCATCACCGCCGCCGCGTCGGTGTCATGGCCCTGGACGTCGCCGATGACGGCGCCCACCCGGCCGCCGGGCAGCGGAATGATGTCGTACCAGTCGCCGCCGATGTCCCGTCCCATCCGCGCCGAGCGGTAGCGCACCGCGATCCGCGCCCCGGGCACATCGGGGATCCGGCGGGGCAGCATCGCCTGCTGGAGCCCCTCGGCGAGATCGTGCTCCTGGTCGTAGAGGACGGCCCGCTGCACGCTCTGGGCGATGCTGCTGCCGAGCGCCACCAGCACATTGCGCTCCTCGGCGGTGAACCCCGACCGGTCGTTGTAGAGCAGTCCGAACGCGCCGATGGGTCTGGCCTGTGCGATCAGCGGCAGATAGACGGCGGCCCGGATGCCGAGCCCGGCGAGGTTCGGCCAGAGCAGCGGATAGGAGTCGGCGAAGTCCTGGGGGGACTCGATGAACCGGGGGGCGAGGGTCCGTATCACCTCGCTCATGGGGTACTGGTCGGCGACATGGGTGTAGCGGGTACCGACGACGAACGCCTCCGACGGCCCCTCCGCCACCAGATGGATCCTGCCGCCCGCCTCCAGCAGCCCCATGACCAGACTGGTGGCGCCGAAGTGCTCCAGGCCGTGGGAGTCGCGCAGGACATCGATGACGTCCTGGACGGTACGGGCGTGGGCGAGCGCGGCGGTGGTGGACTCGACCACGCTGGTCTGGCGTTTACGGGCGTCGTCCGCCTCCAGCCGGGCGGCGGACTCGGCCAGTTCCTCGGTGGCGTCCCGGACGATGCCGATGATGCGCAGGGGGCGGCCGGTGTCGGCGTCCCGGTGGACCCGGCCCTGGCTGTGCGTCCAGCGCAGCGAACCGTCCGCGCGGCGGATCCGGAAGTAGCCACCGTAGTGCTCGCTGCCGTCCTTGAGGGCGCGGGCCACCAGTGCGTCCAGCCGGGCCGCCTCCTCGGGCGGCAGCCGGGCGGTGAGGCTCGCACGGCGGCCGTCGTACTCCCCGGGCGGCAGATCGAGCACGGCCAGGGCGGTCGGGTCCAGGTGGCAGAGACCGCTGGCCAGGTCCCAGTCGAAGCTGCCCATGCGGTTGAGGGAGAGACTGATCTCCGGGGCCACCGGCCAGTCGTCGGGTAGCGGCAGGGCCCCTGCTGCCCGGTCAACCATGGGGCAACTCTGTCATCATTTGTCGTTTTCTTCGAGTGTCGCTCGGGTGCGATGGAGGGAGGGCGGACGGCTCAGCGGGCTCCCGGCGCGGACCCGCCGGTGCCGATGACACCATCGGTGCCGCCGTCGCTGTCGGTGCTGTCGGCCTCGGCGCCGGGCTCCGTCCCGGGGAGGAGCAGCTCGGTCGTGGCCGGATCGGCGACGCCCTCCCCGTACGGCTCCACCGGGACACCGGCGACTCCGGCTTCGGTGCCGACGGGCGGCGCGAGCGGGGCCGGGTCCACGGCCCGTCCCGGGTCCGGCACCGGACCGGTACCGCTCCCGTCACCGGGGGTGACGGCGGTGGGCGGGACCGTGCCCGCGAGGCCGTCCTCCACCGGCGGGGCGGAGCCGTCCCCGGCCCCGGTGGGCGGATAGCTGTAGAGATCGTCCGAGACGACCGGCGGCAGGGGGTCGGGCCGGGTGTCGTGCTCCCCGTCGCTGCCGGTGCGCCGCTCGATCCAGGAGCCGTCCACGATGTCGAGGAGGACCAGCCGGTCCAGTACCCGGTCGGCGGGCCGGACCACCACGGAACGCTCGGGGCGGAAGCCGCGCCAGGGGGTGCCCTCATGGGCCACGGGCCCCCGCGCCGCCAGGGGCGCGCTCAGCGGGTTCCCGCCCGCGCAGCGCACCCTCGGCACCCCGTACCGGTCGACCAGGACGGCGCTGCCCGCCTGGAGGACCGCCTGCTGGACACGGTCCTCGCCGTCCCGGTAGCGGTGGGTGCCGACCCGGGTGTCGGCCCGCAGCACCACCGGGGTCAGCCCGCCCAGAAAGCCGCCGACCCCGGCCTCGCCGACCCCGGCGCCCCGGGCGAACGCACGGGCGGCCGACCGGTCGGAGCGCAGCAGGGCGAGCAGGCGGCCGGCGTCACAGCTGCCGATGGCCTCGATCCCGCCGTAGAGCCCGGGGGTGGCGCCCGAGACGGTACGGAGGGTCTGGCCGCGCAGCGGGGCGCCCTGGCCGGAGCCGGTCCCGGCGGGCGGCTGCGGCGCGGGCGCGGGGAGCCCACGGGCGGTGGAGTCGGTGTACGGGCCGGGGCCGGGCGCGGTCGCCGCCTGGAGCAGTACGGAGGTCACGGTGGAGCCGGGGGCGGGGGCGGCGTGGTCGCTGCCGCAGCCGGCGAGCAGGGGGGCGAGACAGAGCCCGGCGGCGGTCAGCGCGGCGGCGGCCCACAGGCTCCGCCGGGAGAATCGGCGCTCCGCCCGGCGCCCGCCGGCCGGCCGCCCCGGACCCGCCGCCCGGCCGCGCCGCCCGCCGCGCCCCGGTGCCCGGGTCCGCTCCGTACCGCGTCCGCTCGCCGACCGGTGCCGCCGGACCGGGGACCACCCCTGACGCTTGGGACCCACGTCCTGCTCCCGCCTTTTGATCGTGCGCTGACCGTGATCGATTCCTCCACTGATGCCCGAGCCCGCCCACCCCCGCCACCCGAACGCGTCCCAACGGGTGCGGGCCGTCCGGGGGCCGGCGGGGTGACGGGCCCGGGGCGGTGCCGAGGCACGGCGGGGCGTCCGTGGGGATACTGAAGCCGATGGAGTGGTTCGGCGACGGCGACTACTGGCTGAGTCGGCTGGTCTTCCAGCGGACCCTGGCCGCCGTGTACGTGGTCGCGTTCCTCTCCGCCGCGCTCCAGTTCCGCGCCCTCATCGGCGAGCGCGGCATGCTCCCGGTCCCCGCCTTCGTCCGCCGGGTGCCCTTCCGCGCCGCGCCCGGACTGTTCCACTGGCGCTACTCGGACCGGCTCTTCGCCGGCTGTGCCTGGACGGGGGTCGTGCTCTCCGCCGCGCTGGTGGCGGGCGCCGCGGACCGGGTGCCGCTCGCCGTGGCGATGGCCTGGTGGGCGGTGCTGTGGGCGCTCTATCTGTCGATCGTCAACGTCGGCCAGACCTGGTACGCCTTCGGCTGGGAGTCGCTGCTGCTGGAGACCGGCTTCCTCGCGGTCTTCCTCGGCAACGAACGCACCGCGCCCCCCGTACTGATCCTCTTCCTGCTGCGCTGGACGCTCTTCCGGGTGGAGCTGGGCGCGGGGCTGATCAAACTCCGGGGCGACCCCTGCTGGCGCGATCTGACCTGTCTCTACTACCACCATGAGACCCAGCCCATGCCCTCCCCGCTGAGCTGGTTCTTCCACCGGCTGCCCCGGCCCCTGCACCGGGTGGAGACGGCCGCGAGCCATGTGACCCAGCTGGTGCTGCCCTTCCTGCTGTTCACCCCGCAGCCGCTGGCGACGGTCGCGGCCGGGGCGATCGTCGTCACCCAGCTCTGGCTGGTGCTCTCGGGCAACTTCGCCTGGCTGAACTGGCTGACGATCGCGCTGGCCCTCTCCGCCGTGGACGGCTCCCTGATCGCCACCCCGCCCGCCGCGCCCGCGGGCCCGCCCCTCTGGTACGCGGTGCTGGTGTGCGTCGTCACCGCCGCCCTGCTGGTGCTCGGTTACCGCCCGGCGCGCAATCTGTTCTCCCGGCGGCAGGCGATGAACCGCACCTACGACCCGCTCCATCTCGTCAACGCGTACGGGGCGTTCGGAACGGTGGGCCGGGTCCGCCAGGAAGTGGTGATCGAGGGGACGGACGAGGCCGAGCCGCACCCGGGGACGGTGTGGCGGGAGTACGGGTTCAAGGGGAAGCCCACCGATGTCCGGCGGCTGCCGCGCCAGTTCGCCCCGTACCATCTGCGGCTCGACTGGCTGATGTGGTTCGCGGCGCTCTCCCCCGCGTACGCCCGTGACTGGTTCGGGCCGTTCGTGGAACGGCTGCTGGCGGGCGACCGGGACACCCTGCGGCTGCTGGGCCGCAATCCGTTCCCCGACGCGCCCCCGGTGCACATCCGCGCCCGGCTGTACCGCTATCGGTTCACCACCTGGCGGGAGCTGCGCACGACGGGCGCCTTCTGGCACCGGACCCTGGTACGGGAGTTTCTGCCCCCGACCCGGCTCGGCCCCTGAGGGCGGGCGGCGGGAGCCACCCGAAGGAGAGGGGCCGGACCGGGATCGAGGAGAGGGACCGGACCGGGAATTCGGGCCCCTGCGCGGGCCGTTCGGCCGCTACCCTCCTGTCCGAGAGCCGCCATCGCGACACGGGGAGACCGGCACCATGGACGACGAGCCGCTGTCGATGTGGGCGGAGCGCCGTGACGCGCGGATCGGACGGCTGCGCGCCGTGCCGTTCCTGGACGGCCCGGGGCCCCGGGGAGCGCATCTGCGGCCCGAGGCACCCCGGGCGATCGAGCGCTGGAACGGGCATCTGTGGGAGCCGTACACCCTGGTCTCCTCGCTGGCCGAGGCCCAGCGGCTGCTCTACCCGGGCGGCTCCCCGCAGACCCCGCTCCGTGGACGTGCCCCCCGCCGATGAGCGGGGGGCACGTCCGGAGCAGGCG
The DNA here is from genome assembly GCF_040299965.1 of Streptomyces sp. NPDC000594. Taxonomy (NCBI): domain Bacteria; kingdom Bacillati; phylum Actinomycetota; class Actinomycetes; order Kitasatosporales; family Streptomycetaceae; genus Streptomyces; species Streptomyces sp. NPDC000594. The sequence goes on along the minus strand of NZ_JBEPCY010000001.1, from coordinate 320,928 downwards.
ATCGTCGGTGCTCAGTCGATGCCTTGGAGGATATGCGGTTCGGCGAGGTCCTCCTCGTAACCCGCGAGCCTGATGGGCGCGGACCGGGCCCAGACCTCCAGGCTGCCCAGGGTGTCGGGCCTGCGGCGGGTCGACTCGCCATAGCGTTCCGGCGGGAATGGGTCGTACTTCTTCACTTCAGTTGACACCGCGCACTCCTCTGTGTCGCGTGACTGGGACGAAGATGGTTCGGTCGCGGTGGCGCCGGCTTTTCTGGCGGGACCGCAGCCTGGTTCCAGACGTGTCCCAGAACGGCCCGAGGGGTTTTGTGGCCCCTTTGGGTGCGTCCGTGCCCCCCAGATTAACCAAATGAGCAAAGCGCCGCTCGATGGGGCCTTGCGTTCCCCTAAAATCACACCAAGTCGGCCACACGGTGAGGGAGTTGAGGAGGCATGACCTCCAGGTCAAGTCCCTCGAATGGAGTAACGCCCCACGACCCCCGTCCGGGTGAGCGGGGAGCGGCCGAGCGGGTGGTGCCGCTCACCCGCCGGAATCCAGCCCGCCCCACGGAAATGACCCTCCGTGAAAACCATCACGGAGGGTCATGTCAGCAAGGTTCGACGGGGGTACGGACTACCAGTTCCCGGGGCGGTAGTCCTTGAGGAAGCAGCCGTACAGATCCTCGCCCGACTCACCGCGCACGATCGGGTCGTACACCCGGGCGGCACCGTCCACCAGGTCCAGCGGGGCGTGGAAGCCCTCCGCCGCCAGCCGCATCTTGTCCGGGTGCGGGCGCTCGTCGGTGATCCAGCCGGTGTCCACGGCGGTCATCAGAATGCCGTCGGCCTCGAACATCTCCTGGGCGCTGGTGCGGGTGAGCATGTTCAGCGCCGCCTTGGCCATATTGGTGTGGGGGTGGCCCGCACCCTTGTAGCCACGGCCGAAGACACCCTCCATCGCGGAGACGTTCACCACGTAGGAGCGGCGGGCCGCGGTCGCCGCCATCGCCGCGCGGAGCCTGCTGATCAGGATGAACGGCGCGGTGGAGTTGCAGAGCTGGACCTCGAGCAGCTCCACCGGGTCCACCTCGGAGACCGTCTGGATCCAGCTGTTGGAGGGGTCGAGGTCCGGCACCAGCCCACCGGCGTCGATGGCGGTGCCCGCCTCGATCCTGGCCGGGGTGGCCGATCCGGAGACCAGCGCCAGATCCGTGATCTCCTGCGCCGTCAGCCCCTGGCCGCCCGCACCCGGCAGTGCGGCGACCGCGTCCACGGCACCGCTGCCGAAGACGCCGATGACCTGGGAGGACGGCAGCTCTCCGGCGGGCAGCGGGGCCGCCTCGGCGGTGACCAGCTCACGGTAGGCGCCCGGCGTGCGGCGCACGGTCTGCGCGGCGTTGTTGATCAGGATGTCGAGCGGGCCCTCGGCGGCCACCGCGTCGGCGAGCGCCACGACCTGGGCCGGGTCGCGGAGGTCGATACCGACGATCTTCAGCCGGTGGATCCACTCGTCGCTGTCCGGCATCGCCTTGAAGCGGCGGATCGCGTCGTTGGGGAACCGGGTGGTGATGGTGGTGTGGGCGCCGTCGCGCAGCAGCCGCAGCGCGATGTACATACCGATCTTGGCCCGGCCGCCGGTGAGCAGCGCGCGCCGTCCGGTGAGGTCGGTACGGGCGTCCCGGCGGGTGCGGTTCTCGGTGGCGCACTCCTGGCAGAGCTGGTGGTAGAAGGCGTCGACCTCGACATAGCGGGTCTTGCAGACATAGCAGGAGCGCGGGCGCTGGAGTATGCCCGCGATCTCGCCCTGGGTGGAGGAGCTGGGCAGCAGCCCCTCGGTCTCGTCGTCGATCCGGTCGGCGGAGCCGGTGGCGGTGGCCTCGGTGACCGTCCGGTCATGGGCGGTCTTGGCGGCCCGGCGCTCCTGGCGGCGGCGCTGCTTCACGGTGCGGTAGATCCCGGCGGTGGCCCGGCGCACGGTGATCGCGTCCGGGTGGTCGACCTCCAGCTTGTCCAGCTCGTCGAGCACGCTCAGGCAGACGGCCAGGCGCTCCGGGTCGATGCCGGGGCCGTACGCGGGGCTGTCCGGGCCGTACGCGGGGCTGTCCTCTGTCACCGTCATGGCGTCTGCGTTCCTCGATCACTCACGAGCCGTCCGGCCGCCCGGCGCGTGTGCGCGCCCGGCCGGGATTCACCGGTTATCAAAGGCGCGACTTTACTTCAGCGAAAGAGTGACGGACAAATGCCGGCCGCCGCCCCGGGCGCCCCCTCGGCGGCGCGGGGAGCGTGGTCACACCCGGCCCAGCAGCTCCTCGTACAACGCGAAGGTGCGCCGGCCCACCTGGTCCCAGCCGAACTCCCGGACGGCCCGCTGGCGGCCCGCCGCTCCCATCCGGACCGCCTGGACGGGGTCGTCGAGCACCCGGTTCACGGCCTCGGTGAGCGCGGCCTCGAACCGCTCGGAGTGATCGATGTCATAGGGGACCAGCAGTCCGGTGGTCCCGTCGTCCACCACTTCGGGAAGGCCCCCGACGGCGGAGGCAACGACCGCGGTGCCGCACGCCATGGCCTCCAGGGCGACCGTGCCCAGCGGCTCGTGGCGCGAGGGGCAGACCACGACGGCGGCATGGGTGAGCAGCTGGATCAGCCGGGGCCTGGGGAGCGGGCGGGTCACCCAGTGCACCCCGTCGCGCTCCCGCCGCACGGCGTCGACCAGCTCCCGGGTCCGGGCGTCGACGACGGGCGCCCCGGTGGCCGTCCGGGCCTCGCCGCAGAGCACCAGCTGTGCCTCGGCGTCGAACATCCGGGCCGCCCGCAGCAGATGGTGGACGCCCTTCTCGCGGGCGACGCGGCCGATGAAGAGCGCGAAGGGGCGCTCCGGGTCGATCCCGATCCGCTCCAGCGCCTCGGTGTCGTGGTCGGGCCGGTAGAGCAGGGTGTCGACGCCGCCGTGGATGACCCGTACCGCGTCGGGGTCGAGGGCGGGGTAGGCGGCGAGGATGTCCTCGCGCATCCCGTGCGAGACGGCGACGACCGCGTCGGCGCCCTCCAGCGCGGTCCGCTCGGCCCAGCCGGAGAGGGCGTAGCCGCCGCCCGGCTCCTCGGCGAGCCAGGGGCGCAGCGGCTCCAGGGAGTGGGCCGTCACCACATGGGGCACCCCGTAGAGGAGTTTGGCCAGATGGCCGGCGAGCCCGGCGTACCAGGTGTGGGAGTGGACGAGTTCACGGCCGGCCAGTTCGGCGGCCATCGCGAGATCCACGGAGAGGGCGCGCAGCGCCTCGTCGGCGCCGGCGAGGACGTCGGCCGGCCGATGGCGGAGCAGCCCTTCGGCCTCGCCCTCGCCCCAGCAGTGGACCTCCAGATCGGTCCGGGCGCGCAACTCCCGGGCGAGGAACTCCACATGTGCTCCGGCGCTCCCGCGTACGTCCGGAGGATATTCGCGCGTGAGCAGTCCCACCTTCACCCCCCGATGGTCACCCACCGGGGGTCGTCGGGGGAAGAGCGCGTGCGCCTCGGGAGCGGGTTCCGTACCGGGGTGATGCCGGGCGTACGCGGGGCGGGGTGTCAGGGCCGGGACGGGGAGCGGGGTGTCAGGGCCGGAGCGGCGGGCGGGGTGTCAGGGGCGGGACGGGGGCCGGTCGAAGACGCAGTCGCCGCAGAGGCCGCCCCGGGGTGCGCGGTAGTAGAGACAGCAGCTGGTGCGGCGGAGCGCGGGCCCCTGGACGGTGCCCGCGAGGCCGGGTCCGGCGAAGAGGGCTCCGGCCAGCGCGGCCGCGCGGTGGGCGACCTCGGGCCGGTCCTGCTCGCGGGCCCATTCGGTGAGCTGTCGTACCGCTCCGGCGAGGGCGGAGCCGGAGTTGCCCTGGAGCAGCCGGGCGGAGATCCGGGTGTCCTGGCGCAGGGCGGCGGTGAGGGGGGCGAGATGGGTGTCCTGAACGGCCGCGCGCAGGGTGTCGGCGGTGGCGGGGAGGGTCGGGGTGCCGCCGGAGACATCGAGCCAGAGGTCGTCGGGGGTGGTGGCCCGGGGGGACCAGTGGAGACGGGCGGGGTCGAGGTCGGGGACCCGGCCGTGGAGGGCGGCGCTGCCGAGGGCGACGGACCAGAGGCGGGCGGCGAGGCCGAGCTGGGCGATGGAGGCGGCGACCCGGCGTTCGGGGGGTGTGTGACGGGCCGCGACCAGGTCGACGCGTTCGGTGAGGGCGGTGGGATCGCCCGCGTAGACCCGGGCGAGCGGGGTGGATCCCGCCGGTGGCCCCGCGTCGGGGGCGGGGCCGCTGCCGGGGGCCGTTCCCGGGCGCCCGGCGGCCGGGGGTGCGCCGTCCCGGGCGGCCGGACGGTCGCCGGGGGCCGGGGGTGGGTCGTCCGCCGAGGTCCGCAGGGCGAAGAAACCGCCCATCGAGCACAGCTCCCGCAGATCCACCGGACCGGTCCCTCGTCTCTCCTCGTGAGCCCTCGCGAACCCTCCCCGCGGGCTCACTCCCGTACGGGCTCCCCCTAGGGGCTCACGGGCTCCCGCGACGGTTCGCCGGCCCCGTGGTGCCGTCCCGGGCGGGGCGACCGGGTGTCAGGGTAGCCGCACCCCGCTCCGGCGATCCCGGGGGCACCCTGAGTACACCCCGAGCGCACCCCCTCTGACCTGCTCGACCTTCGCGCGTGGCACTTTGGGCCTACGCTCGTACTCCGTCGGTAGTACGTCCGAATGCCTCCTCAAGGCCGACGACGTGACGGCCGAACGGGGAGATCGTGGTACCTATGAGTTCCCTTGTGCCGGCCCTGCTGCTGTCCCTGGTCTCCGCGGTCGCGTACGCGGCCGGGGCGATCGTGCAGGAGCGGGTGGCCGCAGCCGTTCCCGCCCGTCCTTACGCACCCCTGCACCACGCCGGGTGGTGGTGCGCGGTCCTTCTGAACGGGGTGGGCGCGGTGCTGCATGTGGTGGCGCTGGCGTACGGCCCGTTGAGCGTGGTGCAGCCGCTGGGGGCGCTGACGATCGTCTTCGCCCTGCCGATGGCGGCGGTGTTCGTGGGCCGCCGGGCGGGGGCACGGGCCTGGCGCGGGGCGCTGCTGACGACCGTGGGTCTCGCGGGGCTGCTCGCGGTGGCCGGGGACAGCGGTTCGCACACCCTGGGCAGCGGGGCGCGCGGGGTGCTCGCGGCGGTGTCGCTGGGGTCGGTGGCCCTGCTCTTCCTGGTGGCGCAGACCATCGGCCGCCCGGTCATCCGCAGTGTGCTGCTGGCGGCGGGGGCGGGCGCGGCCTTCGGGATCGGCTCGGTGGTCACCAAGACCGTGGCGACGGAGTGGGACTGGTCCCGCCCGCTGGCGCAGTGGACCAGCCTGACGGTGATCGCGGTACTGGCGCTCGCCGGTCTGCTGCTGTCGCAGGCGTCCTACCGGGGCGCGGGGCTCGCCGCCCCGCTGGCCACGGTGACGGTGACCAATCCGGTGGTGGCGGCGGTCGTCGGGATCACCATGTTCGGGGAGAGCTTCCGCTTCGGGGTGCTGGGCGCGGTGCTGGCGATCGGCTTCGGGGCGGTGACGGCGGGCGGTCTGATGCTGCTCACGCGGGAGCGGCTGGAGGCCACGGACAGCACGTCGGCGGAGAACCCGTCGGCGGACGGTGCGTCGGAGGGCAGCGCATCGGAGGGCGGTGCGTCGGAGGACGGCGGGGAGCCGGGTGCGGACGGACCGCCCCCGACCCCGGTCGCGCCGGAGCCCTCGGCGGCCCCGGTGGCCGCGGGGACCTCCCCGGGAGCCGTGCGGGAGACGCCCGTACCGGAGGCGGCCGGGGCGCGCCCGGTGGGAGCGCGCCCTTTTGTGGTCATTCCCTCGCCGTCGGGGGCTCAGAGCGGGACTCCGCCCGCCCGGAGGTAGGCCAGGGGGTCGATGTCAGAGCCGTAACCAGGTCCGGTCCTGATCTCGAAGTGGAGGTGCGGACCCGAGCTGTTGCCCGTGGAGCCTGAGCGGGCGATCCGCTGACCGGCGGCGACCTGCTGGCCGGAGCGGACCGAGAGCGCCGAGAGATGGGCGTACTGGCTGTACTTGCCGTCCGTGTGCCGGATGACGACCTGATAGCCGTAGGAGCCGGCCCAGCCCGCCGAGACGACCCGGCCGGTGGCCACCGCCCGGACCGAGGTACCGGTGGGGACGGGGAAGTCGACCCCGGTGTGATAGCCGCTGGACCAGGAGGAGCCGGCCTTGCGGTACGGGGTGCCGGTGCCCGCCTCCACCGGCGCGCTCAGCCCGGCGGCACGCGCCGGACGCCGGTCGTTGATCTGCTTGGTGGCCGGCTTGCTCTGCGGCTTCCTGGCCTTGGGCGCCTGCTGCTGGGGGGCGCGCTGCTTGGGAACGGCCTGCTGAGGAGCCTTCTTCTGGGGCGGCGCCACCCGCTGCGGGGGCTTGGCCGCGGGCTTCCGCTCGACCTGCTTCCGCTCCGTCTGCTTCCGCTCGGCCTGCTTGCGGTCCGGCTGCGGGGCGCGGCGCTCGGAACCGTCGGTGCGCGGTGCCTCCTTGGTGGCGGGGGCCGCCGACATCCGGATGACCAGCCGCTGGCCGGGGTGGATCAGGTCCGGGTCGGGGCCGACCTCGGCGCGGTTCTGCGCGTACAGCTGCTGCCAGCCGCCGCGGACCTGCTTGGTGTGGGCGATTCGGGAGAGCGAGTCGCCCTGCGCGATGGTGTACCCCTCGCGCTGGGTGGGGACGGTGGTCGGTGAGACCTTCTGCTGGGGTGTGCCGCGGGGCGGGGTGGCCCGCGCGTCCCGGGTGCCCCCGGTGTCCTTGCGGTCGGTACGGCTGTCCTTGCGGTCGGTACGGCTGTCCTCGCGCGGATCCGTGCGGTCGGCCCGGTCCCCCTGGGGGGAGATCGCGGGTGCCTCACCGCCCCGGACGAGCCCGGCCCGCTGGGAGCAGTTCGGCCAGGCGCCGGGGCCCTGGCCCTTCAGCACCCGCTCGGCGACGGCGATCTGCTGGTCCCTGCTGGCCAGGTCGGCACGGGGTGCGTAGTCGCGCCCGCCGTACGCGTCCCAGGTCGACTGGGTGAACTGGAGGCCGCCGAAATATCCGTTACCGGTATTGATCTTCCACTGATTGGTGGACTCACAGGCCGCCACCTTCTCCCAGGTGTCGACCGATGCGGCGTGCGCGCTGCCGGCTCCGATGAAGGGCAGCGCCATTCCCGCGCCGCCCGCGGTGATGGTGAGAGAGGCACGGTTGAATCGGCTCGGCTGGTATTTGCGGTGCCGACCGGTTGCGGTCATGTGAGACTCCCCCACGGAACAGGTATGTCACATTGCGAGCAGGTCACGTCCAGCGGTCAACTTAAATGCTCGAATTGGACGGTGACAAGGGCTCAATGGAGGCGCACCGATGCAGAAGCGAAGGGCGCGCACGGTGGAGAGCGTCCCGGCCGCCGTCCCGGGCGGTCCCGGCGGTGGTCCAGCGGGGGTCCCGCGGCGGGCCGGTCGCGGGGAGTAGCGTGCGCACCGGCCACCGGCCCGGTGGACCGATCGGCGGCTCCCGGAATGCGCGGGGGCCCGGCGGACTTGAGGATCATCGAGCGGTACGGCTCCGGGCCGGGGGCCCGGACCACGGACAGCCAGAACATCCAGGAGCAGACGCATGAGCGGAACAGCCCAGATCGGCGTCACCGGACTCGCGGTGATGGGCCGGAACCTCGCCCGTAACTTCGCCCGGAACGGCTTCACGGTCGCGGTGCACAACCGGACCGCGTCCCGGACCCGGGAGCTGGTCGAGGAGTTCGGCGGGGAGGGGGAGTTCGTCCCCGCCGAGACGGCCGAGGAGTTCGTCGCGGCGCTGGAGCGCCCCCGGCGGCTGGTCATCATGGTCAAGGCGGGCGGCCCCACCGACGCGGTGATCGAGGAGTTCGCCCCCCTCCTCGACGAGGGCGACATCATCATCGACGGCGGCAACGCCCATTTCGAGGACACCCGGCGCCGCGAGGAAGAACTCCGGAAGCGCGGAATCCACTTTGCCGGGGTGGGAATCTCCGGCGGCGAGGAAGGCGCTCTCCACGGCCCGAGCATCATGCCGGGCGGTTCGGACGAGTCGTACCGGGCACTCGGGCCGCTGCTGGAGAAAATCGCCGCGAAGGCGCACGACGGCGCACCCACGGTCGCGCATATCGGCCCGGATGGCGCCGGCCATTTCGTGAAAATGGTCCACAACGGCATTGAATACGCCGATATGCAACTGATCGCCGAGGCATACGATCTGCTGCGCTCGGTCGCGGGCTACTCCCCCGCGCGGATCGCGGAGACCTTCCGCGCCTGGAACCGGGGCCGGCTCGACTCCTATCTGATCGAGATCACGGCGGAGGTGCTGGCCCACACGGACGCCGCGACCGGCAAGCCCTTCGTGGACATCGTCGCCGACCGGGCGGAGCAGAAGGGGACGGGCCGCTGGACGGTGCAGATCGCACTGGACCTCGGGGTACCCGTCTCCGGGATCGCCGAGGCGGTCTTCGCCCGCTCCGTCTCGGGCCACGCGGAGCTGCGGGCCGCCTCCCGCGGACTGCCGGGGCCGAGCCCCCGGGCGCTGGACGAGGAGGAGGCGGAGCGGTTCGCCGCCCGGGTGGAGCAGGCGCTGTACGCGTCCAAGATCGTCTCGTACACCCAGGGCTTCCACCAGATCCAGGCGGGCAGCGAGACCTACGACTGGGACATCGACCTCGGGGCGGTGGCCTCCCTCTGGCGGGCCGGGTGCATCATCCGGGCGGCGTTCCTGGACCGGATCACCAGTGCCTACGCCGAGCGGCCGGAGCTGCCGAGCCTGCTGTCGGACAAGGGCTTCGCGGAGGAGATCGGGGCGGCCCAGGACGACTGGCGCGAGGTGGTCGCCACCGCCGCGCGCCAGGGGGTGCCGACACCGGGCTTCTCGGCGGCGCTCGCCTACTACGACGCCCTGCGCGCGGAGCGGCTCCCGGCGGCGCTCACCCAGGGCCAGCGGGACTTCTTCGGCGCGCACACCTATCGGCGCACCGACCGTGAGGGGTCCTTCCACACCCTCTGGGGCGGGGACCGCTCGGAGGTCTCCACCGGCTGACCCCCATCCCGCCGGAGGCTCCACCGCCCGCGCCCCGGGCCGTCCGCTCAGGCGGGCCCGGGGGCGGGCTCGGGCTCCGGTGAGGGCTCCGGCCCCGGGGACGGCGGCCGGGGCACGGGGTCCGGGGTGGGGAGCGGCGGCGGCGACGGCGTGGGCACCGGCCCCGGGAGCGGTCCCGGCTCCGGAACAGGATGCCCCGGTACGGGTACGGGGGTGGGGGACGGCACGGGCGGCGGCTGGGTCATGGATGCCTCCTGACTGCGGCGGCGTACGGTTCACTCTCTCGCCGTCCGGGTTCCCCCGCGCGCCGGGTCCACGCCCCGCCCGGATCACCGGTCCGGATCACCGGCCCGCCGCACCGGTCAGCGGGACAGCGGCGGTACGGGCGGCACGGACGCCCCGGCGGTGACGGCGGCGCGCAGACCCGTACGCGGACTGGAGAGCACCGGTACGGCGGTGGCCACCCGGTCGGCGGCGCCCGCCGTCGACGCCTGGGCCAGCACGATCGCGTCGGCATCGCCCACGGCGTCGACCGCCGCGGCCACCAGGGCCAGACAGCCCTCCCGGTCGCCCGCGAGGAACAACTCCCAGGCCCCGTCGACCAGGACGGTACGGATCGCCACGGCGTCCTCGCGCCCTGCCCTGCGGGCCTCCTCCCGGATCAGCGCGACCGTGGGCTCCAGGGTGCCGCGCAGGGTGGCGACCACCACGACCCGCCCGGCCCGCGCCGCCTCGGCGGCCATCGGCCGGTCCACCCTGAGCACCGGGACCCCAAGGGCCGCCCCCGCCGCCTCGGCCGTCGCCCCCAGCGTGGAACAGGTACAGAGCACCCCGCGCGCCCCGTCGGCGGCGGCCCCGGCGACGATCTCCGCCACCCGGTCCGCGACCGCCCCGGGCCCCTCGGCCAGGGCCCGCTCCAGCAGCGCCTCGTCCACCACATGCCGCAGCTCGGTCCCGGGGTGGTCACGGTCGCGCAGCGCGTCGAAGACGGGCACATGGACGGGTGAGGTGTGCAGCAGAGCGATCATGACGGCAGGTTAGTGCCCGCCGCCCGCGAGGGCGGGGGTCACCAGCGCGGGGAGTCCCGCTTGAGCTGGCGCTTCGCGGCGTCGACCAGCTCCGCGGGAGGTACCGGAGCCTCCTCGGGGTGGCGTTCGGCCCACCGGGCGGCGTACGGGCAGAGCGGCACCACCGGTACGCCCTCACGCGCGGCGATCCCGTAGAACCGCCGCACCAGCGCACCGGCGATGCCCCGGCCCTCGTAGGCGGGCTCGACCACGGTGTGCACGGCGACCAGGGCGGCGGGGTCGCCGTCGAGGACGAAGTAGGCGATCCGGCCGGTCACCGTGGCACCGTCGTAGGCCTCCAGCAGCCCACGGGACCGGTCGTCCCGGATGTCGGCGGGCGCCGGGGAAGCGGGTGACGAGGAAGCGGGAGAAGCGGAGGAGGACGAAGAGGTCTCGGACATGCGGCCATCCTCCCCCGGCCGCTCCCCGGCCGCGCGCTCAGCCCACCGCGTACGGACTGCGCAGGGTGTCGCCCCCGGGTACCGGCGCCGACGCGTCCGTGCCCAGCTCCACGATCCGGTTCTCCGCATCGACATGGACCACCCGGGGCACCAGCGCCCGCGCCTCGGCGTCGGCCACCTGTGCGTAGCTGATGAGGATCACCAGGTCCCCCGGCCGCACCAGATGCGCGGCGGCGCCATTGATCCCGATGACCCCGGAGCCGCGCTCGCCCTCGATGACATAGGTCTCCAGCCGGGCCCCATTGGTGATGTCCACGATATGGACCAGCTCACCGGGGAGCAGATCCGCCGCCTCCATCAGCTCCACGTCGACGGTCACCGAGCCGACATAGTGCAGATCGGCCTGGGTGACGGTGGCCCGGTGAATCTTGGACTTGAACATGGTGCGCAGCATCGAGAACTCCCAGAACTAGGCTCCCTGCCTGCGTTTATGCAGGTCAAGGGCGATTTCTCCACCTTACAACGAGCCATGTGACCGGAGGCCGCGCCGGGGGCCCCGGGACGCGCGCCGATCCCTGCGCCGACCCGTCGCGGGCCGCCCTCACCCCGTCGCGGCCGCGCCCCCGGCCCAGTGCGTCTCCAGGGCCGCCGCGACCTCGGCGGGCCGCTCCAGGAGCGTCCAGTGGTTGCAGTCGAAGCGCAGGACACCGGGAGCGCGCAGCGAGGCGGCGAGCCGCTCGCCGAACTCGATCCCGCAGGCGGGATCGAGCGCACCCCAGAACACCAGACAGGGCGCGGAGACCCGGGCCAGTCCCGGCTCCCACTCCGCGCCCACGGTGACGGCGGAGCGGTAGAGCCTGAGGATGCTGTCCTTCATGGACGCGTCCACGCGGTCGGCCGTCTCCCCGGCCAGATCGGCGGGAACGTTGAATCCCGCCGCCAGCTCACGGGCGAAGGAGGCCGCTTCCAGCTCCGCCATGAAGCGGTCGCCCTCGACCCGGTCCTGCCAGATCTTCGCGAGCGGGTGCCACACATACCCGGCGTTGACCGGCCCATTGCCGCCGGCCCAGGTGCGGACCAGATCGGGCCGCAGGGAGGCCACGCGCACGGTGAGGGAGCAGCCCCAGTCATGGCCGACCAGGTCGACCGGCTCGCCGACCCGTTCCAGCCGCTCGATGAGCCAGTCGACGTACTCCTCCTTGGTGGCGCCGAAGCCGTCCGGGCGCGGGGCACCGAACCCCGGCAGGTCCCAGGCCTCCACGTCGGTACGGGTCAGCCGGCGGCGGACGCCGTCCCACACATGGTGGGTGTCGGGGACGCCGTGGATCAGGATCGCGGGCATGCGCAGGGTCCTTCGTCAGGAGGGGTCCGGGGCGGAGGTCCGACGTGCGGGTCGCGTGCGGAGCGCGGATCACACTGTCTCAAGCGATGGCGCGCCTTTGAATTCGCGGCAGGGGACATGTGACACAGGACACACCCTTCGAGCCGGCCGGTTCGGGGAGGTCGTGCGACGGGCCGCGGGGCACCCCTGCGAACACACTGCCGGGTACGGGCGGATACGTGCTGTGCGAGGCGTTCGACCGCGCCTACCCTGACAGCACCGACACGCCCGGACCACTCCCCACCCCACAGAGGTGCTTCATGCGCGGTCTCTTACGTCCGGCCACCACCGCCACCGCTCTCGCCGGTCTCCTGCTCTCCGCCGGAACGGCACAGGCCACCCCGGGCGGCCCGGGTGTCACCGGGAGGGTCATCGCCCGGACCACCGTCGGCGACACCGACTACATCCTGCGGGAGGTGATCATTCCCCCCGGTCAGGGTACGGGTTGGCACTACCACGACGGCGCCGTGCGCGGGTATGTCGTCCAGGGGACCCTGAGCCACTTCGACGCCTCCTGCGCGTCCGACGGCGTGTACGAGAAGGGTGGCTTCATCGAGGAACCGGCCGGCCCCGGCTATGTGCATCTGGGCCGGAACCTCGGCACCACGGACCTGGTCCTGCGGGCCCTCTATGTCCTGCCGCACGGTGCGCCCTTCTCCCAGGACGCGCCCAACCCGGGCTGCCCCTTCGGGTAGGCGCGGGCGCGTCGGCGCAGGGCTCCGCCGTCACCCGTGACGTCGTGAACAGCCTCACATCAAGGGCCGACACGATCAACACTGAGTGCATCCATCACCGACCGGGCGAGCCGCCCGCGCGCAGGCCCGTACCGGCGGCCGATGCCCAGGTCAGGGCCCATCCCGGGGGTCCGGTGGCGGCCGCCGGCGGGAGGCCGATCCCGGGAATACGGCGGAAAGCCGCCCTTTGCCGCCGCGCTACGTAGCCAGACGGTCGCGAATCGGCTAACTTCTCTGTCAGTAGTCGTGGTTCCGAAGTCTCAACGCCCGCGGTTCGCACCGCGGGCGTCGTGCTGTACGGCAGTGCCCGAGGACCAGGGCGATCACCTCACCCCAAGGGGTACTGACAAGCCAGTACCCCGCGACCCTGGACAGGGGAACATCATGGCCACCGGCACCGTGAAGTGGTTCAACGCCGAAAAGGGCTTCGGCTTCATCGCCCAGGACGGCGGCGGCCCCGACGTCTTCGTTCACTACTCCGCCATCAACGCGGCCGGCTTCCGGTCGCTGGAGGAGAACCAGCAGGTCACCTTTGACGTCACGCAGGGCCCGAAGGGCCCGCAGGCCGAGAACGTCGTCCCTGCCTGATCGAAGTGCCGTGGCGCCCCGCACCCCCTGGGTGCGGGGCGCTTCGTCGTGCCCGGGCACCGCACCGGCGCCGGGGAATCCACCGGCGATCACGGCGGGATCGACCCGGCGTCGGCCGGGGCGCCGAAAGGCGCGGGCCGCCCCGTGAACGGAGGCGGCCGTCCGTCCGTACCCAGGTATGGCCCGGGGAACGGACAAAGGGGTGGGGCATGACGGAGACGGTGTTGACGGCGGACGGGACGGGACCGGGCGTCCTGGATGTGGCCTGGGGGAATGTTCCCGAGGGCGGGCGGACCATCGGTACCGAGCAGCTGCTCGCCGCCGTCGCGGAGCTGGTGGACGAGTCCTCGGCCGGAAAGGTTCTGTCCGGCGCCGGGGCCACCGACGCCGCACTGCTCGCGGTGGTACGGGAGCGGGGGCGCGGGACGAACGACCCCGGCGCCCCGGCCGGCACCGGCTGGGAGAGCACCGACGACCGTGACGGGACGGTGGACGCCGCTCAGGCGCTGAACGGCCGGGCGGAGCCGGACCGCCTGCTGTCCGGTGCCGCCGCGCGCGCCTTCACCGCCGCGCGGGAGCTGGCCGTACAAGAAGCGGCCGGACGGGAGCCGGCTGGGCAGGAGCCGGCCGTACGGGAGGGTGTCACCGGGTTCACCGCCGACCATCTGCTCCGGGCGCTGCTCGCCGACGGCGCCAATCGGGCGACGGAGACGCTGCGCGGCTGCGGCATCACGCCCGAGCGGATCCTGGCCCGGCTCGACGCGCGGGAGTACGGCCCGGCGGACGACGGCCTGGACCCGGCCCTGTGGCCGACCCGGGACATTCTGCTCGGCCGCCCCCCGCAGGGGGATGTGCCCTTCCTGTGGCGGCAGATATTCACCCTGACGCAGGGTCAGAATCTGGCCACTGTTCCGGTCGTCTGGGTCATCTGGGACACCCGGGAGCAGGCCCGTGCGCTGGGCCGGAAGCGGTCCACCGAGCACCTTGTGCTCGCCCTGCTCGCGACCTACGAGGCGGGCCTCGCCCATCCGCACCTGGCGGGCGAGGGCGGGATCGCCCCGGAGCGGCGGCTGGCGGGCGGGGCCCGGCCAGCGCGGCAGGGGCTCGACCACGCGGCCGTGCTGCGCGCCCTGGCGGAGGAGCCCGAGCTGGGCAAGGACGACGACCATGTCGACGAGTACCTCCACGCCGCGAGGAAGGCCGGCACGACCGGCCCGCTGCTGGACGCGCTGCTGCGGGGCAGGACCCGGGCCGGACGGCTGCTGGCGTCCCTGGGGTACGTCGACGACGCCGGGGAGAAGGACGACGACGAGGAGGACGAGGGTGCGGCCGCCGAACTGCTCGACCTGCTCGATGCCGGGTGGGTGACGGACATCGTCCCGGTGGGCGGCAAGCAGATCCGGAAGGTGTGGAGGCTGCTGCGCGACCCCGGGTGAGGGCACGGCCCGGCCGGGCACTCCGGCCCCGCGGCGGGAACTCCCGTACCGGCGCTTCGGGCTGTCCTCCGTCAGCGGGCCCCGGCCGGGGGTACGCACGGGCAGCCGGCCGTGTCCCGGTGCTGCCCCGGCGCCCCTGACGGCGCGGACACCCGCCCGGGACGCTGGACTCCCGCCGCCCGGCCGTGCCTTCACCGCGCGCCCGCACCGACCGAGGAGTCCCCTTGCCCCTCCCCGTACCCGCTCTCCGGGCCGTTCTCGCCGCCTCCGCCGGACTGCTCACGGCCACCGCCGCCACCCCGGCGGCCGCCGCCCCGCCCGCGCCGCCGAACTGTGTGGTCGTCCTCGACACCGCCACGGTCACCTGCTACGCCACCCGAGCCGGGCTGCGGGCGGCCGTCGACCGGCTGGACCGCACCGCCGCCTCATCGGACCTCGGCGCCGTATGGAGCGACGGCCACGGAGGCGGCAGTCAGCTGCTCTTCCGGGGCAGCCAGGGCTGCGCCTTCCGGTACCCCGAGTTCCGTACCCTGCCCGCCGGATGGAACGACGTCGCCAGCTCCGCCACCGGTTACGGCGGCTGCCGGATCTACCTCTATGAGCACACCTACTGGCAGGGGATCTTCCGCTACGCCGACGGCTTTGTCGGAGATCTGAACAACTTCAACGACCGCACCAGCTCCGTTCACTTCAGCTGACCACCGGCGGGCGCCGGCGGGTGCCGGCGCCATGGTGGCGGCCGGTCAGCCGAACATGCCGGGCCGGTAGCTCCCGCCGGGCTGCCGGATGATGACATTCAGCCGGTTGTAGGCGTTGATCAGGGAGATGAGCCCCACCAGCGCGGCGAGCTGGTCCTCGTCGTAGTGCTCGCGGGCCCGGTCCCAGGCCTCGTCCGTGACCCCGCCGGCCCCGTCGGCGATCCGGGTGCCCTGCTCGGTCAGCTCCAGGGCGGCGCGCTCGGCCTCGGTGAACACCGTCACCTCCCGCCAGACCGCGACCAGGTTCAGCCGGGTCTGGGTCTCCCCGGCCTGGGTGGCGTCGGTGGTGTGCATATCGGTGCAGAAACCGCAGCCGTTGATCTGGCTGGCCCGGATCTTGACCAGCTCCTGGGTCGTGGCGGGGACGCCCGCCGCCGCGACCGCCGCCCCGGCAGAGTTGACGTACCGGAGGAACTTGCCGCCGACCGGGTTGGCGAAGAAGTTCATACGGGCTTCCATGGTGTGCTCCTTGTGCCTGATGTCGATGTGTCCGATGTCGATTCCGGTAACCCCTTGACCGCGCGGAGCGTCACATCGTGACAGAACCAGATGTGACATGGATCACCGCATCCGAGGGGGCGGCGCGCCGGAGCCCGGTCACCCGCCCGCCGGGCCCCGGGGGTCAGGGGTCAGGGCGCCCCGGCCGCCTCGCGGCGGATGTGTTCCCGCAGGGCGCGGGCGCGGGTGCGGTGGGTCTCGGACTCCTCGGGGAGGCCGAGGTCCAGGGAGAGCGCGGCGAGGTGCTCCAGGATGTCGGCCTCCTTCACCCGGAAGCGTTCCCGCTGCACCAGACTCAGCGCCTCGCGCAGCAGGGCGTAGCCGGGCTCCGGGCGGCCGGTCCGGTGCAGGGCCACCCCCTGCACGTCCAGCAGCAGTGACTCCATCAGCCCGAGGGCGGCATGGGCCCGCAGCTCCAGGGCGCGGGCGCTGTGGGCGAGGGCCTCGGCGGGGCGGTCCCGGTCCAGGCAGAGCTGGGCGAGATGGTGCAGGGCGAGGGCGGTGGTCCCATAGTCGGGGATGGCCTCGGCCACCGCCGCCGCCTCCACATAGCAGTGGGTGGCCTCGTCGGGCGAGAGCAGCGCGGAGCGGGCGAGGCCCAGGTTGATCAGGGCCTGGGCGAGGTCGCAGGCGTCCCCGGTCTCCCGTGCCAGCTCGGCGGAGCGCCGCAGATGGGGGATGGCGTCGGCGCTGCGGCCCGCCTCGATATGGGCCCAGCCCAGGAGATTCAGCACCCGGGTCTCGGCGACGGGGTCACCGGCGGCGCGGGCGGCGCGCAGCCCGTGCTCGACGGTGGCGGCCCAGTCGCGGTGGACCTGGGAGGTCAGCAGCGGCCAGATCAGTACGGTGAGCCGCCAGGTGTGGCCGGGCCGGCCCTCGCGGGCGGCGAGTTCCAGGGTGGCGCGCAGATTGTCCGCCTCCGTCCCGTACCAGCGGACCACGGCCTGCCGGTCGGGGAGTTCGGGCAGACAGGGCGGGGGCGGGCACCAGGCGGGGAGGTCGCAGCAGGGCCGCCCGGTGGGGTCGAAGGCCCGGGAGGCGGCGTACGCGGAGTGGAGGGCGTGGTCCAGCAGCCGTCGCGGCTGTTCGGGGTGGCTGTCGGCGAGGTGCTGGCGGGAGTAGAGGCGGACCAGGCTGTGACAGGAGTAGCGGCCGGGGGTGCGTTCCTCGACCAGATGGGCGGAGGAGAGCCCGGCCAGGGCGTGCTGGGCCCGGTCGCAGGGCAGGGCGGTGGTCGCGGCCACCGTACAGGCGGTGACATCGGGGCCGGGCAGGATACCGAAGGCGGCGAAGACCCGGCGCGCGTCGTCGCCGAGGGTCCGCAGGCTCAGCGCGAGGGCGGCGGCGACATCGGCGTCCTCGACCCGGAGGGCGGCGAGCCGGCGCTGTTCGTCGGTGAGTTCGTCCACGACGGCGGTGAGCGGCCAGCCGGGGTGGGCGATCAGCCGGGCGGCGGTGATCCGCAGGGCGAGCGGCAGTCCGCCGCAGAGCCGGGTGAGGGCGCGGGCGGCGCCGGGGTCGCCGGTGACCCGGTCGTCGGTGAGGGTGGCGGCGAGCAGATCGACGCCCGCCTCCTCGTCCAGCATGCCGAGGGCGACGGTCCGGGCCCCGTCCCGGGCGACGAGGCCGTCCAGCCGGTTGCGGCTGGTGACGACGGTCGCGGTGCCGGTGCCCCCGGCGATCAGGGGCCGCACCTGGGCGGAGTCACGGGCGTTGTCGAGGACCACCAGCAGCCGGCGTTCGGCGAGGAGGGAGCGGTAGAGGGCCTGGACGGCCCACTCGTCCTCGGGGACCCCGGCGGCGGGCACGCCGAGGGCGAGCAGAAAGCCGCGCAGGATGGTGAGGGGATCGGCGGGGGCGGCGTCGTCGAAGCCATGGAGGTCGGCGAAGAGCTGGCCGTCGGGGAAGCGGGCGAGGGCGGCGTGCGCCCAGCGCAGGGCGAGGGAGGTCTTGCCGACTCCGGCGGGGCCGACGACCAGGCACAGCCCTCCGGACTCGGCGGAGGCGGCGCGGTTGAGGACGAGGAACTCGGCCACCCGCCCGGTGAAGCCCGCGATGGAGCGGGGCAGTTGGGCGGGGCGTACCGGGACGCCGGAGTGCTCTCCGGGCGCCGGGACGCCGGGATGGTCCCCGGGTGGCGGCACGGCGGGGTGGTCCCCGTATAGGGGCGCGGCGGGGTGCTCCCCGGGCGCCGGTTCCTGGGCCGGTTCCGGGGCCGGTTCCGGGGCCCGGGGTAACAGGGCGCCGGTGGCGGCCGGTCCGGCCGTGCCGGGGCCCCGGCTCTCCCCCGGCCCCCGGGGAGCCGGTCCGGCGGGTGCGGCTGCGGCGCCCGACGGGGGCATCGGCGCGGGAGCCGGCGCGGAGAGCGCGTACCGCGGCCCGGCCGGCGTCGCGGTGACCCGGTGCGCGGGCCGCCGCAGCACCTCCGCCAGCGCGGCCTGGAGCGGGGCACCGGGTTCGACCCCGAGTTCCTCGCCGAGGAGTTCACGGGTGGCGTGGTACTGGCGGACCGCCTCGGCCGCCCGGCCGCCCTGGTGGTGGCAGAGCATCAGCAGCCGTACCAGGGACTCCCGCAGGGGATCCGTGCGGACGGCCTCGGTCAGCTCGGGGACGGCACGGGCCCCCTTCCCCGTCCGCAGCAGCCGTTCGGCCAGTTGCTCGACCGAGGCGAGCCGCAGATCCTCCAGCCGCTGCTGGTACTCGGCGCGCAGTGCGTGGGAGCCGCAGTCGGCGAGCGCGGGTCCGCGCCAGAGCGCGAGGGCGGACCGCAGCAGCCGGATGCCCTCGGTGTCGTCGGCGGCGAGATCGGCGGCGGACCGCAGATCGCGCATACGGTGGACATCGACCCGGTCGCGTTCGGCCCGCAGCACATAGCCGGGCGACCGGGTGATCAGCCGCACCGAGGGGTCGAACACGGCGCGCAACCCGGCGACATGGCCCTGGAGGGCGGCACGGGCGCTGGGGGGCGGAGCCTCGTCCCACACCAGATGCAGCAGCCGCTCCACCGGGACGACCCGGTTGAGACTGAGGGCGAGGGTGGCCAGCACGGCCCGGCGCCGGGCGCCGCCCAGCGGGGCCCGGGAGCCGTCCTCCCCGCGAAGTTCCGCCGGCCCCAGCAGCAGAACCTCCACGGATGTCCCCTCCCGTCTGTGTGGGAGCAGTACCTTACAGCGGCCCGCCAAAGCCGGTGACGGGACGCTCGCGCGGGGTGATCGGGACCCGGCGCGACCGGGCCCGCGGAAGCGGTGGAGGGGGCCGGTCCGGCGGCAGCAGGGGGCCGCCACGGCCGGTGCGGGACCCCCGGGACGGGCCGGGACCCAATCGGCGGACGGTCACGGGGGAGCGTTCGGCGGTCCGTCGGGAGGGTCCGCCGAGAGGCTGCCGGACGGGCGGCCCCGGGCCACGCCGAGCGGTCGGTTCCGCACGACGAACGGCGCCGCGCCCAGTGGTCCAGCGGAGCCGGAGCCCCCGGTTCGGACCGTTCATCGAACGCCCGGCCGAGGCGTTGGCGAGACGTTGGCCGGGCGTTGGCGGGCGCTGAAACGCTCCCTCTCCCCAGGCCGTCCGCCCCCAAGGAGCCGTCGCCATGGCCGTCACAGCTGCTCAGACCCCGGCTGCTCAGACCCCGGCTGCTCAAAACCTGTCCCGCCCCGCCCGCCCGGCAGCCGCCCCGCCCTCGACCCTGGACCAGGAGATGGTGGCCGAGCTGTATCGGCTGCACGCCCGCGCGTTACTGAGAGCGCTGCTCCGTCTCTGCTCGGGCGACCGGGGCCGGGCCGAGGACGTCCTCCAGGAGACCTTTCTGCGGGCCTGGCAGCATCCCCGTGCGCTGGCGCGGGGCCCGGAGTACGGCAGGCCCTGGCTCTTCACGGTGGCCCGGCGGATCGCCATCGACCACTTCCGCCGTCAGTCGGCGCGGGTGCAGGAGATCGGCAACGAGTACCCGGAGGACCACGCGCCCGTGCCGGCGGACCCGTACGAGGAGGTGCTGGGCGCGTACGACATGGGACTCGCGCTCTCCCGGCTCCCCGCCCATCAGCGCGATGTCCTGGTGGAGCTGCATATGAAGGACCGTTCGGCGGTGCAGGCGGCGGCCGTCCTCGGGGTGCCGACGGGCACGGTCAAGTCCCGTAACTTCTACGCGGTACGGGCCTTTCGGCCGGTGCTGGAGAGCCAGGGGCTCGCCCCCGCGCACTGACGGCGGGCGGCCTCCGTCAGGCCGGCGGGGCGGTCGGCCCACCGCCCGTGCGGCCCTCCCGGGCGGTGAAGCGGACCGGGGCGTCGAAGCGGGCCCGCCGGGCGGCGCGGCGGAAGGTGGCGAGGACGGCGGGCCCGGCGAGCAGCACACAGAGGAAGGTGGTGACGGCGCGGCCGGTGTCCCAGCCGAGCGAGGTGGCGAGGTCGAAGGCGAGGTAGCGCTGCCACTGCTCGGTGAAGGGCAGCCCCGGGAGATAGGCGAGGGAGCTGCCGGGGTCCACGGAGAACGGCCAGAAGGACAGATTGAGCAGAAAGCCGAAGAGATAGCCGGAGAAGGAGCCGTAGAGCGCCAGCATCAGCACCTCACGGCGCCCGCCGGCCCGGGGCAGCAGTCCGGCGAGCATGCCGACGAAGGCGCAGCCGAACATCTGGTACGGCATCCAGGGGCCCACTCCCCCGGTGATCAGGGCGGAGGCGAAGAGCGAGGTGCAGCCGAGGACGAAGCCGAAGCCGGGGCCGAAGACCCGGCCCGCGAGGACCAGGAGGAAGAAGACGGTCTCCACCCCGGCGGTGCCGGCGCCCAGGGGCCGCAGGGCGGCGTTGACGGCGGAGAGGACGCCCAGCATGGCCAGGGCCTTGGAGTCGATGCCGCCCTCCGCGATCTCGGAGAGGACCACACAGACCACGAGGACCAGCAGCACCCCGAAGATCAGCGGGGGCGCGTACTGGGAGCCGAACTTCCCCGGGGCGACGACGAAGGGCCAGAAGAAGGCGACCAGTCCCAGCAGGGCGGCGAGCACGATGACGGCCGAGGCGCGCGGGGTGAGCCGGATCGCCCGCGCGGTGCGCCGCCGCCCCGTGTGTTCCTGTCCGGTGCGCTCCCGCCCCGTGTGCTCCCGCCCGTCGTACGCCCTCATGCGGGTGTCCCGGTGGCGGCGAGGACCGCTCCCACCTGGCCGACCGTGAGAAAGGGCAGCGGTGCGAGGATCTTCGCGGTCTGGGGGGCGAAGACCGGGGACGCGACGATGACATCGGCGGTGGGGGCGTCGGCGACGATCTCGCCCTCGGCCATGACGACCACCCGGTCGGCGGCACGGGCGGCGAACTCCACGTCATGGGTGGAGACCACCACGGACCGGCCCTCGGCGGCGAGGCCGTCGACGGTACGGATCAGCTGCTCCTTGGCCCGGTAGTCGAGCCCCCGGGTGGGTTCGTCCAGCAGGAGCACCCGGGGGGCCGCGGTGAGCTGGATGGCGAGGACGAGGGCGAGCTTCTGCCCCTCGGAGAGATCGCGGGGGTGGGTGGTGTCGGCGACGCCGGGGGCGAGCCGGTCCAGGATCTCCCGGGCCGTCAGGGCCCCGGCCGGACCCCCGGGTGTCCCGGGTGTCCCGGGTGTCCCGGGTGCGGTGGCGGACTCCCGGTCGGCCTGGTCGAGTTCCTGGCGCACGCTGTCCAGGTAGAGGAGATCGGTGGGGGTCTGCGGGACGAGGGAGACGATCCGGCGGGCCTCGGCGGCGGAGAGCTTCCCGGGGTCCTTGCCGTCCTCGCCCGCCTCGACGCTCCCGGAGCGGCGGGGGCCGGCGCCCTGGACCGCCCAGAGCAGGGAGGACTTCCCGGAGCCATTGCGGCCCATGAGGGCGGTGACCTCGCCCGCCCGCAGGGTGAGATCGACCTCGCGTACGGCGGCGACGTCCCCGTACGCGACGGTGATGCCCCGGGCCCGCAGCAGCGGCGGCCCGGCGGGGGCCGGGGTGCGCACGGGCGGGACGGCGGTGGCGGCCAGTCGGCCGCGCAGCGGGGCGGCGGCGCGGCGGGCGTCGCGGACGGAGAGCGGCAGCGGGGTCCAGCCGGCGAGCCGGCCCAGCTCCACGATGGGCGGGGCGACGGAGGCGGTGCGGAAGACCTCGGCGGGTGTCCCGGCGCGGACCAGACCGTCGCCCGGGAGGTGGATGACCCGGTCGGCGTACTGCACCACCCGCTCCAGGCGGTGTTCGGCGAGGAGGACGGTCACCCCCAGGTCGTGGACGAGGCGGGTGACGGCGGCGAGCACCTCCTCGGCGGCGGTCGGGTCGAGTGCGGAGGTGGGTTCGTCGAGGACCAGGATCCGGGGGTGGGCGGTGAGCACGGAGCCGATGGCGACCCGCTGCTGCTGCCCGCCGGAGAGTTCATGGAGGGCGCGGTGGCGCAGGTCCGCGAGGCCGAGGAGGTCGAGGGTCTCCTCGACCCGTTTGCGCATCACCGGCGGGGGGACGGCGAGCTGTTCCATGGCGTAGGCCAGCTCCTCCTCCACGGTGTCGGTGACAAAGCCGTCCAGCGGGTCCTGTCCCACCACACCGACGACATCGGCGAGTTCGCGCGGCGGGTGGGTCGCGGTGTCCCGGCCGTCGACGGTGACCCTGCCGTGCAGGGTGCCGCCGGTGAAGTGGGGCACGAGGCCGTTGACGGCGCCGAGGAGGGTGGACTTGCCGACGCCCGTATGGCCGACGACCAGGCAGAGTTCCCCTTCCTCCACGGTGAGGTCGACATCGCGGAGGACGGGGGTGTCCGCCCCGTCGTAGACGACGCCGACCCGGTCAAAGGTGATCACTGGGCGTCCTCGGTGGTACGGGCGGGCCGCCGGCCGGCGGGCCGGTCGCCGGCAGGGTCGGTGGTACGGGCGGTGGTACGGGCCGCCGCGCGGCCGGCGTTACGGGTGGCCGCGCGGCCGGCGGCGGGTGCGGCCGGGCGGGGCGTGACCGGGCCGGGTGGCGGGGCGGCGAGTCCGGCGGCCCCCGCGAGCAGGATGGCGGCGGCCGGGACCACGGGCAGCGCGGGCCAGCCCAGTGGATGGAAGGTGGGGTTGAGCTGGGCGGGGTCATAGCCGGTGTTGGCGAAGAGCACGGCCGCCGCGAGCACCCCGCAGGCCGCGACGGTCCACTCGGCCGCCCGCCAGGGGTCGGGCCGGTAGGCGGTCCGGGTGACCCGCCGGCCGCCGAGCCGCAGCCCGGCGGTGCAGAGCAGGGCCCCGCCGAGCAGCGCGGGCAGCCCGAGCGCGGTGGGCGCGGAGGGGTCGAGCAGCCCGTACGCCCCGGCGCACAGTCCGCACATGCCCAGCAGCATCAGCGCCCCGGTCAGCCGGCGGGAGCGGCGGGTGGCGGTCCCGGCCCGTCCGTATCCCCGGGAGTCCATGGCGGCGGCGAGCCGCAGGGAGCGTTCCAGGGCGTCCTCCAGGACGGGGACGACGATGCCCCGCAGGGCCTTGAGGCCCTTCCGGTCACCGGCCCGCAGCCGCCGGGCCCGGGCGACCCGCTGGACGCTCTGCACCAGTTGGGGGGCGACACTCAGCGCGACGGTGACGGCGACCCCGAGTTCGTACAGCGCGCCGGGGAGGATCCGCAGGGCGCGCTTGGGGTTGGCGAGGGTGTTGGCCGCGCCGATACAGCAGAGCATGCAGGCGAGCCGCAGCCCGTCGGTGGCGGCCGAGAGCAGCGCCTCCAGGGAGACCGGGCCGCCGATGCTGATGCCCGCGTACCAGTCGGGGGTGGGGACGGTGGGCAGCGAGAAGAGCAGATGGTCGTCGGGGCGGATGCCGGTGCCGAAGACCGCGCGGAAGACCACCCGGATCGCGATCACGATCAGGGCGAACCAGAGGTAGTACGAGAAGCCGCGCGCCCAGGGGGCCTCGGTGCGGCGCAGGGTGACGACATGTCCGAGGACCGCGAGGACGAGCAGGAGCAGCAGCGGGTTGTTGGTGCGGCCGGCGGCGGTGGCGAGGGCGAGCGCCCAGATCCACCAGGCCACGGGGTGCAGCGGGCGGGGCAGACGGGGGGCGATGAGGGCCATGGGGCGGGTCACCCGGCGCGGCGGCGGCGCCGGGCGGTGTACACGGCTCCGCCGCCGATGAGCGCCACCAGGGCGGCGGTGATCAGGGCGGGCAGCGCGGAGCCGGTGTCGTTGTCGGTGTCGGCGGCGGGGGGCGCGTCGGCCACCCGGGCCGCACCGCCGGGCGCGGCGACGGCGGCGTCCTCGGGGGCGGCCGTCGCCGCGGGGGCGGCGGTCGCGGTCGCGGTACGGCTCGGTGACGGGGTGGCGGAATCGGCGGCGGAGGCCCGGGGGGCGGGACCGGATGCCCGGGGCGCGGGGCGGCTGCCGTCCTGGGACGGGGTGGCGGAGCGGGCCGGGGGCGCGGGCCGGCCGGTGGTCGGCGCGGGCGCGGCGGTCGTCGGCCGGGGGCGAGGCCGGTCGGTGGACCCGCCGCCGCTGGGGCGGGTGTTGTGGGCGCGCAGCTGGTCGGGGGTGACGGTGGGCCGGCCCCGTACGCCCTCGACATCGGTGGCACCGAAGATCCACAGGTCGACGCTGCCGGGTTGGGGCCGGTAGCTCATGGCGCCGAGCCGGCTGTACTCCCAGGTGTCCTCGCCGGGGCCGGCGTGCCAGTAGGACCAGTAGGCGGTGGCGGGCGGGGTGAGGACGCAGTCCTCGTCCCGGGGCGTGGGGTACTGCTTGCCGTTCCGGAAGCCGCTGTAGCCGATGCGGCAGATGAAGGCGGGGCCGTCGTGTCCGGTGCCGGTGGTGCGCCAGCCGCCCTGGTTGAGGAGTTCGTACCCGGTGGTGGGGGTGGTGCCGCAGGACCGCATGATGGGCCCGCCCCAGCGGCTGAGGTCCACGGCGAGCACCACCCCGGAGGAGGTGGTGCACCGGCCGATGGGCTGCGGCGCGGCGGTGGCGGCGGTACCGGTCTGCGCGGTGAGCGCGACGGCCAGCGCGAACGCCGCGACGACGCGCCCGAGCAGCCATGGACGACCCGTGCGGGTGCTCATCGGGGGCTCCTGGTGCGGCGGTTGCGGTAGGCGACCGCGGTGGTCAGTGCGGCGCCGAGGGCGGCGAGGGCGCCGGCGGTGAGGAGGAGGGAGCGGGCGGGTGAGCCGGTCCGGGCGAGGGGGCCGCCGGGGGTGTCTCCCGTACCACTGCCGTCCGCGCCACCGTCGCTGCCGGGGCCGCTTCCGGGGCCGTCGTTCTCCCCCGGCGTGACGATCTCGGGACCGGGACCGGGACCAGGACCGGGACCAGGACCAGGGCCGGGACCCGGGTCGGGGTCGGGGTCGGGGTCGGGTCCGCCGGGCGGGCGGGGGGTCGTACCGGCGAGGCTGCGGCTGAGCCGGGCGAAGGAGACACCGGTCGCGCCCCCCACGGCCTGGGTGGAGGCGCGCAGATCGGAGCCCCGCTGCCCCTCCTTGGCGACATTGAAGCCCCCGTCGGCGTTCTGCTGGCCCGCCAGGAAGCCGAGGGCCCGGGCGATCCGGTCCCGGTGCCGCTCGCGGTCGAGGGAGAGCGCCTGGACCGCGAGGGCGGTCGAGTTGACCGAGGTGCCGGCGGCGCCGGGGAAGCCGCCGCCGGTCAGCTGGCGGGAGGCGATCCAGTCGACGGCCCTCCGGACGGCGCCCCGGGCGCGCGGGCCCTCGGCGAGCTCCAGGGCCATGGCGGCGACGGCGGTGGAGTCCACGTCCTCGTCGCCCGTGGACGGGATCAGGCTGGGCCAGGCGCCGGACGGGCGCTGGAGGTCCAGGAGATAGCCGACGGGTTCGGCGGCGGCCGTGGTCTCCCCGGCGCGCAGCTGGGCGATGACCCCGAGGGACTGGCCGAAGACGGCCCGGGTCCAGGTGTAGGCGCCCCGGGCGGCACAGCTGCGGTCCCCGCCGGTGCTCGGTGCCGGGCAGACCGCCTCGTCCAGGGCGGCGATCAGGTCCCGGCCGCCGAAGTCGCGCGGGTCACGGTCCACGGTCTGGGCGAGCAGCGCCGCCTTGCCGAGCTGTCCGCCCAGCGGGCGTTCGGCCCCGGCGCCGGTCCAGTCGTGGAGGGTGCGTCCGGTGCCGTCCTCGCCGCCGTGGTCGAGGAAGTCCACGATGGTCCGCAGATCGTCGCGGCGCTGCCCGGTCGCGGCGAGGGCGAAGGCGCCGTCGACGGTCAGCCCGAAGTCGGCCCGGGTGGTGGGTCCGGTGCCGTAGTAGCGGCCCTGCCGCAGTCGGCTGCGGTCGGTGAGATAGGCGGAGCCCTTCGTGAGGTCGGGCTTCCGGCCGGTGGGCCTGCCCGGCGGCTGGGGGGCGGGGGGCTTGTGGGCGGTCAGCTCCGCCAGGCTGGTGCGGGCGGTGCCGAGCACGGCGGGGACGGTGGCGGCGATGAACGCGTCGGTCGCGCCCTCCTCGAAGCCGAAGCCGCCGTTGGGAAGCTGCTGCCGGGCGAGCCAGGAGACCGCGGCGCGGGCGCGCAGGCCCTGCCCGGTGGCGTACAGGGCCTGGGCCGCGTATCCGGTGGCGTGGACCAGGCCGTTGGTCATGCCGAGGGCGGCGAAGGAGCCGTCCTGGCGCTGGCTCTTCTTGAGGTGGCCCACCGCGCGGGCGACGGCCTCGGTGTGACCGCCCGCCGCGCGGAGCGCCAGGGTGGCGGCTCCGGTGGTGGCCTCGTCGGCGTTGCAACTGCCCCCGGCGGGGGTGAGGGTGGTGTTGAAGCCGCCGTCGCGGCACTGGACGGCGGTGAGCCGGGCGAGGGTGTCGGCGGGCGGGCGGCGGCCGTCGCGGACCAGCGCGAGCACGGCGAGGGCCTGGACCTCGGTCTGTCGGGCGCCCCGGAAGTCGCCCGCGGCGGTGCAGCCGGGCCCGGACCCGGTGCACCGGTGCCGGATCAGATCGCCGGGGAGGTCGTGTCCCCCGAAGTCGGCGGCGTCGGCACCGGTGATCTCGGCGAGCAGCGCGAGCCGGGCGGCGGCCCGGGGGTCGGGCGCGGCGGCCACGCCGTTCGGATAGGCGAACGGGCCTGCGTGGCGGCGCAGATGGGCCGTGAGCCGTTCGAGGACGGGGCCGTATCCACCGGTCGCGGCGAGCGCGAAGGCGGTGTCGGCGGTACGGAGCCGGTCGGGCTCGGTGGTGCCGTCGTGGACCACATGGTCCCGGCCCTGGAGGTTGCCGGTGAGCCAGCTCTCGGCCTTCTTCAACTCGGCGCGGGCGACCGGCGGGTCGGGGACGGGGGTCTCACCGGGTCCGCCGTCGCCGCCCCGGATCTCATCGGGGGTGAAGTCGGGCCGTCCCTTGCCACCGGCGACATCGGTGCCGCCGAAGACCCAGGCGTCGACATCGCCGGGCCTGAGTTCCCGGGTCATGGCGCCGTAGCGGCTGTAGGTCCAGTCGTCGTCGCCCCGGGAGGCGACCCAGTAGGACCAGTAGGCGTCGGGGGTGGGGGTGAGGAGGCAGTCCTCGTCCTGGGGGGTGGGGTACTGGGTGCCGGAGTTCACGGCGGGATGGCCGATACGGCAGAGGAACCCGGCGCCGTCGTGCTGGGTGCCGGTGGTGCGGAAGCCGGTGTCCCGCAGCAGCTCGTAGCCGGTGGTCGGGGTGGTGTCGCAGCCGACGCGGACCGGTCCGCCGAAGACCCCGAAGTCGACGGCGACCCTGGCGCCCCGGGTGGGGGTGCACTCCTCGGCGGCGGTCGCCCCGGGGGGAGCGGACCGGGGCGCGGCGGTGGCGGGCACGGCTCCGGCGGCGGTCGCCAGCAGTGCGGCCATCAGCAGGGAGAGCAGGGTTCGCGCGGGGGCGGTGGCCGCCGCCCGACGGTACGCACGCCGCTGTCCGGTATCCACCCGTGGCCCCCCGTATCGGCCGGGTGGAGACAGGCGTGGCAGCAGGCCACCCGGGCGATGCGCCTCCGGGCGGCCATGATGGACCACGCCGCAGTCCACGACGGCGCTCTTCGTTCCGTTCTCTCTCCGCTCCAGGCAGTCCGGCTCGCCCGCTCGCACGGGCCCACGGTTGCGGGTCAGCGCCGGATTTCGACCGGCTTCCCCTGGTGTGGAGTGTTCTCAACAGCCGGATTGGAACACGGTGTTGAGCGGGGCGTCAAGGCACCCGTCGCCGGGCCTCCCCCGTTCCCGATGCTGGCGGTGATCGCCCAGGTCAGGTAGCGTCCTTCGCTGTCCATGGGGGAATCCGGTGGGAATCCGGGGCTGACGCGCAGCGGTGTGGGACGGCGGGGAGCCGTCCCGAGCCCGAATGCCCATGCGGCAGGCACATCCGTACAGGAAGCCGTACCACGCGTTCCGGACGGCGGACTCCGCGCTCCCCCGTACCGGCACCTGGGCGGGGCGCTGTGGCCGGCGTCCCTCATCCCAGGAGCAGGCCATGTCACGTCCCTCCGTCCGCAGACTCGCCCTGGCCCTTCCGGCGGCCGTCGGCGCGCTCGCGCTGCTGGCGCCGAACGCCACCGCCACCTCCACACCCGCCCAGATCGCCACCTCCACCACCAACGGTGTCGCCTACCTCAAGACCCTTCAGGCGGCGGACGGTTCGTACGCGGGCCCGGGGCTCTCCGGCGAGTGGGCCTTCAGCGCCTTCGCCGCCGCGGGCACCGCCGTCGCCGATGTGGCGCCCGGGGGCGACACCACGAAGAACGCCCGTACCGTCTACCGCAATCTGCTCTCCTCCGCGGGCTGGCCCGCCTCCCCCACCCCGCCGGTCACCGAGTTCGAGCGGGCCACCCTCAACGCGTACGCGGCGGGCATCGACCCGGCCCGGGTGTCGGCCTCGCGCAATCTGATCGCGCACATCTACAGCTACTGGCAGACCGCCGAGACCGGCTACTTCGGCCCCTCGGCCTCGTACAACGGCACGGTCTTCGCCGCGCTGGCGCTCGCCGGGGCGCGGACCCAGACCGGTGCGCAGCGGGTGCCCGCCGCGGTGCTGAACCGCGCGGTGACCCGGATCCGGGCCAATCAGCACAACGACGGCGGGTGGAACTACAGCAAGGCCGAGGGCAATCCGGCCCAGCTGGCGGCCCCCAGTGACATCGATATGACGGGGGCGTCGATGGCGGCGCTCTGCGCGGCGGGGGTGCCGAACACCGACCCGGACGTGGTGGCGGCGCGGACCTTCCTCAGTGACAAGCTGCTGGAGCCGTCGGGTGCCTTCGACGCGATGTACGGGCCCAACTCCAGCTCCAACGGCTGGGCGGTGTCGGGGCTGAACGCCTGTGGCATCAACCCGCAGACCGGCCCCTTCCTCACCGGGATGAACAAGACGCCCATCGACTATCTGATCGGGCTCCAGTTCTCGCCGGCCGGGGGCTTCCGCTACCAGGCGGGGGACGCCTCCCCCTCCTCGTACTCCTCGATCGACGCGCTGCGCGCGGTGGCGGGCGGGGGCTTCACCTCGGCGCCTCCGCAGCCGGTGACGGCGGGTCAGCCCAGGTGGGTGGCGCAGGGGTCGTTCACGGCGGGCACGGCGACCCGGCTGGCGCTGAGCGTGGACACCGGTACGGGCGCCCCGAAGGTGTGCTCGGTCTCCTTCACGCCCACCGGGTCGACCACCACCCTGGGGACGGTGCTGGACGCGGCGGGCGGCGGGGCGACCCCGGCGGGCTGTGTCACGGGTCTGCTGCCGGCCTCCGGATCGGGGACGGTCACCTCGGTGAACGGGGTGGCCAACAGCGGTACGAGCACCTGGAAGGTGAGTGTCGACGGCTCCGCGCTCGCGGGTGCCGCCCGTAACAAGGTGATCGGGGTCGGGGACACCATCGCCCTGCGTTACGGCGTCTGACCTCGGGCGGGAGCACGGCCGGGCCTGATCGGGCCCGACCGGGCCCGTCGGCAGGGGCGTCGGCGGGCCCGTCGGTGGCGGCGTAACCTGCCGGAAATATGCCTCCGGCACCCTTTCCGGTATGACGATCCAGTCCGGTGGGAAAATTGAGGAAGTGTCCTGGGAGGACCCCGAGGCCGCCGCGCTGCGTGAGCGCCAGCGGTCGGAGATAGCGGAGGTCTACGGGTCACCGGAGAGCGAGCCGAGGCCCGCCCCCTCCGCCTCGGACAGCGCGGCGTTCTTCGTCGTACGGGACGCGGACGGCACCGCGGTCGGCTGCGGCGGGCTGCGTGACCTGGGCGGCGGGGCGGGCGAGATCAAGCGGATGTATGTCAGCCCCGGCCACCGGGGCTCGGGGGTCGCCGCCCTGGTGCTGAGCACCCTGGAGGAGCGGGCCCGGCTGCTGGGGTGGAGCAGGCTGCGGGTGGAGACCGGCAGCCTGCTCACCGCCGCCATCCGCTGCTACACCCGGTCCGGCTATGTCCGGATACCCAACTACGGCCCCTATGCCGGCGCGGAGGACTCCCGCTGCTTCGAGCTGGCCCTCGACTGAGAGCCCGGGGGACGGCCGGGGGCGGCGGGCCGGCTCAGCCGCCGCCCGGGGGCAGGGTCGCGGTGACCTCCAGCCCTCCCCCGGGCCTCGGCACGGCGGTGGCGTCCCCGTCATGGGTACGGGCCACCGCGCGGACGATCGACAGGCCGAGCCCGCTCCCCCGGGCCGAACCGACCCGGTCGGTGAGCCGCCGGAACGGTTCGAAGAGGACCGGGATCTCATGGCGGGAGATGACCGCCCCGGTGTTGGCGACGGTGATGGAGGAGCCGGAAGGCCCGGCTCCGGTCTCCACCCGGATCGTTCCCCCGGGCCGGTTGTACTTCACGGCGTTGTCCACCAGATTGCGCACCAGCTGCTCCAGCAGGACCGGATCGCCCACCGCCGGGGCCGTGCGCAGCTCGGTCGTCACGGTCAGCCCCGCCTCCTCGGCGCCCTCCCGGGTGGCGGCGAGGACCGCTCCGGAGATCTGCGCCAGATCGACCGGGAACCGCTCGGCGACCGAACTCTCCGCACGGGCCAGCGTCAGCAGGGCGTCGATCAGCCGCTCATGGCGCTCATTGACGGCGAGCAGGTTCTCACCGAGCCGCTGGACCTCGGGGGGTGCCCCGGTCCGGGCGACGGCGACCTCCACCAGGGTGCGCCCGACCGCGAGCGGGGTCTTCAGCTCATGGGCGGCGTTGGCGATGAAGCGGTCCTGTCCGGCGAACGCCTCGTCCAGGCGGTCCAGCATGCTGTCGAAGGAGTCGGCGAGCCGTTTGACCTCACCGGGCGGCCCGTCGAGGTCGATACGGCGGTGCAGGGTGCGGCCCGCGATCCGTTCGGCGGTGGAGGTGATGCGGTTGAGCGGGCGCAGCAGCCGCCCGGCGACCAGCCAGCCCAGGGTGGTGGCGACGACACCGACACCGAGGACGGTGAGCCCGCCCTTCATGATCAGGTTCTCCCGCATGGAGGCGAGGACGACCTCGCGGGTGGGCCCGTCGATGTACTGGCTGTCGCCCGGGACCTCCCGCCACTGCTCGGGGTCGGCCCCGGAGAAGGGGTCGGTCCCGGAGGCGGGGTCGGTCCCGGAGAAGGGGTCGGGGACGCTCCCGGAGGCAGCGGCGGGGTCGGGGGCGGCGGAGGACTCCTGGTCCGCGGGGGCCGAGGGCCGTTCGCCCGGCTCGCCCGGGGCACTCGGGGCACCCGGGGCACCCGGGGCACCCGGGGCGGTGGAGGTCGGCGCGGGCATCCCGGTCGGGACGGTGACCGGCTCCGGGCCGGGGAGGACCGAGGTGGTGGCGGACATCGGGAACGGCAGCTTCAGCGTGTACTCCATGCTGTTGCCGACCAGGATCACGGCACCGCCGAAGACGGCGGCCCCCGCGACGAAGAAGAGCAGTCCGAAGACGGCGGTGAGCCGGACCCTGAGGCCGCCGCCGAGCGCGCGCGGGTTCATCGGATGCGGTAGCCCACACCGGTCAGGGTCTCGATGACCGGGTCGTCGCCGAGTTTGCGCCGCAGGGAGCGCATGGTGACCCGGACGACCGTGGTGAAGGGGTCGACATTCTCGTCCCAGGCCCGCTCCAGCAGCTCCTCGGCGGAGACGGGCGCGCCCTCGGCCCGCAGCAGCTCCTCCAGGACGGCGAACTCCTTGCGGGAGAGGGGGATGTAGCGGCCGTCCCGGGTGGTCTGCCGCAGATGGGGGTCGAGCCGGATGCCGGACCGTTCGAGGACGGGCGGGACGGCGGGCCGGGAGCGGCGGCCGAGGGCCCGGATCCGGGCGACCAGCTCGGCGAAGGCGAAGGGCTTGGTGAGATAGTCGTCGGCGCCGAGGCCGAGGCCCGCCACCCGCTCGGCGACGGTGGTGGAGACGGTGAGCATCAGGACCCGGGTATCGGCATCGGAGGCGACGGTCCGGCGGCAGACCTCGTCACCGTGGACCCGGGGCAGGTCGCGGTCGAGGACCATCACGTCGTACGTGTGCACCGCGAGCCGTTCCAGGGCGGCGGCGCCGTCGTGGACGACATCGACCGCGAGCCCCTCCTGGCGCAGGCCCTCGGCCATCGCCTCGGCCATCATCTCCTCGTCCTCGACCACGAGCACCCGCATGCGTCTGTTCCGTTCCCGAAGTACCGCTGACCCACCCGCGCCGACCCACCCGCGCTGACCTGCGGACCAGTATCCCTGTCCGATGTGAGATCCCGGTGAGTGGGTTTGCTCACCGTGGCCCCACGCGCGATGGCGTGGACTGTGATCATCCCCGGCCGGTCTCCCCCGATCCGGCCGGGGACCGACCTCCCCTCCCCGCACGAAGGCTGGACCCGCCATGTGCCCCACCCGGCTCACCGAGACTCCGGACCCCGACGGCCCCGACGGCTTCGGCGGCTCCGACGGCCCGGGCGGCTCTGAGGGCTCCGGGTCCTCCGGCGGCCCGGGGAGCGCAGCCGCCCGGCCCCGGTCCCGGCACCGCCGGGTGGACCGCCGCCGGCGCCGCTCCCCCGCCCGCCGGCTGGTGCCGGCCCTGGCGGTGCTGCTCGGCGCGGGCGCCCTGCTGGGGTCCGCCTGGGCGGTGGTGTCGCAGAAGCCTCCCGCGCCCCGGACGGCCCCGGCGCCGGAGGCTCCCGTGGACCGGTCGGCGGATCCGGGCCGTGCCTCACGCTCCGACGACGGACCCGGCCGGGAGCGGGCGGCCACCCCGGAGAAGAAGAAGGAGAAGAAGAAGGAGAAGGAAGAGGACCGGGCGCACGAACCGGCACCGCAGAAGGCGGCCACCGGCCCGGACGATCGGGAGCGGCGCTCCCAGCGCACCTCCGAGCGCAGCTCCGAGCGGCGTTCCGGCACCTATCAGGAGAACGGGCCGGGGACCTATACCTGGGCCCGGGGCGGTGGCGAGCGGGCCGGCGACCGGGGGCGGCTGATCCGGTACGGGGTGAAGCTGGAGGACGGCACCGGTCTGACGGCGGACGCGGTCGCCGAGGAGATCGACGGGATCCTGCGGGACCCACGCGGCTGGACCCGGCAGGGCGCGGCGTCCTTCCAGCGGGTCGCCTCACCCCCGTACGACATGGTGGTGCATGTGGTGTCCCCCGGGACCACGGACAAGCTGTGCGGTCAGTGGGGTCTGGAAACCCGGGGACAGGTGAACTGTGCCAGCGCCCCCGATCTGATCGTCAATGTGCGCCGCTGGGTGGAGCTGAGCGACCAGTACCCGAACCGGCCGCACGACTACCACGCACTGATCATCAACCATGAGGTCGGGCATGTCCTCGGGCACGGACACCAGGGCTGCCCCGGTGCGGGGCGGCCCGCACCGGCGATGATGCAGCAGATCAAGGGAGTCAGGGGGTGCCGGGCCAACCCCTGGGTGTACGAGGCGGACGGCACCCGGATCGACGGACCCCCGGCGCCCTGACCCCCCGCTCCGGCTCCGGGGTGCGGGGATCAGCCGCCGAAGCGGGCCGCCAGCTCCCGTTTGAGGACCTTGCCGCTCGGCCCCAGCGGCAGCTCCGTCAGGAACTCCACCCGGCGCGGGTACTTGTAGGCGGCAATCCGGTCGCGGGTCCAGGCGATGATGCCGGCGGCGAGCGCCGCGTCCGCGACCGCCCCCGGGCGGGGCACGATCACCGCGCACACCTCCTGCCCGTTCCGCTCGTCGGGGAGGCCGACGACCGCGGCCTGGGCGACGGCGGGATGGCGGACCAGGACCTCCTCGATCTCCCGGGGGTAGACGTTGTAACCGCCCCTGATCACCATGTCCTTGGTGCGGTCCACGACGGTGAGCACCCCGTCGGCGTCCTTGGTGCCGAGGTCCCCGGTGCGGAACCAGCCGTCCACGATGACCTCGGCGGTGGCCGAGGGGTTGTTGAGGTACCCCGCCATCACATTGTGGCCGCGTACCACGATCTCCCCGGTCTCCCCCGGGGGCAGCAGCACGATCCGGTCCCCCACGGCGGCGTCGGCGATCTCCGCCTCCACCCCGGGGATGGGCCGGCCGACGGTGCCGGGACGGCAGGGCCAGGGGTGCTGGTTGAAGGTGACGACCGGGGAGGTCTCGGTGAGCCCGTACCCCTCGAAGACCGGACAGCCGAAGGCCCGGGTGACCTCTTCGAGGACCCGGACCGGCAGGGCCGCGCCGCCGGAGTAGGCGCGCTGGAGCGGGGGCCGGTCCGGGGAGCGCCCGGCGGCCTCCAGCAGCCCGATGAACATGGTGGGCACGCCCATGACGACGGTGCACTCCTCGGCGGTCATCAGGGCCAGCGCGCGGTCCGCGTCGAAGCGTTCCATCAGGACCAGGGTGGCCCCCGCGCGGAAGCAGGTGCCCATCCCGCAGACCTGGCCGAAGGTGTGGAAGAGCGGCAGACAGCCCAGCAGGACGTCCTCGGGGCGCATGGCGAACGGGGCGAGCACGGTGGTGCCCACATTCATCGCCAGATTGAGCTGGGTGATCATCGCCCCCTTGGGGTGGCCGGTGGTCCCGGAGGTGTAGAGGACCAGGGCGATGTCGTCGGGGGCCCGGGGCACCACCCCTTCGACGGGGACGGCGTCGGCGGCGCGGGCGTCGAGCGCCTCCGGAGCGGGCACCCCGGAGGGAGCGGGGCCGCCGACGGTGAGCAGCGCGGTCCCCGCCGCGTGCGCGGCGCGGGCGCCCTCGGTGACCAGGGTCGCGTCGCAGATCAGGACCGCCGCGCCGGAGTCCTTGAGCACATAGGTGATCTCGTCGGCCTTCAGCAGGGCGTTGACCGGGACCACGGTCGCGCCGAGGGCGAGGGCCCCGTAGTACGCGCGGGGGAAGTGGGGGGTGTTGGAGAGCAGCAGGGCCACCCGGTCCCCCGGGCCGATGCCCCGGTCGCGCAGGACGGCGGCATAGCGGCGGGCGGACCGCCACAGCTCCTGGTAGGTGATCCGCTCGGCCCCGGCGATCAGCGCCGGATGGTCGGGGCGGCGGGCGGCGGTGTCCGCGAGGACGGTGGCGGCGGACAGGGTGGCGTTCATCGCACACTCCGGGCGATCGGGCCCCGCCGGAACGGGACCGGAATGATCAATTCTCCATGACCAGGTGTTACGGGGATTGACCGGTGGGAACCGAGGTAACCATTGCTTTCCGTGTGACCGACGGGATTCGGGGAGATCAGCCGAGATCCGGGGGAACGGGAGATCGGCTCTGTGCAGAATCCGCCGGGCATTCTACGATGAGCCGCGGCGGATCGGGAAGCGACTAGAGAGCGAGCCTGGATCATGTCCCAGTACATGGACTTCTTCGCACGACTTGCGCGTGAATCCGCGGACCGGAAAAGGGAGTTCCTGGAACTCGGCCGTATCGCCGGCCGCTTTCCTGCGGCCACCACGGCGGAGAATGGCGAGATCGCCGTCTGGTGCAGCAATGACTATCTCGGTATGGGACAGCATCCGCGTGTTCTGGAGGAGATGCACCGGGCCGTCGACAAATACGGTGCCGGTTCGGGCGGTTCCCGGAACATCGGTGGAACCCATCACCATCATGTCCTTCTGGAGAGGGAACTGGCGGACCTCCACGGAAAGGAGGAGGCCCTGCTGTTCACCTCCGGATACTCTGCCAATGAGGGCTCCCTTTCCGTGCTCGCGGGCCGGATCGACGACTGCGCCGTCTTCTCCGATCAGGAGAATCACGCCTCCATCATCGACGGCCTGCGGCACAGCGGGGCCCATAAGCACATCTTCCGGCACAATGACTGCGCCCATCTGGAGGAGCTGCTGGCGGCGGCCGACCCGGACGCCCCGAAGCTGATCGTCACCGAGTCCGTCCACTCGATGGGGGGCGATATCGCGCCACTCGCCGGGATAGCGGACCTCGCCAAGCGGTACGGCGCGCTGACCTTCCTGGACGAGGTGCACGCGGTGGGGATGTACGGCCCCGAGGGCGCGGGCATCGCCGCACGTGAGGGCCTGGCCTCCTCGTACACCGTGATCATGGGGACGCTGGCCAAGGGGTTCGGGATGACGGGCGGCTATGTCGCCGGTCCCGCCGTGCTGATCGACGCGATCCGGGCGCACGCCCGGTCCTTTGTCTTCACCACCGCGCTTCCGCCGTCGGTCGCGGCGGGCGCGCTGGCGGCCGTCCGGCATCTGCGCGGCTCCGAGGACGAGCGCCGCCGGCTGACCCGTAACGCCCAGCTGCTCCACGCCCTGCTGCGGGAGCGGTCCATCCCCTTCCTCTCGGACCACTCCCATATCGTCTCCGTGCTGGTGGCGGACGACCGGCGGGCCAAGGGGATGTCCCGGCTGCTGCTGGAGCGGTACGGGATCTATGTGCAGGCGGTCAACGCGCCGAGTGTGCGGGCCGGGGAGGAGATCCTGCGGATCGCGCCGTCGGCGGTGCACCGGCCGGAGGAGGTACGGGCGTTCGCCGCCGCGCTGGAGAGCGTCTGGACCGAGCTGGACGGCCCCCGGACCACCGCCGCCGAGTGAACGCGGCCGGGCCGGGCGCACACCGCCCGGCCGGGGCCGCTCCCGGGTCATCCGGCCCAGATCCGGCGCATCTCGGGCGAGGCGGCCAGTACCTCCTCCAGGGTGCCCGCCGCCTCGATCCGGCCGTCCTTGAGGACCACCACCCGGGCGGCGGCCCGCAGCAGCGCGGGCCGGTGCGAGACGGCGAGGACGGTCGGGGCGCGGGCCAGCAGCCGCTCCCACAGCAGCCGTTCGGTCTCCGGGTCCAGCGCGCTGGAGACATCGTCGAGGACCAGGAGTTCGGGGTCGCGGACGAGCATCCGGGCGATGGCGGTGCGCTGGAGCTGACCGCCGGAGAGCCGCAGCCCGCGCGGGCCGACGACGGTCTCCGCGCCCTCCTCCAGGGCGGCCAGATCGGGCCCGAGGACCGCCGTGCGCACTGCCGGTCCGAAGGCCGTCGCATCGGCCCCGAGCAGGGTGTTCTCCCGCAGTGAGCCACTGAACAGCCGGGGCGTCTGGGGGGTGTGGCCACAGCGGGGGGCGACCAGGAAGGCGGCGGGGTCGGCGATCGGCTCCCCGTTCCACAGAATCTCCCCCCGGTCGCTGGGGAGCAGCCCCAGAACGGCTCTGAGCAGGGTGGTCTTACCGGAACCGACGCCGCCGGTGATCACGGTGACCGAGCCGCGGACCACGGTGAGGTCGATGTCCTCGACACCGTGGCCGCCTCCGGGGTGGCGGGCGGTCAGTCCCCGTACGGTCAGCTCCCGCAGGGCGGGGGCGGGCGGCGGTCCGGTGTCGGCGCCCGCCGGGGTGTCCAGGTGGCGGCGGAGCGGGCCGCCGAAGAATCCGGTGACCCGGTCGAGCGCCACCGACACCCGCTGGAGCCGTACCGACAGGATGCCGATGGAGGCCAGCGCCTCGGTGAGCAGCTGGAGATAGAGGGTGAAGAGGGCGAGGTCGCCGACGGAGAAGGAGCCGTCGCCCGAGCGGTTCGCGGTCAGCAGCAGCACCAGACCGACCCCGATGGGGGCGGCGTTACCGAGGACGTTCCGCTGGAGGCTGGCGTACAGCTCCTCCCGGACGGCGGCGCGCGCACGGGCCTCGTTCAGCCGGACGACATGGGCGGTGACATGCCGCTCGGCGGTGGCCGCCTGGACCGCGCCGACGGAGCCGATGGCCTCCCGCAGCGCCCCGGCGACCTCGGCGGAGGCGGTGCGGGTGGCCCTGCGGTGGGCGAGGAAGCGGCCGTGCAGGGCACCGGTGGCGGCCGTCACCGCGATCAGCAGCGCCAGCAGGGCGAGGGTGACCGCCGCATCGATCCTGATCATGATGGTGACCGAGGCGGCGACAAACATCCAGTGGGCGAGGTTGGTCGGGGACCAGGAGACAAAGAAGCCCGTCTCGTCCACGTCCTCGCCGACGGTGCGCAGGGTCTCGCCGGGTGCGGTACGGGAGGCGGTGCCGGGCCGCCGCAGTGCGGAGGCGAGCAGGGCGCGGCGCATCCGGGCGGTGGTGTCGTACTGGAGGGCGGGTTCCAGACGGCCCGCCATCAGGCCGAACTGGAGGCAGAGCCGGGCCGCCTCGACGGCGGCGACCCAGGCGATCAGTGACCAGAGCAGCCGGTCGCCGCCGCTGCCGCCGAGGCTGTCGAAGAGCCGTTGGAAGACCAGTCCGAGGACCAGGGTCCCGGCGCGGACGAGGACCCACAGGGCGGTGAGGCCCCCATAGGCGGCACGCCGGCCGCGCAGCACGGCGGCGAGGGAGGCGAGGGTGGCCCGTACCCCGTCCCGCGCCCCGTCCCGTACCCCGCCCTGTTCGCCTTCCGGCGCCGTGCCCGAGGCCGTGTCCCGCGCCGTGCCCGGGGGCTTCACCGGGGTCCCCCGCCCGGGGTGAGCAGGGCGTGGAAGCGGGAGCCGGGGTCGGCGGCGAGCCGGTCGCGGGGGCCGTCCTCGACGACCCGCCCCGCGTCCAGCACCACGATCCGGTCGACCTGGCGCAGGGTGTGCGGCCGGTGCTGGACCACCACGGCGGTCCGGTGCCGCAACAGCCTTTCCAGCGCGGGTTCCAGCAGGGCCTCGGTATACGGATCGAGCCGCGCGGTCGGCTCGTCCAGCAGGACGACGGCCGGGTCGCGCAGAAAGACCCGGGCCAGCGCGAGGAGCTGTTCCTGGCCCCCGGACAGACCCCGGGCCCCGTCGGCGGGGCCGATCAGGGTGTCCAGGCCGTCGGGGAGGTCCCGGCGCCAGTCGTCCAGGCCCGCCTCCTCCAGGGCGGCCAGCAGCCGCCGGTCGGGGACGGAGCGGTCGAAGAAGGCGAGGTTGTCGCGGAGGCTGGCATGGAAGATCTGGACCTCCTGGGTGACCAGGGCGACCCGGGCCCGCAGCGCCGCCGGGTCCAGCTCCCGTACCTCCCGGCCGCCGACGGTCACCGAGCCCCGCCCGGGGTGCTGGAGCCCGAACAGCAGCCGGATCAGGGTGGACTTGCCGCAGCCGGTGCGGCCGACGACCCCGAGGCGCTCCCCGGGCCGTACCCCGAAGGTGATCTCGCGCAGCACCGGTTCACCGGGTTCGTACTGGAAGGAGACGGTGTCGAAGCGGAGGTCCAGCGGGCCGTCGGGCAGGGGCGCGGACGGGGGGCGCAAGAAGCTCGTCGGGGCATCGGGGCCGGCCGGATCGGCGGGACCGTGCGGGGCATCGGTCAGTTCGGCGATGCGCCGTGCGCTCACCACCGCCTGCTCCACATCGTGGAAGCGGGTGGAGAGCGTGAGCAGCGGACGGCGCAGCAGCAGCGCGTAGGAGAGGGTGGCGAAGGCGGTACCGGTGGAGAGCCGGCCGGCGGAGTGGAGCCAGACGCTGACGGCGAGCGCGAGGACGACGCTGAGCGCGGAGAGCCCCTGGACGGTGGCGGGCCAGCGGACGGAGACCCGGGCGGCGGCGCGGGCCCGTGCCCCGAGGTCGGTGAGCCGGTCCTCCAGGGCGCCGAGGGTGTGGCCGGTGGCGCCGTTGGTGCGCAGGTCCTCGGCGCCGGCGAGCCGTTCCTCCAGAAAGCCGAGAAGGTCGGCGGCGCTGCGCTGGCGGGCGGTGACCAGCGGCAGGGAGCGCCCGACGAGCCGCCGCAGGGTGAGGACGGTGGCCACCACGAAGGGGGCGAAGACCAGCCCGATGCGCCAGTCGAAGTGGAAGAGGGCGGCCAGCACACCGAGGACCAGGACGAGATGGGCCAGTACCTCCAGGACCAGGGCGGACATCACCCCGGCGAGCCGGGTCACATCGCCGTCGATCCGTTCGACGAGTTCGCCGGGGGGATGGTCCTGGTAGAAGCGGGCGGGGCGGCGCAGACAGTGGTCGACCAGTTCGGCGCGGAGCCGGTTGGTGGTGCGCCAGGCGAGCCGTACCGCGACCGCGTCCCCGCCGATGACGACAGCCATCTGTCCGACGGCCGAGGTCAGATACCAGACGGCGACGCCGGTCAGGGCGGCGGTGGAGCCGCCGGTCAGGGCCGAGTCCACAAATCGGCGGAGCAGCTGGGGGGCGACGAGCTGAAGGCCGACGCCCAGCGGAATCAGCAGCGCGAGCAGGATGAGCGCACGGCGCTCGCCCCTCAGATAACGGGTGAGTCCGGCCAGTTGCCATAAGGGACGGAAGGCCAACGGCCCCTCTCCGTTCGTGATCCACCGGCGGAAGCCGTCAGCATAAGGAGAGGGCGGGGCTTTGGGAATGGGGCGAGTGGCCCCGGCGAGGATTGGTGAAGATCCAATTCCAGGGTGGCGGGCATCTTTCCGAGGCACCATTGCTGCGGATTGGGAGCGCTGTTAGACTCCCGGCGTCCTGGGGCTCTGACACCTGCCACCATGGTGAATTCCCACGGTGGCGACGCCCCTCTCCCATGTACTCGTACACAGTTTCGTCCGGCTCCGCGACCGGGTTCTCCCTCGAATACGGCACGGTGGCCGACCGTTCGGCCCGGCGCACTCCGGCACCGCCGGATGCCGCCCCGGAGCACTTTTATCCGCACAGCGCGCGCACCGCCGTGAACGGCCTCATCGGAACGGCCTCATCGGATACGAGCAGCAACGAGCAGGGGGGAATTCCCATGTCGGGCGAGACCGATGTCCCGGTAAGCAGCGGAAAGGCCGTGGTCACAGGTGCGGCCGGATTCATCGGACGCCATCTGGTCACGGCTTTGCGAAGCGCCGGAACGGATGTCGTGGGAATCGACCGCCGGGACACCTGGACCGAGGAGGAGAGCGAACCGGGCGCGGAAGGCGGCTCCTTGCGCGCGGTGCACGGAGATCTCGTCTCCCTCGATCTCGCCCCGCTGCTGGCCGACGCCCGGGCCGTCTTCCATCTGGCCGCGTTACCGGGGGTCCGTCCGTCGTGGACGCGCTTCCCCGAGTATCTGCACTGCAATGTGCTCGCCACCCAGCGGCTGATGGACGCCTGTGTCCGGACGGGGGTGCGGCGGGTCGTCGTCGCCTCGTCCTCCAGTGTGTACGGCGGCACCGACGACACCGGCACCATGAGCGAGGAGCAGGTGCCGTCGCCGCTCTCCCCGTACGGGGTGACCAAGCTCGCCGCCGAACGGCTGGCGCTCGCCTTCGCCGCCCGCGAGGACACCTCGCTCGCCGTCCGGGCGCTGCGCTTCTTCACCGTCTACGGCCCCGGCCAGCGCTCCGACATGCTGATCTCCCGGATGATCCGGGCCGCCCTGGAGGGTGCGCCGCTCGCCATCCACGGGGACGGCACCCAGATCAGGGACTTCGTCCATGTCTCCGATGTGGTCCGCGCCCTGACCCTCGCCGGGGGCACGGCGGGCGGCGGCAGTGAGGTGCTGAACATCGGCACCGGCACCTCCGTCTCCGTGAACGAGGTGCTGGCCCTCACCGGCGAGCTGACCGGCCGCGCCCCCGACGCCCGGTACGGTCCGGCCCGCGCGGGCGATGTGGAGGCGACCGCCGCCGACACCGGGCGCGCCCGGGAGAGGCTCGGCTTCACCGCCACCGTGGACATCCGCACCGGCCTGGCCGGCCAGATCGCCTGGACCCGGCACGCCCTGGCCACCGCCGCCCCGTCCGCCTCCCCCGCCACCGCCCGGACGGCCTGACGGCGTGTGCGGCTTTGTGGGCTTCAGCGACCCGGGCGGACCGGACGACGACGCACGGGCGGTCGCGGGCCGGATGCTCGCCGCCCTCGTCCACCGGGGGCCCGACGGCACCGGCTGGTGCCGCCACGCGGGGACCACCCTCGCGCACTGCGCCCTGACCTTCGTGGACCCCTCCGGCGGCGGCCAGCCCTTCCTCTCGGCCAGCGGCGCGGTGGCGCTCGTCCTCAACGGCGAGCTGTACAACCACGCCGAGCTGCGCCGGGAGCTGTGCGCCTCCGGCTTCGTCCCCCGTACCGGCGGCGACACCGAGGTACTGACCGAGCTGTACGAGCGGCACGGCACCGCGGTCCTGGAGCGGGTGCGCGGGATGTACGCCTTCGCCGCGCACGACGCCCGTACCGGCACCACGGTGCTCGCCCGGGACCCGCTCGGCAAGAAGCCGCTCTACTACGCGCGGGTCCCCGGCGGGATCGCCTTCGCCTCCGAACTCACCGCCCTGCTCCGCCATCCGGCGGTCTCCCGCTCCCCCGACCCGCGCGCCCTCGCCGACTATCTGGTGCTGCGGGCCTTCCCCGCGCCCCGGTCGGCGGTCGCGGGGGTGCGCAAGGTGCGCCCCGGCTCCGTGGTGCGGTACACGGAGGGGTCCCTCACCGAGACCGAGTACTGGCGGCCCCGGCTGGGCCCGGCCCCGGGCGGCCGGGTGCCCGGTACCCGGGAGGCGGCCGAGCGGTTCGAGGAGCTGCTGCGCGCCGCCGTCGCCCGCCGGGTCACCAGCACCGGCCGACGCCTCGGGGTCCTGCTCAGCGGCGGTCTCGACTCCAGTGTGATCGCCGCCCTCGCCCAGGAGATGTCACCGGGCCGGCCGGTGCCCACCTTCAGCGCCGGATTCGAGGACGCCGACTTCGACGAGTCGCCGCACGCCCGCGCGGTCGCCCGGCATCTGGGCACCGAGCACCATGTGGTGCGGGTCGGCGGGGCGGAGCTGGCCGGGGTGGTGGAGGAGGAGTACGCCCTCGCGGACGAGCCGCTGGCCGACCCCTCGCTGCTGCCCACCCGGCTGGTGTGCCGGGCCGCCCGCGAACGGGTCCGGGGGGTGCTCACCGGCGACGGCGCCGACGAACTCCTCCTCGGCTACCGCTACTTCCAGGCCGAGCGGACCATCGACACCCTGCTGCGCCATGTCTCCGCGCCCCGGCTGGCCGCCGCCGCGAACCTGGCCGCCCGTACCCTGCCCGTCCGCTCCGGCAATCTGCCCGCCGCCCAGGCGCTGCGCGGGCTCGCCAAGGGACTCGGCGCCGCCCCCGAACACCGCTTCTATCTGGCGAACGCGCCCTTCACCCCGGCGGCCCTGGGCTCCGTCCTCGGCCCGGCCGCCCGCGACCGGCTCGCCGACCACCGGCCCTTCGCCGAGATCGCCCGGCTGCTCGGGGCGCAGCCGGAGCGGCTCAGCGGTCTCCAGCGCGCCCAGCTCGCCGTCATCGCCCACTTCCTGCGCGATGTCATCCTCACCAAGACCGACCGGGGCGGTATGCGCAGCGCGCTGGAGCTGCGCTCCCCCTTTCTCGATCTGGACCTGGTGGAGTACGGCAACAGCCTGCCGGAAGGGCTCAAGCTGCGCGGGCTCACCGGGAAGTATCTGCTGCGCAGGATCGCCGCGCCCTGGCTGCCGCGCCGCACGGTCCGCCGCACCAAACTCGGCTTCCGCGCCCCGCTGGCCCGGCTGCTCCGGGAGGAGCTGCGCCCGCTGCTGCTGGACACCCTGGCCGCCCCGGCGCTGGAGCGGGGCGGTCTCTTCGACCCGGTGGCCGTGCGCACCCT
This sequence comes from Streptomyces sp. NPDC000594, assembly GCF_040299965.1. Lineage (NCBI taxonomy): Bacteria > Bacillati > Actinomycetota > Actinomycetes > Kitasatosporales > Streptomycetaceae > Streptomyces > Streptomyces sp. NPDC000594. The sequence goes on along the minus strand of NZ_JBEPCY010000001.1, from coordinate 277,364 downwards.
CACCGACGACCATCTCTCCGGCCGCCGTGACACCTCGCGCGCCCTGTGGGCGCTGCTGACCTACCAGCTCTGGTACGAGGGGCCGGGCCGGGGCGACCGGCCGGCCCGGACCGTGCCCCTGGCCCTCCCCGAGGAGATCCGCCGTGCCCCCTGACCCCCACCGTATCCAGGTGCTCTCCCCGCGTACCTGGGGGAAGTTCGGCAACTATCTCGCGGCGACCAGCTTCTCGCGGGTGCTGCGGGAGCGGCTCACCGCCGAGATCGTCCTGGGCGAGGCCGAACCGCTGGTCCCGCTGCTCGGCGAGGCGGGGGCGGAGATCCGGGTGATCTCGGAGGAGAGCCCCGATCTCGCCACCCGCAACACCCGCTATCTGGAGCTGATGGGCCGCCTCCAGGAGCGGTTCCCGCAGGGGTTCGAGGCCGACCCCACCCCGGCCCAGGCGGACGCCCTCACCGGTCTGGTCGCCCATCTGCGGGAGACCGGCCCGGATGTCGTCGTCGGCACCAAGGGCTTTCTGGCCCGGCTCTGTGTGGCGGCGGTACGGCTGGCGGGGACCAGGACCCGGGTCGTCAGCCAGGTCACCAACCCGGGCCTGCTCCAACTGCCGCTGCACCGCAGCCGTCATCCGGATCTGACCCTGGTGGGGTTCGACTGGGCCGCGCGGCGGCTCCTCGCCGACGAGGGCGGTGACCCGGAGCGGGTCAGGGTGGTGGGGCCGCTGGTCGCCCAGCACGATCTGCGGGAGTTCATGACCGGCGCGGCGGGCCAGGCGCCCGCCGCCACTCCCTGGGGCGACGGGGACGACGATCCGGACCGGCCCCGGCTGATCGTCTTCTGCAACCGGGGCGGCGATGTCTATCTGCGGCTGCTGGAGCACATCGCCGCCCACCACCCCTCGGTGGACCTGGTCTTCGTCGGCTACGACGATCCCTCGCTGGCCCGGCGGGCGGCGGGCTCGTCGGGGCGGATGCGGCACTGGCGCTTCCACAGCAGGCTGACCCAGACCGAATACTTTGACTACATCGACCGGGCGGCGCGCTCGCCCCATGGGCTGCTGGTCTCCAAGGCGGGGCCCAACACCACCCTGGAGGCGGCCTACTTCGGCATCCCGGTGCTGATGCTGGAGTCGGGGCTGCCGATGGAGGAGTGGGTGCCCGGACTCATCCACGACCACGGCCTCGGCCGTGCCTGCGCGGAGCCGGACGAGCTGCTGCGGACCGTGGACGAGTGGCTCTCCCGGCCGGCGGCCATCGCCCGGCACAAGAAGTCCGCGATCGGCTTCGCGAGCGGGGTGCTGGACCAGGAGGCGGTGGCGGACCGCATCGGCACGGCGGTCGGCTCGCTGCTGGAGCCCCGGTGACCGCGCGCCCCGGGCCCGGCGGGGCCCGGCGGGAGGGGCGATGAGCGCCCCGGTGACGGCTCCGGAGCGGACCGGGGCGGCGGGCGGAGGGCCGGGCGGCGGGCCGGTGCTGCGGCTGCGCCGGACCGCCGGCGGGGTACGGGCCGAGGGGGCCGCCGAGGCCGTCCTCGGGCATGCCCACGATGAGCCGGGCGGTCCCGGCGGTGCCACCGTGCCGGAGGGGATCTTCGCCCGCTGGCACTGGGACGGCACCCGGCTGACCGTCCGCAACGACCGGTACGGGATGTTCCCCCTCTTCTACCGCGCCGACGCCGACTCCCTCGCCCTCTCCCCCGCCCTCCACGCCCTGCTGCCCCCCGGCGAGCAGGCGGAGCTGGACCATGACGCGCTCGCCGTCTTCGTCCGGCTCGGCTTCTTCCTCGCCGAGGACACCTGCTTCGCGCACATCCGCGCACTGCCCCCGGCGGCCACCCTGACCTGGACCGCCACCGACGGGCTCCGGCTCGTCAGCGGAGGGCGGCCGCCCAACGGCCCCGCCGCCATGGACCGGGACCGGGCGGTGGACGGCTTCGTGGAGCTGTTCCGGGAGGCGGTGGCGCGGCGGCTGCCGCAGGACCCGTACATCCTGCCGCTCAGCGGTGGCCGGGACTCCCGGCACATCCTGCTGGAGCTGCACCGGCAGGGCGCGCCGCCCCGGCTCTGCCTCAGCGGGGCGAAGTTCCCGCCCGACCCGGGCGCGGACGCCCTGGTCGCGGCCGAGCTGGCCGGACGGCTGGGTCTGGCGCACCGTACCCTCACCCCGCGCCGCTCGCAGTTCCGGGCCGAGCTGACCGCGAACCGGGCCCAGGGCATGACCACCCTGGACGGTGCCTGGACCCTGCCGGTGCTGGCGTATCTGCGCCGCCACACCCCCGTCACCCATGACGGCATCGGCGGCGGGGAACTCGCCCAGAACCCCAGCATCGCCCTGATCCGCGAGCTGACCTCGGCCCGGCTCCCCCTTCCGGAGCTGGCCGGGCGGCTGCTGCGGGACGCCGGGCGCACCGGGCACCATGTGGAGCGGCTGCTCGGCCCCCGGCTGGGCACGCTGTGGAGCGAGGGGCGGGCCCGGGAGCGGCTCACCCGGGAACTGGCCCGGCATCAGGACGCCGCCTTCCCGCTGGGGTCCTTCTTCTTCTGGAACCGCACCCGGCGGTCGATCGCGATGGCCCCGTACGGGCTCGCCGCCGGCCCGACCGTCGTCCACGCGCCCTATCTGGACCACGCCCTCTTCGACCATCTCAGTACCGTCCCGGCCCGCCATCTCCTCGACGGCGACCTCCATGACCGGGCGCTGCACCGGGCCTTCCCCGACCATGCGGAGCTGGGCTTCGCCGCCGATGTGCCCGGCCGGCTGGGTGTCGCGCTGGCCGGGCGGCGGCTGGCCTTCCTGACCCGGCTGCTGGGCCATGCCCTGGTGGCGGAGCCCCGGTGGCTGCGCGCCGGGGACGGACTGCTCGGCCGGCTGCTGGCCGCCGGGCGCGGCCCCGGCGCCCCCGCCCGGGTGAGCCGGCTGCTGCCGCTGACCCTCTATCTGCTCCAGCTGGAGACCCTGGCCGCGGGCCCCGCCGGCCGCTGAGCCCGCCCCACCCCGTCGCACCACCTCAGAGGAGGGAACCCCATGCGGAAGTCACTGCCCGTCATCAGCACGGCCCCGGCGGGCGGAGGCGGCTGCGGGACCGCCGTCACCGCCCCGGCCCCGGCGGGGCGGCCCGCGCTGCCCCGCTGGAAGCAGCGGAAGCTGCGGATCGCGCTCGTCCGCCACCACGACCTCTGCCTCAACACCCGGCAGATCAGCCAGATCCAGCGGCGGGCGGGCGTCCTGCCGCATCTGGGGCTCGGCTATATCCACACCGCGCTGAAGACCGCCGGTTTCCACAATGTCATCCAGGTCGACACCCCCGCGCTCGGGCTGGACAGCGAGGGGCTGCGGAAGCTGCTCGCCGACTTCGAACCCGATCTGGTGGGGGTGAGCACCACGACACCTGGTCTGCCGGGTGCGGTGGAGGCGTGCCAGGCGGCCAAGAGCACCGGGGCGAAGGTGATCCTCGGCGGCCCGCACGCCGAGGTCTACGCCCGGGAGAACCTCTTCCACGAATCCATCGACTATGTCGGTGTGGGTGAGGGCATCACCATCATGCCGGAGCTGGCCGAGGCGCTGGAGCAGGGCGAGAAGCCGGAGGGCATCCGGGGCCTGGTGACCCGGGAGCACGACGGCGGGGCCGCCCCGATGGTCAATCTGGAGGACGTCGGCTGGCCCGAGCGCACCGGTCTGCCGATGAACAACTACTACTCCATCATGGCGCCGCGCCCCTTCGCGACGATGATCTCCAGCCGGGGCTGCCCCTTCAAGTGCAGCTTCTGCTTCAAGCAGGCCGTGGACAAGAAGTCCATGTACCGCACCCCCGAGGATGTCGTCGGGGAGATGGCGGAGCTGCAGAAGCGGTACGGGGTGAAGGAGATCATGTTCTATGACGATGTCTTCACCCTGCACCGGGGCCGGGTACGGGAGATCTGCGCGCTGATCGGGGAGACCGGGCTGAAGGTCCGCTGGGAGGCCCCGACCCGGGTCGACCTCGTTCCCGTGAAGCTGCTGGAGGCGATGGCGGGGGCGGGCTGTGTGCGGCTGCGCTTCGGGATCGAGCACGGCGACCCGGACATCCTGGCCCGGATGCGCAAGGAGAGCGACATCGCCAAGATCGAACGGGCCGTCACCGACGCCCATGAGGCCGGTATCAAGGGCTTCGGGTACTTCATCGTCGGCTGGCTGGACGAGAGTCTGGAGCAGTTCCGCCGCACCCTGGACCTGGCCTGCCGGATCCCGCTGGACTACGCCAGCTTCTACACCGCGACGCCGCTGCCGGGGACCCCGCTGCACACCGAGTCGGTGGCGGCCGGGCGGATCCCGGCGGACTACTGGGACCGGTTCGTCCGGGGCGAGTTCGACGCCCGGATCGGCTATCTGGTGCCGGACGCCCAGCGCCGTGCCCAGATCGCCTACCGCCGCTTCTTCCTGCGCAAGGAGATGGTCAAACCGCTGGTGAGCCATATGGCGAGCACCGGTCAGTGGCGCAACACCCTGGACGGGCTGCGCAGCCTCGCCCGCTCGACCTCCAACACCGACCGTGACTTCTGACCCCGCCCGCCCGGCCGCTCCCGGTCCCGGGGCCGATCCCGGCTCCGGCTCCGGGGGCGCCCCCGGTGTCGCGGCCGTGCCGGAGCCGCTGCGGCCGGGCCCTCCCGTACCGCTGAACACGCCCCTGGCGCCGCGCGACCCCGGACGCCGGGGCGAGCCCTGGCCGCCGAGGCTGCTGCGGTCGGCCGTCGCCCGGGGTTTCGCCCCGGCGCCGTCCTGGTCGGTGCCGGTCCGCCATCTCCTGCCGGACGGCTCCGTCACCGAGGGTGCCGAGCCGGCCGCCCGGCGCCTCGCGGACGGTATCGCCGCGCGGGCGGCGGACGGCGGGCCGGGGGCCGGGCGCACCGGCCCCGCGCTGGTCCTGGTGGCGCCGACCGCCGTCGGCCGGGCCACCGCCGCCGCTCAGCAGAGCCGGCTCGACGCGCTCCTCGACCGGGTCGGCGAGGTGACCGCCGGTCATCCGGGGGTGCCCGTCGTCCTGGTCCTGGGGATGCAGTGGACCTCTCCGGAGGAGGAGCGGGAGTCCCTGGAGCGGCTGCGCTCCCTGCTGGCGCGGGCCTCGGCGCGGCTGCCGGAGGTGGGCTGCTGCGGGCTCTGGCTGCCCGGTCCGGGCAAGCCCCGTACCCTCAACGCCGCCATCGCGGTCGCCGAGGCGCTGGGCGCCGCCGGGGTGGGCTGGGTCGACGACGATGTCACCCTGGATCCCGGGGCGCTGGCCCGGCTGGTCACCGCCTTCCGGGCGGCCGGCTGCCGGGGCGCGGTGGGCGCCACCAAGGTCCCGCACACCAAGGAGTACGCCACCTCACGCGCGCTGGCACGTGCCAAGGAGATCTCCGCGACCGCGACGAGCTATCCCCATGGCTGCTGCATCCTGGTCGGCACCGATGTCGTCGCGGGCGGGATGCCGGGGCGCTATCTCTCCGACGACGGCTATGTCTGCTTCCGGCTGCTGGCGCCGGAGCTGCCCGACCCGCTGGCCCGGCTGCGACTCGTCCCGGACGCCATCTGCCACTACTACGTGGCGGGGCCCGCCGGGGAGACCCGGCGGCGGATCCGGCGGCTGCTCCTCAACCATCTGGTCGACCTGGCCGACTGGCCGCTGCCCGTCGCCCGGCACTACTTCCGCCATGTCCTGTTCGCCGGGGTGTGGCCGCTCACCGGCTGGGACGGCTCCCGGGGGCGCCGCCACGGTCTGAAGAAGGCGGCGATCGGCTGGCTCTACTTCGGCTGGTTCGCCAAGGTCGCCGCCGAGCTGTGTCTGCGCGGGGTGGCACGGCGGCCGCTGCGCCGGATCGAGTGGGCCCCGTACTCCTCCGTCCCCGCCCCGCGTCCCGCCGCTTCCGCCCGTCTGTGTGAGGAGTCCCGATGAAGGTCCTGTCCCTCCATTCCGCCGGCCATGACACCGGTGTCGGGTACTTCGAGGACGGCCGGCTGGTCTACGCGGTGGAGACCGAGCGGCTGACCCGGGTGAAGCACGACCACCGCTCGGACATCGCGCTCCACCATGTCCTGGCCCGGCCGGAGGTGGACACCGCCGGGATCGACCTGGTGGCGGTCAGCACCCCCGTACGCGGTTCGCTGCTGCGCATCCCCGATCTGGACCGGGCGATGGAGCGGATCACGGCCGGGGCGCCGCACCACCGCACCGTCTGTGAGCTGCTGGGCCGCCGGGTGGAGTGTGTGGTGGTCACCCATGAGGTGTCGCACGGCGCGCTGGCGGCGCACTACGCGGGCCATGCGGAGGGCACCACCGTCCTGGTGAACGAGGGCCGGGGGCAGATCACCCGCAGCTCCCTCTTCCATGTGCGCGACGGCCGGCTGGAGTGGACCGAGAAGGACCCGCTGCCCTGGTACGGCAATGGCTTCGGGTGGACCGCGATCGGCCATCTCCTCGGCTACGGTCTGGGCCCCACCATCACCGGCAAGGTGATGGCGCTCGGCGGCTACGGCACCCCCGATCCGGGGATCCGCGAGACCCTGCTCGCGGTCGACCCCCGGGTGATGCACGATCTGGAGCTGGCCCAGCGGGTACAGACCGAGCTGGCGGCGCGGCCCGAGTTCGCCCGTGACTTCGAGCGGATGGCGAATGTCGTCGCCACCTTCCAGGAGCTGTTCACCGAGACCGTCCACGCCACCCTGGAGCGTCACGCGGTACGGATCGGCGCCGGGGTGGGACCGCTCGCCCTGGGCGGCGGCTGCGCCCTCAATATCGTCGCCAACTCGGAGCTGCGGCACCGCTTCGGCCGGGACATCGCCATCCCGCCGCCCTGCGGGGACGCGGGGCATCTGGTGGGTGCCGGGATCTACGCCCTGAAGTATCTGTACGGGCAGGAGGTGGCCCCGGTCGAGGTGTACGCCAACGGCGGCGGGGAGAGCCGGGAGGCGGTCCTGGAGGCGGTCGCCGACGCGGGTCTGACCCCCGTGCCCTACGACGGGTCCGCGGTCGCCCGGCTGCTCGCCGACGGCGGGGTGGTGGCCTTCCTGGAGGGGCGGGCGGAGCTGGGGCCGAGGGCGCTGGGCCATCGCTCGCTGCTGGGCAGTCCGGCCGTGCCGGGGATGCGCAAGCGCATGAGCGAGGAGCTGAAGCAGCGGGAGTGGTACCGGCCGCTGGGGGCGATGATGCGGGCGGAGCGGTTCGCCGCGCTCCACCCGGGGGAGCGCCCCTCGCCGTACATGCTCTTCGAGTACCCGCTGCCGGAGGGGACCGCGTCGGAGGCCCGCCATGTCAACGGGACCTGCCGGATCCAGACGCTCGGGCCCGAACAGGTGCGCCTGGACGCCCTGCTGACCGAGTTCGAGGCGCTCAGCGGGGTACCGGCGCTGATCAACACCTCGCTCAACGGGCCCGGCCGGGCCATCGCGCAGACCGCGCGGGATGTGCTGGACGACTTCGCGCACACCGGGGTCGAGCTGTATGTCTTCGACGATCTGATGGCCTACCGGGCGGGTACGGCCCGGTAGGCCCCGGGGTCAGACCGCCAGCGCCGCACGGAAGCGGGGCAGCAGCCGGTTGAGCACATCGTCCCGGTAGATCCCGACGACGGGGACGAGGTCGTGGGCGACCGGCTGCTGCCGCGCGGCCCGTTCGGCGCGTTCGGTCAGCCGGTCCACCAGTCCGGTCAGCTCGTCCAGGGTCAGCGCCCCGGTCAGCAGCAGATGGCCGAGGTTCCCGGCCCGTTCACCGTTGCGGTCGTAGTCGGTGAGGTCGTCGGCCATGGTGATGAGCGTGCCGTACGCCTCGGCGAACTCCCGCGCGGGTCCTATGGATTCGGGTCTTCGTCCGCAGAGCGCGGCCAGCGCCCCGTAGCAGCCGAGGAAGGCGGCGCCGTAGGTGCTGGCGTTGGCGCACCACTCGTCCAGATTCCGGGCCGGTTCCCGCTTGGTGCGGATCTGGCCGGTGCAGACCAGGGTGAAGTCGCGCTCCAGCAGGTCGGCCACGGCCTGGGGCTCCTGGGAGAGGGCGCACATCTCCTTGAGCGCGGTCAGATGGAGATGGAGGCAGAGACAGGCGAGTTCGATCCGGTCGAGTCCGCTGTCGTCGTCCATCAGATCGTCCAGCAGCTTCATCGCCACGATGTCGAGGACCAGGGCGGCGGCCACCTCGGCGCGGAGCTTGGGCTCGTCTATCCACTCGGTGAGGAAGTGCGGCACCCGCAGATAGAGGCGGATGGCGGCGACATGGTCGACCAGGCCGGGCGAGCCCCCGTTGCCGGCGACGAAGGAGGTCACCCGGTCCCGGTTGGCGGACTCGGTGACCAGCATGGCCGCCTGGTAGTCGGCGGAGAGCGGCGGGGTCATCGAGGTCCTTCCCGGTCGTGGGCGGGGTCCGCCAGGTCCTTCAGGGTGGTGCGCCAGTCGGGGTGTTCCAGGGCTCCGGCGAAGCCCACACAGTCGGCCCCCGCGGCGACGTACTCGGTGATCTGGCTGCGGGAGCGGACATTCCCGCTGACGAAGAGGATCTGGTCGGGGAGGAGCCCGGCCCGGAAGTGGCGGACCACGTCGAGCGGCACAGTGGCGTAGCGGGAGTAGAGGTAGACCATGTGGAAGCCGAAGCCGCGGGTGACCGCGAGATGCGCGTCGAGCTGGGCGGTGCCCGCCGTGCCCACGGGGACGGTGCCGAGCAGATCGCCGGTCTTGGGGTCCTCCCCGAAGGTGAGGGCCACCGTCAGCAGCAGATCGGGCCAGTCCTCGCGGTCGAGCCGGACGGGCAGGGTCAGCAGGGTCTCCAGATAGCTCTTCCAGACGTAGTAGTCGTCGGTCGAGCCGAGGAGCGCCGGCAGGACCACCGCGTCGGCGCCGGTCACCAGCGGGAAGCCGATGCCCTTGCGGGGCGGGAAGTGGAGCAGGACCGGCAGCGAGGTGACCTGTTTGATGGCCGCCACATAGGGCTCCATCCGGTCCTCGAAGGCGGTGTAGTCGGTACTGGCGAGCAGGATCGCGGGAAAGCCGAGGGCGTCCAGGGCCGCCGCCTTCTCCACCGCCTCCCGCTGCGGCACCTTGAAGGGATCGATGATGTGCACCGGACCGGGCGGATGGTCGCGCAGCCGGGCCAGGGTCTTCCCCGCGTGGAACACGGCGGGGGGCGGGGTGGTCTGCCTCTGTGTCTGCTGGGTCAGTTCGGGTACGGCGTTCACCAGCGTGCTCCCCCTCGGGGTCGGTGCTGCTGACGGTCGCTGTCACACCGCTGCGGTGCGGGACCCGTCCGTGCGGGCACCGTGCGGGTGCCCGGGAGCGGCGGGGGTGCCCGGTGGATGACCGGTGGCCGACCGGTGCCCCGGCCGGGCTCCGGTGAATTCCCGCCCGGTGCGGGGCGATGCGGAATTCACCGCGGCTCCGGAGTTCCGCTCCGTCGATGAACCTGTCCCCTGACGGAAGCGGTTGAATTCCACGGCACTGAGCTGGACAATTACCCGGCCGAATGGCCGGAGGGTCATCACCGTGCATCATCCACATACTCTCCTGCGGCAGGAGAGAAAGCGACACCGCGCGATGCCTTTCAGGGGCGCATAACATGCCCCGGACTCACGAAAACCACACCTTACACGTGTTCGTTTCGGCGAGGTAGGGGACATCCGACCCCGCTTTTTCCGGCACCGGACCGGTGAATGTCCGCCGATGCGGGCCGGATTGACCGGGCGGAGATCACCCGGGCCGGGCGCCGCCTTTGCCCTCCCGAATCGTTTACCCCTCCCGGATCAATCGCCCCGGGAGTTCACACGAACCGCAGATGTGCGCGGCGGCGCACACGGAAGGCCAGGACCGCCCCGCTGGCCGACACCAGCACCCCGGCGGCCACGACGGCATGGGCCGCGCCCGTACCGAAGGAGGCCGCGGCGGGACCGTCCACGGCATAGGTGATGATCTCGCGGGTGGACCAGAAGGGCAGGACGCGGGCGGCGTCCTGCTCCGGGTCCATCACCATCTGCGCGCCGATGACCGAGATGAGCAGCAGACTGCCCTCCAGGTCCCGGGGGACGGCGAGACCGAGCAGCATCCCCAGCGGCACCGCGATCACGGCGGTCAGCGCGAACTGGGCCACCACGGCGGGGACACTGCGGACCTCCTGGCCCACCACGGTCAGGGTGGCGTACGCCCCGGCGATCACCAGCCCCGCGGTCAGCAGCGCCAGGAAGCGGCCCAGATAGAGCTGGTGGGGAGCGAATCCGGTGAGGACCAGCCGGGCGTCCGCCTCCCGGGCGCCGACGACGGAGAAGAGCGCCGCGGTGGAGACCGCGAAGCCCACCCCGAGCGCGGCGAACCGGATGGCCTGTCCGGTCTGGTCGTGCCGCCCCAGATAGAAGACGAGCGGTACGAGGAGCAGCAGGCCCAGCACGCCCCGGCGGCGCAGCAGTTCCCGGAGTGTCATCCCGGCGAGGCAGAGGGTCCGGTTCACCGCAGCGCCTCCGGGGAGCGGGCGGGCAGACCGTCGTCCGTACCCCAGGAGTCCGGCCCGCCGTCGCTCCGGCGCGGCCCGAGATCCAGCACATGGTCCACCCGGTCGAGCTGCTGGAGCATATGGGTCACCACGACCACCGCGCGGCCGTCCTCCCGCCAGTCCCAGACGTTCCTCCAGAAGTCGAGGTACGAGCCCCGGTCGAAGCCCTGGTAGGGCTCGTCGAGCAGCAGCACATCGGGCTCGCCGAGGGCGGCGAGGACCAGATTGAGCTTCTGGCGGGTGCCGCCGGAGAGGTCCTTGGTGAGGGTGGCGCGGTCGACCGTCCAGTCGAGCCGGGCCGCCAGCTCGCGGCCCCTGCGGTCGGCCGCCCGGCCGCGCATGCCCCGGCCGACGCCGAAGAGGGTGAAGTGCTCCCGGGGGGTGAGATGGCCGAACACCCCCGCGTGCTGCGGGCAGTAGCCGAGCCGGCCCGCCACGGTGACCCGGCCCCGGTCCGGGGAGATCAGGCCGGCACATATCTTGAGCAGCGTGGACTTGCCCGCGCCGTTGCCGCCGACGATGGCGGCGACCTCTCCGGCGCGGACGGCGAGTTCCACCCCGTCAAGGACCCGGCGGCGGCCGAATCCCTTCACGATCCCCTGGGCGTGGAGCAGCACGGCCCCCGGGGAATCCCCTGGTAAGCCGCCGTCCAACCGCTCTTCCGCGCTTGCCGGATAATTCATGCGCCGGTCACCTTCCTGTTCCTGCCTGTGGTGGCGGTATGACAGACCCCGTCCGTGAGGGATTTTAGGGTCCAGCGATGGCCGGTGCCGTAAATCCGGACGCATCCGCCGACGCGCTTTCGTATGAAATCCGGGCGGTTGGGGCGCCCGTGATCCCGTACGCCCCCGGAACGCTCCGGCAGCGCCCCGGGCCGCCGGGTGTTCGATGGAGGGAATTCCCCGCCGTGACGCGGTCTTGTGATCTTTGATCGGCGGTGGTTAGCGTGACGCCGCCGCGCCGGACCAGGCCGGGACCGAGAAGTGCGGGATACCGAAGTACGGGACACCGAAGCGCGGGACACCGGGCGCGGCGCCGGGCGACGCGGGTCAGGGGGAAGCGGAATGCGCGGGGCCGAACGCTCCTGGGTGCAGCGCGCGGTGGCGCGCGGCTACGCACCGCCGCCCGAGCCGAAGTCGCCGGTGACCGTGGTCGGCCCGGGGTGGGAGAGGACCGTACCGCCCACCGCCCGGGAGGTCCCCGGCGCCGGACTGCCGCGGGGCGGGCTCGGGGTCCTGCTGCCCACCTATGTGGGGCGGTGCGCGGCCGGGGCGCAGGAGGCGGCCGTACGGCATCTGCTGGCGGCGCTGGGCCCGGTGCGGGCGGCCCATCCGGATCTGCCGCTGACGGTGTGGGTGGGCATGCAGTACGGGGCGGGGCAGGAGGCGGAGGCGGTGCGCAGGCTGCGGCTGCTCACCGCGGCGGGGCCCGCGGCGCCCCCGGCCGGCCCGGAGGCCGCGCCGCTCACGGTGGTGGGGATCGCGCTGCCGGGGCCCGGCAAGCCCCGGACCATCAACGCGGCGGTCCGGCTCACCGGTGACCTCGGCTATGCGGGGTGGCTCTGGACCGACGACGACGTACGGTTCACCGAGACCTGTCTGGAGCGGCTGGTGACCCGCTTCCGCGAACGGGGCTGCACCGGGGCGGTCGGGGCGGCCGTCACCGCGCTGTCGCGGGACACCCCCGCCGCGCAGACCATGGCACGGGTCTCCTCGGTGACCGTTCCCCCGGGGTCGTACCCGGTGGCCGCCTGCATGATCGTCGCCACCGGTGTGGTGGCCTCGGGCATCCCGGCGCGCCGGCTCGCCGACGACGGCCATGTCCTCTTCGAACTCCTCGACCCGGCCGCCCCGGACCCCCTGCACGCCCTGGAGGTCCTGCCGGACGCCCGGGGTCTGGTGCACCGGCCGGGCCGTTCCCGCGACACGGTCCGCAGACTGCGCCGCTCCCTCTACTCCCATGTGACCTGCATGGCGGACTATCCGCGCCCGGTGGCGGCGCACTACTTCTCCCGGATGCTCTTCCACGGGCTGTGGCCGCTCGCGCCCTTCGACGGCAGCCGGGGCACCCGCCGGGGGCTGGTGCGCTGGGTGGTGAAGGCGGTGCACTTCGGCTGGTTCTGCCGGGTCGCGGCGGGGCTGGCGCTGCGCGGGGCCGCCGGGCGCCCGCTGCACAGGGTGGCCTGGGGCGACGAGGGGGACTTCCGCACTCCGGTGGGGAGCGGCACCGCCCCGGGGTGACCGGTACAGGACGGCAGGCGGCGGCGGTACGGGGCGCGGCGCGGCAGCGGTACGGCAGCGGGCAGGGACGGCACGGTCAGGGCTCATCACCTCAGGGGACGGAGAACACGGGTGCGGTCAGCGGCGACTGAGGACACGGCGGCGGTCAGCGTCGTCCTCCCCCATTACGACTGCGCCCGCTATGTCGGGGAGGCGGTGGCGTCGGTCCTCGCCCAGGACCGGCGGGATCTGCGGCTGTACGTGGTGGACGACCGCTCCCCCGACGAGAGCTGGACCGCCGCGCTCCGCCCGTACGCGGACGACCCCCGGCTGACCGTTCTGCGCACCTCGCGGAATGTGGGGCATCTGCGGATCAAGAACCGGGTGCTGGAGCGGATCTCCACGCCGTATGTCGCCTTCCAGGACGCCGACGACATCAGCATGCCCGAGCGGCTGCGGCGGCAGCTCGCCGTACTGGAACGGAACCGGGCCGACCTGGTGGGCTGCGCCTATGAGTACATCGACGCGGAGGGCCGGGCCACCGGCCGCCGCCGGATGCCCCGGTACGGCAATCTGTGGCTGCGGCTGGGCCGGACCACGGTGGTGCTGCACCCCTCGACCGTGGTGCGGCGGCAGGCACTGGTGAGACTCGGCGGCTTCGACGGCACCGTGCGGTTCGGCGCGGACACCGACTTCCATCTGCGGCTGGCCCGGCTGTACCGGGTGCGCAGCGTACGGCGGACGCTCTACCGCTACCGGATCTGGCCGCAGTCGCTGACCCAGGCGCCCGACACCGGTTTCGGCTCCGCCCGGCGCCGTGCGTACGCCGAGGAGATGGCCGCGCAGGAGGCACGGCGCAAGGCGGCCCGTACCCCGCAGGAGCTGCTGCCGCTGCTCGTCGCCCCGGCCAATGACATCGACTTCGACCTGGAGCCGGTGCGGCTGGGGGGCTGAGACGGGCGGTACGGCGGGCGGTACGGCGGGGCCGGGGCGGGAGTGCTTGCCGGGGCCGGTGATCCTCTCCCGGGGGCGTGCGGTAGATTTTGCGCGCCCTTGACCGGTATCACCTCACGTACACGGAGAACCGCCCCGCAATGAGCGACATAGTCAACGGACTTGGCCGCGCGAGTGCCTATGGAGCACTCGGTCTGGTGCTGCTGATCCTCGGCATGGTCCTGATCGACCTGCTCACCCCGGGCAAGCTGGGCCGCCAGATCTGGGAGGACCGCAACCGCAACGCGGCCCTGCTGCTCAGCTCGGCGCTGCTCGGGATCGGCGGGATCGTCTTCACCTCGATCTGGACCACCTACGAGGACTTCGGCAAGGGGATGCTCTCCACGGCCGCCTTCGGAGTGCTCGGGCTGGTGATGATGGCGGTGGCCTTCCTGGTGGTGGACCTGATCACGCCGGGACGGCTGGGCGCGACGCTGGTGGAGCCGGAGCCGCATCCGGCGGTGTGGGTGACGGCCTCCTGCAATATCGCGGTCTCCGCGATCGTGTCGGCGTCGATCGCCTGACAACGGGGCCGACGACGCCGGGGCCGGGCGTCGCGGGTCGGCCCAGCCCAGGTCGGGCCAGGTCGTCGGGTCGGGCCAGGGCGGGTCGGGTCGGGTCAGGGCGCGGTGGCCAGATAGCGCGTCGCGTAGCTGCGCCAGGGCCGCCACCGCCGGGCCGCGTCCGGGCCCTGCCCCGCACGGCGCAGGGCCGCGCGGACCGCGGGGTCGTCCATGAGCAGGACATCGGGATCGCCCAGCGCCCGGGTCCGGATCCGGGCGGCGGTACGGGCGCCGAGCCCGGGCAGGCCCAGCAGCCGCCGGGTGGTCTCCGCGCGGTCGGCGCCGGGGCCGAGGACGACGGACCCCTCGGCGAGCGCGGTGGCCAGGGTCCGCAGGGCGGCGAGACGCCGGGGCGGCAGCCCGACCCCGTCGGCCGGGGCACCGGCGAGTCTCCCGGCGGTGGGGAAGAGATGGGTGAGCCCACCGCTGGGCCGGCCCAGCGGCTCGCCCACCGCGTGGACCAGCCGCCCGCCCCGCCGCCGGGCCGCCGCCGGGGTCAGCCCCCGGCCGAGCAGGATCCGCAGCGCGGTCTCGTCGGGGTCGGCCGACCCCGGGACCCGCAGCCCCGGGCGGGCCGCCACCAGCGGGGCGAGCAGGGGGTCGGCGCCGAGCCGGTCGCCGACGGCATAGGGGTCGGCGTCCAGATCGAGGAGCCGGCGGATCCGCTGGGTGGCGGCGGTCAGATCACGCAGATCCTGGAGCTGGAGCCGGCACTCCAGCCAGCCCCCGGTGCCGCCGCTGCCCCCGGCCTCGGCGACCTCGGCGATCCCGGGCCCGCCGGGCAGCCGCAGGGTCCGGCGGTAGACCCGGGAGCCGGGTACGCCGGTCATCTCCTCGATCCCCGGCAGGGCCTCGGCGGCGAGCAGATCGAAGAGCGGCCCGGTGGCGCAGGGGCCGCGATGGGCCAGCCGCAGCGGCACTCCGGCGGTGCCCTGCGCGGGGGTGGCCGGGCCGAGCCGGGAGGGATGTCCGGAGCGGGTACGGCGGGCCGCGCGCAGCTCCGTGGGGGTGGCGGCGTAGATCGCCCGGATGGTGTCGTTGAACTGCCGTACGCTCGCGAAGCCCGCGGCGAAGGCGATCTCGGCGGCCTGGAGATCGGTGGTCTGGAGCAGCACCCGGGCGGTGTGGCCGCGCTGGGCGCGGGCGAGGGCGATGGGTCCGGCGCCGACCTCGGCGGTGAGCTGCCGCTGTACCTGGCGGGCGCTGTAGCCGAGCCGTCCGGCGAGCCCGGTGACCCCTTCGCGGTCCACGACACCGTCCCCGATCAGGCGCATGGCCCGGCCCACGACATCGGCGCGCGCGTTCCACTCGGCGGAGCCGGGTACGGCGTCGGGCCGGCAGCGCCGGCAGGCCCGGTATCCGGCGCCCTGGGCGGCGGCGGCCGTGCGGTAGAAGGTGACGTTCTGCCGCTTGGGGGTGAGCGCGGGGCAGCTGGGCCGGCAGTAGATCCCGGTGGTGGCGACGGCGAAGAAGAACACCCCGTCGAACCGGGCGTCCCGGCTGCGCACCGCCTCGTATCTGCTGTCCTCGACTGTCTCCATACGCCCAGTATGGGCAGGCGCCCGGTGCCCCCGCTGGCGGCTTTCGGACGCGGCCCTGACCCGTAGGCCCGCCCGGCGGGCACCGCGGGGGTCAGGGGCCCGTGAGGGTGATGGTGAGGGGGCCGCCGCGGGGGTCGGTGCGGGGGAGCCAGCCGGCGCGGAGGTGGAGGGGGCGGGTGGGGAGGACGGGGCGGGGCAGGGGGTCGCGGTGGAGGAGGCGGCCGTCCTGGGTCACGGTGAGCCGGGCGAGCGCGCGGGCCCCGGCGGTGCGCAGCACGAAGCGGCCGAGGAGCGGGGCGGGCCCGTCGGGGTGGATCCGGTTGGGGGCGACCCAGAGCAGCGGGCGTTCGACGCGCAGCGCCGGTCCGGGTGCGGGCCAGGACTCCCCGGCGAGATGCGCGAGGATCCGCTCGGCGGCCTCCCGGCCCTCCTCGGCCGCGACCGGGGCACGTTCCACCCCGCGCAGCAGATTGCCCGCCGCGAAGACGGAGGGCACGGCGGTGCGGTAGCCGGTGTCCACGGCGGGCCCCCGGGTGTCCGGGTCGAGCGGGACACCGCCCCGGCGGGCGAGTTCGTGGTCGGGGATCCAGTCGCCGGTGAAGACGACGGTGTCACAGGCGATGACGCCGCTCCGGCCGTCCGCGTGGCGCAGCCGTACCCCGGTGAGCCGGCCCCGGCCGAGGAGTTCGGTGACGGTGGTCCGGTGCAGCACGGGGACGGTGCGGAAGGGGGCGGGTACGGGCAGCGGGTCCCGTTCGGTGACCAGGGCCACGGTCGTCACCCCCGCCGTCCGCAGCGCGCGGACCGCGTTGTGGGCGATGGTGTCGGCGCCGACGACCAGGGCGCGGGTGCCGACGGGCCGGTGGTAGAGGTTGACCGCCTGCTGAAGCTCGCCGGTGGTCCATACCCCCGCCGGGCGGGTGCCGGGCACCAGGCGGGCCGCGCGGGGCCGTTCGCGGGCCCCGGTGGCGAGCAGCACGGCCCGCGCGGTGATCTGTTCCACGCCGTCCGGGCCGGTGACCTGGAGGGTACGGGGGCCCGCCCACCCGGTAACGGTCACTCCGGTACGCAGCGCCGCCCCGGCGCGGACGGCGGTGTCGGTGAGCCGGCGGGCGTACTCGGGTCCGTGCAGGGACCGGTGGAGGTCGCGGAGTCCGAAGCCGCCGTGGAAGCAGTGGCGGGGGATGCCGCCGGGCTGCCGCTCGCGTTCGGCGATCTCGACGGTGCCCGCGCCGGCCGCCGCGAGCCGGGCCCCGGCGGCGAGCCCGGCGGGTCCGGCGCCGACGATCAGCACATCGACGGTACGGGCGGTGACACCGGGCCCGGGCACCGGCGGGGTGGCGGGATCCGGGAGGCCGGGGTGGTTCACGCGCGTCGCTCCTGGGGGTGCCGGTCGGCCGGGCGGGGTTCGGGGTCGGGTCCGGGGGCTCCGTCGAGCAGGGCGCCGACCGCGGGTCCGCAGTAGAAGCCCTGGCAGCGCCCGGCGCGGGCGCGGGTGCGGCGGCGCAGGGCGTCCAGGGAGCGCGGCGGGACGGTGGCGGCGAGGGCGTCGCGGATCTCGCCGAGGGAGACCCGTTCGCAGTGGCAGACGAGGGTGCCGTAGGCGGGGTCGGCGGCGATGAGGTCGGGGCGCTGGTAGGGCCGGGGGAACGCCTCGCCGATCTGGGGCATGGTCAGGGGTGCGAGGTCGCGGGCGGGTCCGGTGTCGAGGCCCGCCTCCTTCAGCAGGCCGACGGTATGGGCGGCGATGGCCATGCTCGCGGTCAGCCCGGTGGAGCGGATGCCGCCGACGGTGACCGCGCGCCGGTCGGGGTGGGCCCGGATGCGGTAGTCGTCGTGTTCGGTGGCGGCGCGCAGGCCCGCGTAGACGGTGGTGATCTCCTCGTCGATCAGTGCGGGCAGGATCCGGCGGCCCTTCTCCCGCAGGGTCGCCAGGCCCTCGGCGGTGGACTCGGTGGCCCGCTTGTCGCCGAGGTCCTCGGCGGTGGGGCCGAGCATGACATTGCCGTACACCGTCGGGGAGACCAGGACCCCCTTGCCGAGGGCGGTCGGCACCGGCAGCAGGATGTGCCGGACGAGGTCGCGGGCGAGCTTGTCGTAGACGATGAGCTGGCCCCGGCGGGGGGTGACGGTGAAGTCGGCGCGGCCGAGGTCGCGGTCGAGTTCGTCGGCGTGCAGTCCGGCGGCGTTGACCAGCCAGCGGGTGCGCAGGGTGCCCCGGCCGGTGGTGAGTTCCTGGTGGTCGCCCCGGTCGGTGATCCGCTCGACCCGGCAGCCGAGATGGAGGCCGGTGCCCGCCCGGACGGCCTGGGTGGCATAGGCGAGGGTGGTGGTCCAGGGGCAGATGATGCTCTCGCCGGGGACATGGAGCGCGCCGAGGGCGCCGGGCCCGAGATGGGGTTCGCGGCGCCGTACCTCGTCCGCGTCGATGATCCGTACCTCGGGGCAGCCGTTGGCGCGGGCCTTGGCGGCGAGGGAGGGCAGGGCGTCGAGCTGTTCGGTGTCCCAGGCGACGAGGAGCGCGCCGAGCGGTTCGACGGGGATGCCGGTGTCGGCGGCGTACCGGGCGAGGAGGGCCGAGCCCTCGCGGACGAGCCGGGCCTCCAGGGAGCCGGGGACCGCGTCGAAGCCGGTGTGCAGGATGGCGGTGTTGGCCTTGGAGGTGCCGTCGCACACATCGTCGGCGGCGTCCACGAGTGCGGTGCGCAGCGGGTGGCGGGCGAGTTCGCGGGCGATGGCGGAGCCGACGACCCCGGCGCCGACCACGATCACATCGTGGAGTTCACCGGGGAGCGGGCCGTGGTGGATGGCACTCACAACGATCAAGGTACCTGGGATCCGGCGGGGTTCTTCTCCAGGCTCATCTCCGGGTCCTTCTCGGGGTTCCTCTCCAGGAGGGTGGTGACCTCGGCACGGAACCGCGCCAGGCGGTCGGCGGCCTCGTCCGGGCCGATGGCGGGTTCGTAGACGGCGGAGGGCCGCCAGGCGGGGAGCGCGTCGGCGACGGCGAGGGAGGGGTCGAGGCCGAGGCGGGCGACCGCGCCGGCGCCGAGGGCGGTGACATCGGGGAGCGCGGAGACCTCGACCGGGAGCTGGAGGAGATCGGCCTGGGTCTGCATCAGCAGGGCGGAGCGGGTGAGTCCGCCGTCGACCCGCAGCACGGTCAGGGGCCGGCCGAGGTCCTCCCCGGCGGCCTGTGCCACCTCCACCACCTGGGCGGCGATGCCCTCGCACAGGGCGCGTACCAGCTGGCCGGGGCCGGTGCCGAGGCCGAGGCCGGTGAGCGAGCCGCGGATGTCCCCGCGCCACCAGGGCGCGGCGAGTCCGGCGAGTGCGGGGACGAAGGTGACCCCGCCGCTGTCGGGGACGGCGCCGCCGACCCGGTCGAGGTCGGCGGCGCCGGAGATGATCCCGAGGTCGGTGAGCCAGCGCACGGCGGAGGCGGCGGCGTAGACCTGGCCGTCCAGGCAGTAGCTGGTCCGGCCGCCGAGTCGCCAGGCGACACAGCTGACCAGTCCGGCGGTGGTGCGGCGGGGGCTGGCCCCGGTCTGAGCGAGCAGGAACGCCCCGGTGCCGTAGGTGCACTTGGCGCCGCCGGCCTCGGTGACGTTCTGGGCGAGCAGGGCGGCCTGCTGGTCGACGAGGAGTCCGGTGAGGGGGACGGGCGCGCCGAAGGCGTCGGTGGTGCCGACGGGGCCCGCCGCGTCCACGATCGCGGGGAGCCGCTCGTCTTCGAGGCCGAAGAGTTCCAGGGCGCGGGGGGACCAGTCGACGGTGTCCAGGTCGAGGAGCTGGGTGCGGCCGGCGGTGGCGGCGTCGGTGACAAAGGCCCCGGTGAGCCGGTGGACCAGCCAGGAGTCGCTGGTGGTGACCACGCCTTCGGTGGTGCGCTCGCGCCGGATCCACGCCATTTTGGGCGCGGCGAAATAGGGATCGAGCGGCAGGCCGGTGAGGTGGGCCAGCTCGTCCGCGTGTCCCGCGAGTCCGGCGCAGAGCGCGGCGGAGCGGCGGTCCTGCCAGACGACGGCGTCGGTGAGGGGTTCACCGGTGGCCGGGTCCCAGGCCAGTACGGTCTCGCCCTGGTTGGCGAGGCCGACGGCGGCGACGGGTTCACCCGCCCGGTCCAGGGCCTGGCGTCCGGCGTCGAGGACGGAGGCGAGGAGTTCCCGGGGGTCGACCTCGACGCTGTCGCCGGGCCCGTACCGGGGGGTCACCGGGGCGGATCCGGTGCCGATGACACCACGTTCCGGACAGATCACCAGGGCTTTGGTCCCCGATGTGCCCTGATCGACGGCCAATACGGCACTTGACATGGGCCACCACACTTCTCTAGCCGGAGGGGATCGCCGCACCGGAGGCAAGTGTCGCTCCGCGTCCCTTCGTTGACGAGAAGCCAGGGTGGAGCAGGCGGCGGGCCCCGTCAAGCGAGGGGTAAATGTCCCTGTGTTCCCACCTTCCATCCCATCATGTGACCGATTGTGGCCAACTTCTTGTCGTCATCGTCTGGTTGAGTAAGATCGGCGCGCAAACGGAGGGCAGATTGTGAACACCGCCTTCCGATATCACCCCCCACCTGTCCCGATGAGGACCCATGACGACCATTTCCCGACAACCACGCCGGTCCAGAGCGACGGGGGCGGCGGCGGGCTGATGTCCCAGGACCAGTTCCGTCCCGTGTACCACCCGGCCGGCCACGACAGCGAACTCCACGCGGCGCTCCAGGATTTACGAACGGGACGCTGGCTGTCGATGCGCAACCTGCTGCACCAGACCTCCACCTGGTCGGCGTGGACACAGCGGACCCAGGTGCTCGCGGCGGTCGCCGCGGGTTCCGACGCGGTACAGGCGTGGCGGGCGGAGGAGCCGAATTCGGTCGCGGCGACGGTGATGCACTGCCGGATCGCGGTCGAGCGGGCGCTCCGGGCCCACCGGGAGAGTCACGCCCGTACCCAGGAGCTGTGGCACGAGGCATGGGACGCCTGTCGTATCGCGGCCCATCAGGGACCCGACGACCCGGTGCCCTGGGTCTGTCTGCTGGCCCTGGCGCAGCTCGACGAGCGGCAGCGACTGGAGGAGCATCGGCAGATCCCCCCGGGTCCGATGCTCTTCCCCGGGCCCTGGGGACTGCTGGCGGAGGCGCACAAGCGGGATCCCTACAACCGCGAGGCGTACCACCGGATGCTCCAGTTCGCCTATGCCCGTACCTCGGGCGCGCATGTGTCGGACGCGGTCAACTTCGTCCAGTGGGCGGCGTCGGCGGCTCCGGCCGGGTCGGCACTGCTCGCGCTGCCCCTGCATGTCCGGGTGGAGCGCTACCGCCGTGACCGCGGCCATGAGCGCGCGCTCGACCTGCACTGGGTGACCGAGGACGCCATCCGGGAGGCCATGATCGCGCTGGAGGGCTGGTTCGACCGGTCCGACCCGGGCGAGGCGTCCCTGCTCGATCTGAACCACCTGGCCCACGCCCTGTGGGGCGCGGGCCGGTTCGCCGAGGCGGCCCGGGTCTTCGACGCCCTGGGACCGTACTTCACCGCTCCCCCCTGGCTCTACCGATCGCAGAACCCCGGCGACCCGGCACTCGCGGAGGAGGTCTTCCTCCGCGCCCGTGCCCGGTGCCTCTCCGCCGCGCGCGGCGCCGGTCAGTGATCGCCGCGGGTCCCCCCGCGGCGGTCGCCGACCGGACGCCGGTCCCGGCGTCCGGTGTGCCCGCCCCCACCCAGGGCGGTGCGCCGACACCCCCCTCCCCCCACGACAGTTCAGTGCCACCACACCTTTCCCCCGGAGGTTGATCCAACATGTCCTTTCCCTCATCGCCCAGATGGTCGGGGTCGGACCCCGCTTCACCGGTGGACGAGGAGGAGCGGCTGCGGGAACTCGGCTACCAGCCGGTGCTCGCCCGCCGCATGGGAGGCTTCGGCAACTTCGCCATCAGCTTCTCCGTGATCTCCGTCCTCTCCGGCTGTATGACGCTGTACGGGTTCGGCATGAACACCGGCGGCCCGGCCGTGATGATGTGGGGCTGGCTCGGCGTCGGTCTCTTCGTCCTCTGTGTGGGCATGGCCCTCGCCGAGGTCACCAGCGCGTACCCGACCTCGGGCGCGCTGTACTACATGGCCGACCGGCTCGGCGGCCGTAAGTGGGGCTGGTACACCGGCTGGCTGAACCTGCTCGGCCTGCTGGGCGCCATCGCCGGTATCGACTACGGCGCGGCCCTGTTCACCGGTGCCTTCCTGCACCTCCAGTTCGGCTTCGACCCGACGCCGGGCTCCACCATGATCATCTTCATGATCATTCTGCTGCTCCACGCCACGCTGAACCTCTTCGGTGTGAAGCTGGTCAGCGTGCTGAACTCGATCAGCGTGTGGTGGCACATCGCCGGTGTGACCCTCATCGTCGGTGTGCTGGCGATCGTGCCCAAGAACCACCAGTCGCCGGAGTACGTCTTCACCGAGTTCGTCAACGGCACCGGATGGGAGAACCCCATCTATGTCGCGGCGATCGGTCTGCTCCTCGCCCAGTACACCTTCTCCGGCTATGACGCCTCGGCCCATCTGTCGGAGGAGACCTCCAACGCCTCCGTCACCGCGGCGCGCGGCATCGTCCGGGCCATCTGGGTCTCCTGGATCGCCGGTTTCGCCCTGCTCGCCGGGCTGACCTTCGCCATCCAGGACTACGCCGGGGCGCAGAACTCCGAGACCGGGGTCCCGCCGGCCCAGATCATGATCGACGCGCTGGGTACGGGCGGCGCGTCCGCGCTGCTGCTGGTCGTGATCGTGGCCCAGCTCTTCTGCGGCAACGCCGAGGTCGCGGCGGCCAGCCGGATGGTCTTCGCCTTCAGCCGGGACAACGCCCTGCCGGGCTCCTCCCTCTGGCGGCGGGTCAGCGCCAAGACCCAGACCCCGGTCCCCGCGGTGTGGCTCTCGGTGGCGGTCCCCTGCCTGCTGGCGCTTCCCTCGCTCTACTCCACGACCGCCTACGGCGCGGTGACCGCGATCAATGTCATCGGTATCACCCCGGCGTACGCGATCCCGATCTATCTGAAGCTGCGGGCGGGCGACCGCTTCCAGCCGGGACCGTGGACCCTGGGCAAGTGGAGCAAGCCGATCGGCTGGATCGCGGTGGTCTGGGTCGCCATCGTGACCGTGCTGTTCCTGCTGCCCCAGTCCAACCCGGTCACCGTCGACACCATGAACTACGCCTCGGTGGCGCTGGTCGTGGTGATGACCCTGGCCACGGTCTGGTGGTTCGTGGCGCGCCGGACCTACGGGGTGCCGCAGCCGCAGTCGTACGGCTCGGCGAAGGAGCAGGCGGAGCTGGCGGACCACATCGTCTGATCCATCGTTCCGTCCGAACCCCCGGCGCCACGGTGGCGCCGGGGGTTCCCGCGGCCAAGGGCCCGGCAGCGCGCGCAGGCGCCCGCCGGGCCCTTTTCCGTACTAGAGGGACCCTTAGGGACCCCGTCGGCCGGTTCAGGAGATCCGGAACAGCGGCCCCGTGAGGGTCAGTCCGAGGTCGTGTCCCGCGTACGAGAAGAAGGCGATCAGCATCAGACAGGCGCCGCCCAGGGACACGTCCTTGAGGAAATGGATCATGTCGTTCTGCTTCGCCATGGGGTCCTGCTCCTTCCAGAAGGCGTGCATCAGCAGCGCCGTCGGGAAGAGGAAGAGCGCGAGCAGCAGCGCCCCCAGGTCGGCCCAGATGCCCAGCAGTACGCTCACCGAGCCCGCCAGCAGCAGCAGGCCGCTGACGACCACGGCGACGGCCGCCTGGGGAAGCCCCTTGGAGGCGGCGTACCCGGACATCGCGGACACCTTGGTCAGATGACCGACCGCGGAGTTGAGGAAGAGCAGCACAAAGAGAATGCGCCCGATGAGTACCAGCACGTCCATGAGCGGCCTCCGGCAGCGGACAGGGAACGGCTCGCCACCCCCTCCTTCCCGAGGCTACCGCCGATCATCCGGGGCCGCGCGGCGGGGATCCCCGGCGCGCGCCCCGGCCAGGCCCCCGACCGGTCCACCGGCCGGTCCCCCCGCTCAGGCCCCCGGCCGGTCCCCGAGCGGGTGGCGCGCGGCGGCGCGGGCGGCCAGTTCACGGAGGAAGTCGCCGAGGTCCCGGCCGGCGGCATCGAGGGCCATGGGATAGGTGCTGGTGAGGGTCATCCCCGGGGCCACATTGGTCTCCAGCACCACGACCTCGCCGGCGTCGGTGACGATGGCGTCCGTACGGGACAGATCCCGCAGCCCGAGCGCCCGGTGGGCGGCGACCGCGACCCGGGCGGCCTCCTCGGCCGCCGCCGGGGGGATCCGGGCCGGGTGGTGGAACTCGACGGCGCCGGGGGTGTACCGGGCGGTGTAGTCGTACAGCCCCTCCGCCACGATCTCCACCGGGGGCAACGCGAAGGGCCCGTCACCGAGGTCGGCGACCCCGATGGCGATCTCGACGCCGGTGACCAGCCGTTCGATCAGGGCCTCGTCGTGATAGGCGAAGCAGGCCATCAGCGCCTCGGGCAGCCGCTCGGCGGTCTCCACCCGGCTCACCCCGAACGCGGAGCCGCCCGACCGCGGCTTGACGAACAGCGGCAGCCCCAGCCGTTCGGTGATCCGGGCGGTCAGCTCGGCCGCGCCCAGATCGTGGAACGCCTCCTTCGGCAGGGTCACCGACACGGGTGTCGCGAGCCCCGCCCGTACCAGCACGGTCTTGGCGACCGTCTTGTCGAACGCGGCCCGGCACGCCGAGGGGCGGGCCCCGACATAGGGGACCCCGGCCAGCTCCAGCACCTCCTTGATGGTGCCGTCCTCACCCGCCACCCCGTGCAGCACCGGAAGGACCACGACCCCGGGATCCCGCACCAGCGCGGGCAGCAGATCCGTGCCCACATCCCGCAGCTCCACCCCGACCCCCACCCGGCGCAGCGCCTCGGCCACCTGGGAGCCGGACTTCTGGGACACCTCGCGCTCGGGCGAGAGGCCGCCCGCGATGACGACGACCCGCAGATCGCTCATGGTTCCTTCTGCTCCCTCTGTGCTGGTCATGCCTGGTCGGGCCCGGGGGCCTGGGGGCCGCCGCTGTCGGCGGGTGCCGAGGTGCCGAAGGTCTCCCGCAGCCGCAGCTCGTCGGTGATCACATCGGCCAGCAGCCGTACCCCGTCATGGATCCGCTCGGGCGGCGGATAGCAGTACGAGAGCCGCATCGCCTGCCGCCCGCCGCCGTCCGCGAAGAACCCGGTGCCGGGGACGTACGCCACCCGCGACTGGATCGCCCTCGGCAGCATCGCCTTGGAGTCCAGCCCTTCGGGGAGGGTCACCCAGACGAAGAATCCCCCGGCCGGACGGGTCCACGAGACCCCGGGGGGCATGTACTTCTCCAGCGCGTCGAGCATCACCCCCCGCCGCTCCCGGTACATCTCCCGGAAGTCCCTCATCTGCTCCGGCCAGGGCTGGGTCCGCAGATAGCGGTCCACGGCGAGCTGGTTGAAGACGGAGTGCGAGAGCATCGCGCTCTCGGCCGCCAGGACCAGCTTCTCCCGTACGGCGGCGGGGGCCAGCGCCCAGCCCACCCGCAGCCCCGGCGCCAGGGTCTTCGAGAACGAGCCCAGATAGACCACATCGGCGGGCGCGTCGGCGCGCAGCGCCCGCATCGGCTCGTCGCCGTCGAGATGCAGCAGCCCGTACGGATTGTCCTCCACGAGCAGCACCCCGGCCCGGCGGCACACCTCCACCACCCGGGGACGGCGCTCCTCGGAGAGGGTGACACCGGCCGGGTTCTGGAAGGTCGGCACGGTGTAGAAGAGCTTGGCGGGCCGTCCCGCACGGGCGAGGCGGGCGAAGGTCTCCGCCAGCGCCTCCGGGACGACACCGTCCTCGTCCATGGTGACGTGC
Source organism: Streptomyces sp. NPDC000594 (assembly GCF_040299965.1). Lineage (NCBI taxonomy): Bacteria > Bacillati > Actinomycetota > Actinomycetes > Kitasatosporales > Streptomycetaceae > Streptomyces > Streptomyces sp. NPDC000594. The sequence continues at coordinate 251,699 of NZ_JBEPCY010000001.1, read as the reverse complement.
ACGACGTCCGCCTGGTACGCGGCGAAGACGCCGAGCGCGGTGACATAGGTGGGGGCCTCGGTGACCACGGTGTCCCCGGGGTCCACGAAGACCCGGGTCACCAGGTCCAGCGCCTGCTGGGAGCCGACCGTCACCACGACGTCGTCCGGCGAGGCGTCGTCGATGCCCTCGGCCGCCATCACCCGGCAGATCGTCTCCCGCAGCCCCGGATCCCCCTGCGCGGAGCCGTACTGGAGCGCCACCGCGCCCCGCTCCGCGACCAGTTCCGCCATCAGCGCGCCCACCGCGTCCATCGGCAGCGCCGACACATTGGGCATGCCGCCCGCCAGGGACACTATCTCCGGCCGGGACGCGACCGAGAACAGCGCCCGCACCTCGGACGCGACCATCCCCGCCGCCCGCGCCGCATAGTGTCCGCGCCACGGATCGACCCGGGATCCCGACCGGGAAGGCTCACCAGACTGCATCGGCACGCTCCTGTCCGTCACCGTCCAAGTCCCCTGACCCTATCGAGTCATGGGATCCGGCGCGGAGCGGATCCGGTGCGGGACGGCTGCGGGTCCGGTGGTCAGCGCAGCGCGGCCGGCGCCGCCAGGGCGGGTATCCGGGGCTCCTCGGGCGGCTCCTCCCCCCGGGCCGTCAGCGGCCACCACGCGGTGCCGCCCTCCTCGATGGAGCGCAGCAGCACCCCTTCGCGGAGTCCCCAGGGGCAGATCGTCAGCCGGTCGATGCCCATGAGTCCCATGGCGGTATGGGCGACCAGGGCACCCGCGAGGCTCTGCCGGGCCCTGGCCGGGGAGATCCCCGGCAGCCGGGACCGCTCGGCGGCGGTGAGGCCGCGCAGTCTGCGGACGGCGGGGCGGAGGTCGGCGGCGTCCAGTACCCGGGGGACGAAGGGGCCGTGCCGCCCCGGGGGCGCCCCGCACAACCGGCCCAGCTGCTGGAAGGTGCGCGAGGTCGCCACCGTCGTCGCCGGGCGCTCCCAGCGGATCCGGGCCGCCACATCGCGCAGCCGATGCCGCACATGGCGCCGCAGCTCCTTGAGGACCAGCCGGGAGGGTGGATCCGTCTCGCCGAAGAAGTCCCTGGTCAGCAGATTGGCGCCGAGGGGGAGCGAGGCGGCGAAGTCCGGCAGCCGGCTCCGTCCGAACGCCACGTCGAGCGAGCCGCCGCCGATGTCCAGCATGGCGAGCGGCCCCGCGCACCATCCCATCCAGCGGCGGGCGGCGAGAAAGGTGAGTTCGGCCTCGGTCTCGCCGTCCAGGGTGTGCAGCACCACCCCCGTGCGGCGCGCGACCTCCCGTACCACCTCGGGGCGGTTCGGGGCGTCCCGCACGATCGCGGTGGCGAAGGCCAGCAGGGTGTCGGACCCCCGGATGTCCGCCTCGGTCCGGGCGTCGTGGACCGCCTCGGCGAGCCGGTCCACCTGGGCGGGCGGGATCTCCCCGCCGGGGCCCGTGTGATCGGCGAGCCGGAGCCGGTCCTTGGCGGTGTGCACGGGCAGCGGCAGCGCGCCACCGGTGTCCGCGACCATCAGTCGTACGGTGTTGGAGCCCACATCCAGTACTGCCATGCGCATTGATGGCCGGTACCCGCTCCCGGCCGGAACATGCGCCGTACGGCCGGGCCGTCACCCGCTCGTGACCCCGCGCCCGGCCATGGCCCCGGGGCACATCCGCGCGGACACGGCACCGGCCCGCGCCCCCCGAGGAGACCGCCGGAGACACCGCCGGAGGCAGGTGCGGCCGGGCCGCGGGCGAGGCGAGGAGAGCCTGGCGATGACCCTGCGGCGACCCGGTGCGTGACACCACCCGGCCCTGGGCATATGCCAATTCGGCGAACCCCGCGAGGGCGGTCACCCCAGCGGGGTATAGGTCGTGCTGCGCGGGCGCCTTCCTGCCTCGGCCCGCGTCTCCCGAAAGGTCGGTCCCGATGAGTCAACGTACCCGGAACGCGGCGGTCGTCGCCGTTCTCGCCTTCCTCTGCCTGGAGACGGCCGCCGTACAGCTGCTGCTCGAACTTCCCCTGGCCGCCCGACTGCTGGCCCACACCGCGGCCCTGCTCACGGCGGCGGCGTGTCTCGCGGCCCTGCTCGTGCCCCGGTTACCCCGCCAGGAGGGCCGGTTCAGCGAGAGCCGATGTCAGCGGCGGGCGCTGGACCACCGCAACGACCACGAGTGGCGGGCCCGGGAGCACGGACGGACCCCGGGCCGGATCTGATGGGGTGACCCGACCAGGACGGCCCCGTGGCGGTAGGACTTCCGAGGACAGCTGAATCGAGTCAGTGAGGGTCCCTTTCCGGTCGTCGTCCCGACGCCGTCACCGGAAACCGACCGAGGTACGGCCATGATCGGCAACGAGTCCTTGCCGGTCGGTTGGCTGAAGGAGTACCCCTCGATGCCCGCAGCACGCGTCAGTTCGGCCGTGATGACCCATCCGGTGCGCCGGGCCCAGGCCGAGGAGCTGGCCGCACGCCTGGGGCTGGGGGGCCTCGCCCTGGACCCCGCTCCGGACGCGGACCCCTCGGCGCTGCGCACCGCCCTGGTCGCCTGGGAGCGGGTCGCCGAGGGAGCCACCCATCAGTTCATGATCCAGGACGATGTGGCCGCCCCCGACGACATGCTGGACCTGGTCGCCCACTGCGCCGACCGGTTCCCCGGTGACGCGCTCGCCTTCTACACCAACTGGCATGCCCGCAACGGCGCCGCGGCCCGGCTCGCGGCGCTGGCGGGCGCGGGCTGGGTGCGCGCCGTACCGGAGGAGTTCACCCCGACCCTGGCCATCAGCCTCCCGGTGGCGGAGGCCGAGGCCTTCCGGCGGTTCGCCGAGCGCAGCGGTCAGCGCCATGACGACGAGGTGATGGCGGCCTTTCTGCGGCAGGGCGGACGGCGCAGCGCGCTGCTGGCGGTGCCGACCGTCACCGAGCACACCGGCACCAGCAGCATCAATGGCCACGCCTCCCAGGGGGTGCGGCTCGCGGTCTGCCCCACCGCCGTGGACGACGCCCGTCCGCTGCTGTACGAGGGCTGGGTGCTGGAGGAGCTGGAGTGGCTGCCGTATATGCGGTACGGGGAGGGGTTCATCCGGCTGCCCGGCCAGGACGCCACACCCGCCGCACGGTCCCACTACACCTGGCGGGAGGCGCTGCCCGGGACGGGGCTGCTGACGGAGGGGGCGATCCAGCGGCTGGTACGGGAGCGGCGGCCGGCGGACGCCGCGGCGGCGGTGGCGGATCTCTTCGGCGCGGACTTCGCGGACGAGCTGTGGATCCACTGTCTGCTGCTGGGGCGGCAGGCCCAGGACGCCTTCCGGCGGCACGCGCCCGAGGGCGCGGGGCGCGGGGGGACTCCGGCGGCCGAGCGGCTGCGGGCCGCGGCGGTCTCGACCGTGGGTCCCGCGGGGCTGCCGCCGGAGCGCCGTCCCGAGGTGGGCCAGGCGCACACGGAGCTGCTGTCCGCGTACGCCTGGTCCGCCGTCAACGCGGGGACGGTCCTTCTGGAGCGGACCCGCGCAGATCGTAGGTGATCCACACGGCGGGCTCCCAGTAGACGGCGAGGTCCTGCTCCCGGTCGACCCGCAGGGTGTTCAGGCTCTCGGGGAAGACATAGTCACCGCTCTCCGGGTATTCCATCCGGGTCCAGGACTCCCACTCCCCCACCGTGCCGCTGATCCGGCAGGACTTCTCCATCGCCGAGGTGACCGTGCCCCCGCACCGCACCTGAGTGCGGATCCACGGGTCGAAGGGCTCACCGTCCGCACGGGTCCAGAAGGCGTACCGCTCGATGGGGATCAGCGGGTAGCGGTGCTTCCATATCGGACGGACGGGCACGATCAGATGGTCGAGACCATCGGCGCGGGCCATGGTGATCATCTGGTTGAGCAGCGCCCGGGAGAGGTTCTTGCCCTGGTGGACGGGGGCCACCTCGACGCCCAGCGCGCAGAGGGCGGTGGCCTTGGTCCCGGCGTCATGGGCCGCGAAGGCGTCCCTGATGGAGGCGTCGAGTCCGGTGCCCAGGTCCTCGGTCGTGCCGTCCCAGAGCCGGGGCAGTGAGCGGCCCGCGCCGAGGATGTCGTCGTTCTCCTCGTCGTACAGCAGGAACTGGTGGTCGCCGAAGTCGTCGAAGAGCCGGTTCCAGAAGCCGTCGCTGATGTCGCCGTGCAGATTGTATTCGGGCACCACTCCCGCGAAGACCTCGGGAATGCGGTCCCAGAGTTCGGGGCGTTCGGTGTACAGGACGACTCGCACAGCGTTCCCTTTCCTGTCGTGCGTGTTCTTCATGCCATTCATGCCATTCATGTCGCTCAGGCCGTTCATGTGGCCCATGCCGTTCGTGCCGTTCGTGTTTTTCGGCGCTTCAGAGCTTGACGGCTTCCCAGACGATCACGATGGGCATTCCGTTCCAGGCCGCCCGTGCCGCGTCCGCGATGAACTCCTCGTATCCGCCGGGGGCGAGCCGTCCATTGAAGACGGGTTCATGGCAGGACCGTACGGCGAGACCGGCCGCGGCGAAGGCGCTGATGTAGTGGCTGGGCAGATGGACATGGTTGCGGACAAAGGCGAGGTCGTCACCGTCCATGAAGAGGCACTGCCCCTGGAGGGTGATCACAAAGGGGTGCATATCTGTGATGATCACCCGTCCGCCGGGGCGCACCACCCGGGCGAGTTCGGCGATCCCGGGCCCGAGGTCGGGGAGATGGGTCAGGGCCAGGGTGGAGACGGCGAGGTCGACACTGGCGTCCTCCAGCGGGAGCGCCTCCAGCCTGCCGCGCCGGAACTCCGCGTCGGGCGCCTTCTCACGGGCCTTTTCCAGCATTTCGGGCGATTGGTCGACCCCGATGGTGCGGTATCCGCGCTCGGTGAGGGCGACCGTGGTGCGGCCGGTGCCGCAGGCAGCGTCGAGGGCGGTGCCGATGGGGCCCTCGTCCAGCAGCGCGCGGACGATGGGCTCCTCCACCTCCAGGAAGGAGCTGGGCAGGGAGTCGTAGACCTGGGACCAGGAGGCGTAGCCGGCCGCCGCGTCGAGTTCGGACACGGCCGCGCCCGCGCCGGGCATCCCCTCCCCCTGCCCCTCGGCGAACTTCCGGATCTCCGCGACCCGCGCTTCGAGGAATCCCTCGTCGGCGTCGATGGCGGAGCGCAGCAGGGCCAGTCCCTCAATACCGAGGACCAGCTCGCGGACACGAAATTCTCCGGCCATTGCTTTCCTTTCCTTACAGGGTTTCATTGGCTTCGGCCGCGCTACCCGCCGGCCGCTCCGGTCATTCTCCGATGAGAGCGGTTGGCCGAAATGCGATCGATGCGGGCCGATCTCGATACGGAAGGTTGTTGCATGGGGAAATATCTTTTAGCATCGGCCGCCTGCATCGGAATCGGCGATTATTCGCCAGGGGGAGGGATTGTGATCGAGGGCTATGTGGACCGGGAGAGCGTCACGGTGGGCGGGGAGCTGGGGCTCCATGTCTCGACCGACGCCGAGGAGTTCCGGGTCCGGATCTACCGGCTGGGCCGGCGGCTGGAGTTCATCACCGAGACGGGCCCCTACCGGGGGGTGCTCACCGCGCCGCCCGCGCATCCGGACGGCGTGCCCGGCCATGCCGATCCCTCGGCGGACTGGAACTTCCCCGCGTACGGGATCCCGGTGCCCGAGGAGTGGCGGCCGGGTGTCCATCTGATCCAGCTGGTGGAGGGGGACGAGGAACGGGCGCGCTCGGTGCCGCCGCTGGACGACAGCGGCATCGAGGGCTTCGCCCGGGAGTTCTTCGTGCTCCGTCCCCGGGTCCCCGGCACGGTGGGCCGGATCCTCTACAAGAAGTCCACCTTCACCCGGCACGCGTACAACCGCTCCGACAACGAGGGCCTGGCACGGGACTCCAATCTCTATGAGAACCCGGTCTACCGGGAGGGCGGCGACAGGGAGGTACGCGGCCACAAGCTGAGCCTGCACCGGCCGGGCGGGGTGATCGATCTCGCCTACTGGGACGCCCCCTTCATCGCCTGGCTGGAGCGGTACGGCTATGCGGTGGAGTTCTGCACCGATCTGGATCTGCACGAGGACCCCGGGCTGCTCGCCCCCTACGATCTGCTGCTGAGCGTCGGGCACGACGAGTACTGGAGCGAGGCGATGCGCGACCAGGTGGCCGCGCATGTGGCGGCGGGGGGCCATGTGGCCTTCCTCAGCGCCAACACCTGCTGGTGGCGGGTGCATCCTACGGACGGGAACACCGCCTTTGTCTCGGACACCGACCACCGGGTCGGGGAGGAGTATCCGCATCTGCCGGCGACGGATCTCTGGTGGCCGCAGCCGCCGGAGGGCGTCGGCCGGCCGGAGAACACCCTGACCGGGGTGAGCTTCCGCAACGGCGGGATGTGGCCCGGTGAGTGGCCGGGCGACCGGCCGCGCGAGGGCTACACCGTGCAGCACGCGGACCACTGGATCTTCGAGGGCACGGGACTCCGGGACGGCCGGGACGGCGGGGAGCCCGACCGGCTGGGGGCCGGGACGGGACTGATCGGGTACGAGTGCGACGGCGCGGCGTACACGTACGACGAGCACGGCGTGGCGCGGGCGAGCGGGGTGGACGGCACCCCCGAGTCCTTTCTCATTCTCGGCATCTACCGGCTGGACCCGGTGCACGAGGACTTCCACCATCTGAAGTGGGGGCACTGGAACTGCCCCGAGCGCGAGGCGGCCATCACCAGCCCCCGGGCCGCGACCATGGGGGTGTTCACGGCGGGCGGCACGGTCTTCACCGCGGGCACCGTGGACTGGCCCACGGTCTGCGGCCGGGAGCTGGACGCGGGGGTGGTGCGTGTGACCCGTAATCTGCTGGACCGCCTCGCGCACCGGGCTACAGCAGTTCCTGGAGACCCTGGAGGGAGCTGATCCGGTGGGCCCGCCCGGGCAGGGGCGGCGCCGTCCCCTCCACCGCCCGGTCGGGACGGTGGAGATGGACGGCGCGGATCCCCTGGGCGAGCGGGCCCAGCACATCGGACTCCCACATGTCGCCCACGAAGAGCGCCGCCTCCGCGTCGACCCCACAGGCCTCCAGGGCGGCCCGGTAGATCCGGGGGTGGGGCTTGCGCGCCCCGGCACGGGCCGAGGTGACGGCCGTGTCCACGAGCGGGTCGAGCCCCACCCCGGCGACGGCCCGGTCCAGGTCCCAGTACCAGTTGGAGCAGAGGGCGACCGTGAGGCCGCGCTCGCGCAGCAGCGTGAGCACGGCCGTCACCTCGGGATAGACCGCGAGCCGCAGGCTCTTGGTCGCCCGGTCGAGGTCGGCCGCGAGGGGCCCGGCCTCCTCCTCGGGCACCCCGAGGTCCAGGGCGCGCCGCCGCAGCCGGTCCACTTCCCAGGCGCGGTAGGCCGCTTCGCTCCGCGAGGGGACGAGGTGCTCCTCGCCGTCGCGGGGCCCGGTGGCCCACTGGTCGCCCCAGCCGTCGGCGTACCGTCCGAGGCCCCGGCGGTGGAAGACCGACGCATGGCTCGGCGGCAGGGGCGGGACCATATGGACCAGGGTGCCGTAGAAGTCGAGGATGACGGCCTTGACGGGCCCCGGCCCGGGGTGCGGTGCGGCGGCGTTCACGGGGTCAGTACCGCCCGTGGCGGCGGGGGAAGTAGTCCTCGCAGTCGCCCTCGCGCTCGATGTCGACGGTGGCGCAGTGGAGTCCGCCGCCGAAGGGGCCGACGGCCCGGAAGGGGACCGGCACGATGTCGAAGCCGTACCCGGCCAGCTGCTCGGAGAGCCGTACCTCCTTCTCCTCGATGCAGAGGGTGTTCCGATCGAGGTTGATCATGTTCCCCGCGAGCCAGGGGCTGCAGAAGGAGAGCTTCGGCGGGTGGTCCCAGCTCGCGGGCTGCACCGCCTCGATGATCTCCCAGTCGTTCAGCTTGTAGAACTCCATCAGCTCGGGGTCGGCGAGCCGCTCCCCGCAGTGCAGCACCAGCCCGGGGCGCAGCGGCACCCAGGTGGCGTCGATATGCAGCGGATGGGTGTTGGTGGAGGTAACGGCGTGCACCCGGTGGTCGGGGAAGTGGCGCTTGAGCCACTGGTAGCCGCTGCGGTTGGTCACAAAGGAGAGCTGGACGAAGAGGTCCTTGCCGAAGCGGGCGATATCGGCCGCGTCGAACAGGGGCTCCTCCTCGGTGAGCACCAGGTCGTAGTCGCGCACCTTGGCGAGCTGGACATCGGTGGGAAGCTGGTTGTAGGTGTCCCAGAACGCGGTGTGATAACTGGCGTCGGTCAGCCTCGGCTTGGGCGCGGCCTCCCAGCGCATCCGGTCGTCGGACCGGAAGAGGTCCTGGAGGATCGGCCGGTAACAGAGGTATTCGAACCAGCGGCTGCGATACGACATGGTGGCTTCGAGCACCTCGTTGCCCACCGTCAGCAGCAGGTCCCGGGGCGGCATGCAGCCGGACATGGTCTCCTGCTCCCAGTCGGGCGTGGAGACCTTCTGATGGAAGTCCAGCGGGGTCGGCCGGTCCACCCGGATGCCCCGCTTGGTCAGCATGTCGGCAAAATTGTCGAGCTGTTCATTGGCCTCGGCCATCATGTCGGCCGGCATGGTGCCGTAGGTGCCGAGGGGGAAGCCGTCCTCGGGGAAGTCTCTGCGGACGGCGGGTTCGGGGGCCTGGACCACCGCCGCGTCCGCCCGGCCGACGATGACATGGCGCAGCGGATCCCAGCCGTTCCAGGAGTTGACCCGTACGGGTCGTGTGTCCGAATCACCGGCCGTCGTGTCGTGCTTAATCACGTGCAACACCCTTCGATAGGGGACGCGGGAGACACCAGGAGAAAAATGAGTCAGGAGGTGCGTCACCGTCAAGGGCACCCAAGTGGCGCATCCTAGTGTTTTGCGTCAATAAATATCGGCCGGTGAGGTGCTGTTCTGTGTTCTTCTCAGTACCCTCCCCATGGGAACGGGGGGCAACCCGCAACAGGAACGTTCCATAATGCGCCGCTCCATCCTGGCCAAAAAGCGCCCCACCGGTAGTTTGCCGGTCTTCGCTGGGTAGATAGCAGCCCGGCTCGGCCGGTCCTCGAAAGGTGGAGATCCATGTCCTGGCGCTTACCCCGTTTCACCTCGGCTCTCGGTGCCGGGCTCATGGTCGCGACGCTCGCCGCCTGCTCCTCCGACGGCGGGGGAGGCGGGAACGGCGGTGGTGGCGACGCCCGTTCGCTGACGGTCTGGCTGACGGTCGACGCCCGGGAGAGCTGGCCCGATCTGGTTGCCTCCACGAACAAACGATTCGCCAAGCTCTATCCCGAGACCGAGATCAAGGTTCAGTACCAGCAGTGGACCAGCAAGAACCAGAAGATTGACGCCGCGTTCGCCGGTCGCGATGTACCAGACGTGGTGGAGATGGGCAATAGTGAAACCACCAACTACATCGTCAATGGCGCCTTCACCCCCGTGGAAAAGAAGGACTTCGACCATTCCGAGCACTGGTTGCCGGCCCTGGCCGACGCCTGTCAGTACGAGGGCAAGACCTACTGTGTGCCCTACTACGCCGGTGCGCGCGTCGGGATCTACCGCACCGATCTGCTGAAGCAGGTCGGCATGGAGAAGCCCCCGCGCACCTACCCGGAGCTGCTCTCCGTCCTGGACCGGGTGAAGGCGGAATTCGGGACCAAGGACAAGAACTTCTCCGCCTTCTACATGCCCGGCCGCTACTGGTACGCCGCCATGGCCTGGCTCAAGGACGCCGGTGGCGAGATGGCGGTCCAGGAGAACGGCCGCTGGCGCGGGGCGCTCTCCTCGCCCGCCTCCATCAAGGGCCTCACCACCTGGAAGAAGCTGATCGACGACTACTACGTCGGTGACCGCTCCAAGGACAACAGCGACGAGCCGGGAGTGGTCGGCCAGGGCAAGGTGGCCATGTTCTACGGCAACACCTGGGAGGCGAACGCCGCCGGGGACCCCCGCGCGGGCGGCAACGCGGCCCTGCGCGGCAGGTTCGCCACCTTCGCCTTCCCGGGCCCCTCCGGTGAGCTGATGCCGCCCTTCCTCGGCGGCTCCCTGCTGGCCGTGCCGGCCAAGTCCCGCAACCAGGAGCTGGCCCGGGAGTGGATCAAGCTCTTCACCGACCGCGGCTCGCAGCGGCGGCTCATCAAGGCGGAGACGCTGCCGAACAACACGGTCCAGCTCCGTGATGTCCCCGCCGACGGCATCAACGCCGCCGCCGCACAGGCCGCCGAGCGCGGCTGGGTGACGCCGCTCGCCCCCGGCTGGGGAGCGGTGGAGAAGTCCAATGTGCTGCCCGCGATGCTCCAGTCCATCGCCACCGGGAAGAAGTCCGTGGCGGAGGCGACCCGGGACGCGGACCGCGAGATCGACGCCGTCGTCAACAGCAACTGACCCTCCACCGGCCGCCCTGCGCTCCCTCACTCCACCCTCCCTGCCCTGTTCTGTCCTCACCTGCCCTTTCCTGCCCTTTCCCGTCCTTTCCTGCCTGTTCCGCGCCGGTCCGCGTGTACGCCCGGGCGCGCCGCGAACCACGATTCGAGGAGCTGCCCGCATGGTGACCGCAGACCCTCCGGAAGCCACCTCGCGGCCCCCGCGCACGGGCCGGGGAGGGCACCGGGGCCGGACGGCCCTGCGCCGTGCCGTCCCGTACCTCCTGATCGCCCCGACGGTGCTGGCACTCACCGCCGTCCTCGGCTATCCCCTGGTCGAACTGGTGCTGCTGTCCTTCCAGGACATGACCCGCCGGGAGCTGTTCGCCGGCACGGAACCGCCGTGGGCCGGTCTGCGGCAGTACCGTGCCATCGCGGGCGACCCCTTCTTCTGGCAGGTCGTCGGGCGTACCGCCCTCTTCACCGCCGTCAGTACCGCCGTGACCATGGCGGTGGCGCTGGCGGTCGCCCTGCTGGCCCGGCGGGTCAGCCCCTGGGTCCGGGTGACCATGGCCGGAGTGCTGGTGGCGGTGTGGGCGATGCCGGTGATGGTCGCCGCCTCCGTCTTCCGCTGGCTCACCGACTCCGACTACGGCGTGGCCAACTACCTGCTCGGGCTGGTGCCCGGGGCCGACTTCAGCAAGCACAACTGGTTCGAGGACCCCTGGCAGGGCTTCGCCGTCATCACCGCCGTCGTGGTCTGGGGCTCCCTGCCCTTCGCCGCCATCACCCTCCAGGCGGCACTCACCCAGGTCCCGCCCGAGCTGGAGGAGGCCGCCCGGGTGGACGGGGCCAACCGCTTCCAGTCCTTCCGCCACATCCTCTTCCCCGTCATCAAGGCCGCGTTCGTGATGGTGACCACGCTCAACGCCATCTGGAACTTCGGGGTCTTCAACCAGATCTGGCTGATGCGCTCCGGGCAGCCGGAGAAGGAGTACTACCTGCTCGGGGTCCACTCCTTCATCGAGTCCTTCGCCATCAACCGCTACAGCACCGGGGCGGCCATCGCGGTGGTGACCGTGGTGCTGCTGCTCGCCGGAGCCGTGTTCTACGTCCGTCAGCTCGTCAGGATGGGAGAGACCGAATGAGCGGCGCCGGCGGTGGGGTCGGTGGGGCAGGGGCCCCTCGGCACGGGCGGCGCGGCAAGCGCTCCCTGCGGGCCGACGGCCTCGGGCTGCTGTTCTGCGCGGTGATGGCCTTCCCGCTCTACTGGATGGTCCTCACGGCGCTGCGCCCCGCCTCCGAGATCCGCAGCAGCCCGCCCGCCTTCTGGACCTCCGAGCCCACCCTCGACCACTTCCGCCGGGCGATGGCCTCGGAGACCTTCTGGTCCAGCGTCCGGGCGAGCGCGCTGGTCGGCGCGGGGACCGTGGTGATCTCCCTGCTGATCGGTGTGCTGGCCGCCTATGCCGTCGCCCGCTTCTCCTTCATCGGCCGCAGGGTTTTTGTGCTGGTGATCCTCTCGGTCCAGATGATCCCGCTGGCCGGGCTGATCATCCCGCTCTATCTGCTGCTGAGCGACGCCGGGCTGACGGACAGCCTGACCGGTGTCGTCCTGACCTATCTCGTCTTCATGCTGCCCTTCACGGTCTGGCTGCTCCGCGGCTTCGTCGCCGGGATCCCGGTGGAGCTGGAGGAGGCGGCGATGGTCGACGGCTGTACCCGGGCCGGGGCCTTCCGCAGGGTGACCCTGCCGCTGCTCGCACCGGGTCTGGTGGCCACCTCCATCTACTCCCTGGTGCAGGCGTGGAACGAGTACGTCCTCGCCTATGTGCTGCTGTCCAGCAATGACAAACAGACCGTGTCCATCTGGCTCGTCTCCTTCCAGACGAGCTTCGGTACCGACTACGGCGCGCTGATGGCGGGGGCCACCCTCACCGCCCTGCCCGTCGTGGTCTTCTTCCTGATCGTGCAGCGCCGGGTGGCCGCCGGTCTGGCCGCGGGAGCCGTCAAGGGCTGACCGCGCACGGCCCGGACCGCCGGGTGCGGCACCGGCAACACGGCGCCCGGACCGCCGGGCGCCGGGGGCGCCGACCACGCCCCGCCGAACGACCGAGGGCCTGGGACCGCCGTCCCGGCCCCACTTGACCAGCAGGAGTTCTCTGTGACGTTCGACCGTCTCGACCTGGTGTCCAAGCTGTACCAGCCCGCCGGCTGGCCTCGGGTACTGGAGGCAGCCGCCGGTAAACGTTCCACCGGCCCCCTGGTGGTGGACCTGGATCCGACGACCTTCTGCGACCTCGCCTGCCCCGAGTGCATCAGCGGCAAGCTGCTCAACCAGGGGCGGTTCACCCCCGAGCGCCTGGCCGAGCTGGCCGAGGAGCTGATAGAGATGTCCGTCCGCGGTGTGGTGCTCATCGGGGGCGGCGAGCCGCTGGCCCACCGGGGCACCCGGCAGGTGCTGCGGGTCCTGGGCGAGGCCGGGGTGGCCATCGGTGTGGTCACCAATGGCACGATGATCCAGCAGAACCTCGACGAACTGGCCGAGTACGCCTCCTGGGTACGGGTCTCCATGGACGCCGGGACCAGCGAGACCTATGGCGTGTTCCGCCCCGACCGCAAGGGCCGCAGCGTCTTCGACAAGGTGGTCGGCAATATGCGGCTGCTGGCCGAGGCCAAGAAGGGCGCGCTCGGCTACTCCTATCTGGTGATGACCCGTCCGAAGCGGGACGGCACGATGATCAGCAACCACCATGAGGTGCTGGAGGCCGCCGGGCTCGCCCAGGACATCGGCTGCGACTACTTCGAGACCAAGGCGATGTTCGACGACGGCCACCATGTGATCCAGGTGGCCGAGGAGATCCTGCGCTCCGTCGACGACCAGCTGGCGGAGGCCGAACGGCGCTGGGCGAGCGACACCTTCGAGATCATCAACTCGTCCACCCTGACCTCGCTGCGGAACCGGGTGGGATCGGTGCAGCCCAAGGAGTACCACCAGTGCAAGGTGGCGGAGCTGCGTACCCTGATCACCCCTTCGGGGGTGTACGTCTGCTCCTACCACCGGGGCAACTCACAGGCGAAGATCGGGGACGCGGTCACCGAACGCCTCCCGGACATCTGGCAGAACTCCGACCGGGGGATCATCGACCCCACCCGGGACTGCCACTTCCACTGCGCGCGTCACCGCTCCAACCTTGAGCTGGAGAAGATAGCGGGCGAGGCGGGTACACCGGAACTCGGGCCGGACTACGACCCGTTCATCTGAGACGCCCCCCGTTGTCCCCGGCCCGCCCGGGGACAACGGGGGCGGCGGGCGCGCGCGGGCCGCGGGGCCGCGCGCGCCCCCCCCCCCCCCCGCGGGGGGGCGCGGGGGGGGGGGGAGCACCCCGGGGGGGGGTAGGGGGCGGGGGGGGGGCGGCC